>CAXMPP010000019.1:5477-20176 GCA_964195395.1 uncultured Thermodesulfobacteriota bacterium
CTTGTACAGGGCTCATAAAGGTGGTGAGAGCTGTGGATACGACCAGCGTTCCAGTGATCAATGTTAGGGATTTTTTTAATATTTTCATAGAATTTTTGATTTAAGCATTCGTATCACACTCTACTCATTAATGACATTTAAATATGTTAGAGTATAATGATGTAGATCCTTGTTGAATAAATCACAGTATATGGACGGCAATTCCGCCCAACAAAACTAAGAGACACTAATCACCAATGCTTGGTGTATTTTCCCTTATAACACCATGAAACCGGCACCTAAACGACTAGAAGAGATAGTTCTCCGAACTGAGAACGTCTCCGAACTAGTGCGATTCTACACTGATGTGATCGGCCTTGAGCTGCTCTAAAATTCGGCACCAACCACTTCTTCAAAGTTTCAGAAGATTTCGAAGGCCATCCTCAAATGCTAGCTATCTTGGATAAGTCTAAGAAATTTAGAGGTCCAAAAAATATTCATCCAGGTAAGGCTGACGCAACGGTAGGCACCCTTCATCACTATGCCTTTGCCATGGAAAAAGAGAGTTTTGAATCTGAAGTGACCAGACTGCAAGCTCTGGGGATTCATTTTGAATTTGAGGAGTACGAGCAGTTCAGTTGGCGTTCCATTCACTTTCATGCTCCCGATGGGAATTCAGTAGAGTTCGTCTGTTACGACCCGAAGCTAGGATCATAACAAGGACACAGATCTCATCAGCACTCAGCTAGGTGTGATGGATCATGGCTCGATCAAAGCACTGGCATGGTCTCCACTGCCTATCAAAACTGATCCTATGCCGCTCTATCTGATGTGGCACGAACGCTATGATCAAGATCCCGCCCATCAATGTATGAGACAGCGGATCGTAAAGACTGTGACTGAGCGGTATAGTTAGAAACAAAAAATCGTGCTTATGAAGAGCACGCTTCTTTATCGGATTGATCGTCAGTTTGACTGAATAAGACCCACTATTTTAGTGTGCCGTCTGCTGAACGCTAATTAGCAAAACGAGCTCTAAGTTTCGCAATAATACTAGAGAGCATGAGCACCGCTAGAGCTACACTCAGAGTGTAATGCGTTGTCGTCATCCCCATTGCATGCACATGTTCCACTTGAGTTGCCACATCGATATGACCTCGCTGAGCAATGTAGTTAGTCAGATACCCGAAGGCGAAACCCACTCCAATGACACCAGTCAGGTACGCCACTAACGCACGGGTTCCGAGCTCGACCTTTACTAGGCCCATCGTCGCTAAGTTCGTGGCTGGCCCCACTAACATGAAGACCAGAACCGCTCCGGGTGAAACTCCTGAGAACAACAAGCCGGCGGCAATCGGCGTAGAAGCCGTTGCGCAAATATACATAGGCACTCCGATGAGAGCCATCACCACGAATGCCAAAAATCCATCTCCCCACTGCGCTAAAAATTCATTCGGCACATAAGTTTTCACAAAGGCAGCAAACACCAGACCCACCATCAACCAAAGAGTGATGTCTTTCACCAAATCGACACAAGTGAATCGCAATCCACTCTTCAATTTGCTCATCACACTCTCCCTCTTTGATGCTCTCTCTTCACTGCAGCACGAAACCTCTTTCTCTATGACCTCTTCCTTTTCACAACAACACGCCTTCTTCGGCGCAGGCTTTCTCTCTTCGTCTCGTCCCACTAAAAATCCTGCGGTTATAGCACTCACAATCGCAGCGATAGGCCGCACAATTGCCATGAACGGTCCAAGCATCGCGTAGGAAACAGAAATCGAATCCACGCCCGTTTCAGGAGTAGATATCAAGAAAGAAGTCGTTGCAGCTTTTGAGGCACCCGCTCTGCGAAGTCCCAACGCAGCAGGGATCACGCCGCAGGAACACAATGGCAAAGGAGCTCCAATCAAAGCAGCTTTGATCACGCTCGCGATTCCAGGTTTCCCCAAGTGCTTTGCTAATAAATCGCTAGGCAAGAAAGCCCGCATCATCCCCGCTATAAACAAGCCCAGCATCAACCAGGGTGCTGATTCCATGAAGAGCTCTATAAAATTTTCGATCAGTAACATGAGTCTCACTCAATGTACGAGCACTCATCATGTTCTCAAGGTCTTTTTCAGGCTAGACTATACCGCCACACATATCCCCTCCTACCCTCGGGTTGTCAAAGGTCTGAATGTCATGTGAGACCGCGTGGTCGCGATAATAAAGGATCAAAGTCATCAGACTTTACTTACCAGAGCTTAAACATCTCGGCACATTCCACTTAGCAGAAACCTCGCACCTAGCAGTACTGCTAAAAAACTCAACATACTCAAACCCTACGCCACTCTTAACGACCCCTTCTGCCTCCCCAGCCACGCATCCATTTACTCTGGCTCTCAAGGCTCTGACGGTATTGTTTTTGCTGTGGTTCAGTTAGAATCCCGTCGAATCGGCTGACTTTAGCATCCAGGCTAGCTTTCTGCATTTCTTCGACCTTTAGCTTCTTTTGATCGGCATCGAGCGACTCATCAGCCTCAATGACCATACGCTTCTCAATGACTGAGGTGTCGACATGCGCCATCATACCGCCACCAAAGGAAGACATCATAGAAGACATCGGCGACTTCTTATCAGCACCCACTTCCGCCTCGGAGTAGAGGATATCGTAGACTGCATCTTTTTGCGTATCATCTAGATTCATAATCCCTTGTATACTCGCCATTGATTTCATTGCCTTGGTCTCGATGCCATTTTTACGCTCACTCGATTTAAGGGCTTCATAATCCCCCAGTTGCTCATCGCTCAAAATATCTGCCATAGCAGCTGCGAGGTCACCGTCACCCATGACAGCAGCCACCTTCTCCATCCCCTCCAAGCTTCGCATATTTTCAAAACCTCCAGCCATTAGCTCTTCATATGCTTTTGTCTTTTTTGCATAATGCGCTCGGAGTTGTTCCTCTTGCTGTGGTGTTAGGCCCAGTTTATCCACAAGGTTTGCGATCTTAGTATCAAATTTCTCTTTCTGCCTATCGATCATACGTGTGCCCATTTGTTTACGAAAATCCGCGCGTCGTTTCTCACGTTCAGTATCCTTTGGAGTTGTTGCCTCATCACCGGATTCACCCGTCGACTGAGACACGGACTTCCGTGGGCTGTTTGCTTTAGATTCAGAAGACTGAGCCTCGCCTAGATTGCTTGGCCGAGGCTGCTTATCGTTTTTTGAAGCCACCGACGAAGTGACTGCGGCCGGCCTAACATCTGGAGTAGACTTCAGCATCCAACCCGCACCAAAGCTAACTACCACTGCTGCACCAAATATAATATATGTAGAATTCATAGTTTTTATCGATTCTATCTCTCAGAGCACCAGTCAAATAGGACGCCCTGACCCTGCTAGATAATCACTCACACTATACATTATTAGCTCCCTAAAAAGCAAAAAAAACCTCAGCCGATTTCTCAGCTGAGGCTCTTAAATATTTACTGTGATTAGCTACTCAGTTCGCGGACATCGCTGACCTTTCCGTTGACGGCTGCAGCTACGACCATTGCGGGGCTCATGAGAATAGTGCGGCCAGTGGGTGATCCCTGACGGCCTTTGTAGTTGCGGTTAGAGGATGATGCACAGATTTGATCTCCGACCAATTTATCCGCGTTCATCGCAAGACACATCGAGCAACCGGCCTGGCGCCATTCAAATCCAGCGTCGCGGAAAATTTGGTCGATTCCTTCTTGCTCACATTGGTGGGCAGTGATCTGAGAACCGGGGACGGCGATCGCTTTCACGCCGTCAGCGACCTTATGGCCTTTGAGAATTTTAGCAGCTTCGCGGAAGTCAGAAAGGCGACCATTGGTGCATGATCCTAGGAATGCCACGTCGATTGGAATCTCACTCACAGGTGTTCCTGCTGGGAGCTTCATGTACTCGAGGGCTTCTTCGATACTGACCTTTTCCTCAGGAGTCTCAGCCTTCGCTGGATCTGGGATAAGCTCGGAAATACCGACACCGTGGTCTGGAGAGATTCCCCAAGTCACTGTTGGCTCGATGTCCTCAGCTGCGAAATCGACTAAATCGTCGTACTCAGCATCCGCATCAGATGCGAAACTATCCCAGCGCGCGACAGCGGCATCCCACTCGTCTTCTTTCGGCGCGTATGGACGGCCTTTGAGGTAGTCGTATGTTGCTTGATCTGGATTCACATAACCACAACGCGCGCCACCTTCGATGGACATGTTGCAGACCGTCATACGTTCTTCCATGGTCATGTTATCAAACACATCACCACCGTATTCGTACGCAAAGCCGATACCGCCTTTTGCTCCGAGGTGACGGATGATGTGAAGCGCCACATCCTTGGCGTAAACACCAGGTTTGAGCTTACCATGCACATTCACGCGTCGCACCTTGAGCGCGTCCATCGCGAGAGTCTGAGTCGCTAACACGTCACGCACCTGAGTGGTTCCGATACCAAAAGCGATCGCTCCGAATGCTCCGTGCGTGGCTGTGTGTGAGTCACCACAAACAATCGTGGTTCCCGGCTGGGTGATTCCCTGCTCAGGCCCAACCATGTGGACGATGCCCTGCATGCCTGTGTTGAGTGAAAAATATTTGATCCCATATTCTTCCACATTCTTTTTCAGCTCATTGATCATCGCCTCAGCGAGATTATCTTCGAATGGCTGAACTTGGTTCGTCGTTGGGACGATGTGGTCAACGGTGGCAAATGTGCGTTGTGGGAATTTCACGCCTAGTCCCAGATCACGGATCATACCGAAGGCCTGCGGCGAGGTTACTTCGTGAATCAAGTGTGAACCGATGAACAACTGTGTGCGTCCATCTTCTAAGATTCCAACGCTGTGCGCGTCCCATGTCTTTTTATAGAGTGTCTTTCCCATAACTGTGTCCGCCAATGCGACGGGCGGTGAAGATGGACAACTTTCTCCAAAAAGTCAAAAACCGATCGTGTAAGTTTCCAGCGTATTGCATCCTCCTATTTTCTGTGGAACACTGACCCATGTCCTCTTCAGAAAACAGCTCGCTTCTCCCCTTCATCTTAATCTCTTCCGCAGTCGTTTGCGGCGGTTACCTTTTTATCACAAAAATGCTCACCGATAACGTCAGCAAAGCAAACCCGAAGCCTCAGGTCGAAGAGCTCACAACCGCACTGGACACGCTCCGTAGCGCACAAGAGGCTGCCAAGCCCACTGAAAATGGGATTACCACACCCCTCACCCCAGATCCTAAAAAAAGCACAGCCGATAACGTCACCGACAACCTCCAGTCACAGCTCAAAAAGCAGGAACAACAGCGAAACGAAATGATGCGCGCTCTGAAAGGCACATCAGATAAATAACACTCTCTAACTGTTCACCTCAATTTAAAAAGGAGCTAGACGACTCCACTTAAATAGGAGCTAAAACGACTCTAGGTTCTTAAATAACCAGCACCTGCAGAAGTCGAAGGCCCCTTTTTGCTTTCTCCTCTCACCTTTTCCCTCTAAAAAAACTCTGTGCTAGCACTTCGCCTCATAGGAACCCCCATTCTCAGCTTTCTCAATTACTTGGGAGAGCTCAGCAAGCTAGTCAGCGAAGTAGCCATCTCATTGTTTAAAGGGAAGTTTTGCTACCATCAATTTGTAAAACAAATCGCCGAGATCGGCTACCGCTCCCAGCCTGTCGTTATTGTCACTGGAGCCTTTACGGGCTCAGTCCTCGCTGCCCAGGCCTTATTCCAGCTATCTCAGATGAAGATGGAAACCATGGGAGGAGCTCTTGTCAGTGTCGGTATGCTCCGTGAGCTAGGCCCCACCATCACTGGCCTCATGCTGGCTGGACGCGTGGGCGCGGCAATGTCCGCAGAGATCGGCACGATGAAGGTCACCGAGCAAATCGATGCTCTACGCTCGATGGATGTCCACCCTGTTGACTACCTCGTGACCCCACGCTTTTGTGCAATGGCTATCTCCACCCCTCTCTTGATTGCTGAGTCCGCTTTTTTTGGAATCTTCTCAGCATGGATCGTGGCCACACAAATTTTCCACGTCTCCTCAGCCTATTGGCTCTATCACATGAGCCAGCACACGGATCTTTCGGATATCAGCATCGCCATCATCAAAGGCTTTGTCTTCGGTATGCTCATTGTCCTTATCTCTTGCCACCAAGGACTCAAAGCAAACAATGGAGCTGTAGGAGTAGGTCGAGGAACCACCAATGCCATGGTGCTCTCCTCACTCGCCATCCTTATCTTCAATTTCTTCCTAACAATGGTTCTCAACATTATTTTTCCACTCGGATTTTCATAATAATAAAAAATGCTCGAAGTCGTTAGGACTTCGAGCATTTTGAAAATATATCAAGTAAGCCTATAGCTTACTTCACGATGTGCATTACAGCCGGCACAGTGACAACCTGCATACCAGCAAGCTGAGCCGCCATGATTCCAGGTGCTGCGTCTTCTAACACAAGGCAATCTTCTGGAGCAATATTTAGTCGCTCAGCGCAGCTCAAAAATGCATCAGGAGCGGGCTTACCACACGCCACATCATCAGCAGTCACCACTTCGTCGAACAACTCACTGAGATTTAAAGCATTGAGCGTTTCTTCCACAACCTTGCGGCTTCCACCGGAAGCAATACCCATAGGTACTTTTCCTCGCAGAGATTTCGCGAAACTTACCACGTCTTCATTCAGTTCAACTAGGTCGAGCCGATTGAGGAAGGCTTTACGCTTAGAGTAGGACACGGCTGCCGGGTCAAGATCGAGGTTAAACTCACCATTGATCACTTGCACGATATCCTTGGTGGGGCGTCCGCCCATTGAGTAAAATACATCCTCAGGAAAAACATCCTTAGGTGCTCCATTGATTGCAAGAGCTTCACACCACGCTTGGAAATGCGCTGGCATGGAATCTACGAGTGTACCATCGAGGTCGAAAATAACGGCTTTGTAGCCAGACTTTGGGATATTGAGAGAGCCAAATTGTTCCATTGCTTCGATTTAGTGACGTTATTTTTAAACGATAGCAAGCGCAGAAAGTCAGATACCTTCACAATTTCGCACATCCTAACAAAAACACGTAAATATCCTTCTAAACAAAAGAGCTCCCCCTAAAATGAATCAGCCTT
Organism: uncultured Thermodesulfobacteriota bacterium; assembly: GCA_964195395.1. GTDB lineage: Bacteria > Verrucomicrobiota > Verrucomicrobiia > Verrucomicrobiales > Akkermansiaceae > Rubritalea. The sequence goes on from CAXMPP010000019.1 coordinate 12,569, forward strand.
TTAAATTGCATGAAATAAATGAATCGTCCCGGTTAGAGGACAACATCTTCGTCTCGGTAAAGTCCATTAGCAATCCAAGACGTTGCGGGTTTCTCATTGCTAAAGCTAACAGTACCGCGGATTTCTACCATATCGCCAAAGCGCACTGGCCCATTGAGAGTCAGTTTCGTTGCCAATTTCAAGGAGGGAATACCTAGCCCTTCGAGGCTATCGACCAACTTATATTCATCGCTCAGACTCACCACTGGCGGCTTACCTTCGCGCTCTTTAACTAAGGCTACACGCCCGTCTTTGGTGGTCTCATAGGCGTCTGAACGAAGCGTGAATAAATCTGCCGTCGTCTTAACTGGAGCAAAGCGTGAACGAGGCACGCAAATTGCGTCAGCCCTCTTGAAGCACTCTATCGCAGCTCCCATAGCAGTTTCTAACTGGTAAACGGCCTTTGATTTCTTGTTTCGTGGATCCACCGTTTTTTTGTTGATAATTACCGGAAGGGGTAGGACTCCACCTTGTGCATCAAGCTCGGACTTCAGAGATTCTAGATTGATCCAAAGGCTATTCGTATTGAAATACTGGTGTTTCTCAATGTTTTGGAATTCAATCAAATCAGAATCTGCAGTTTGCGCCACCTCTCGCAGTAGTAACTGCTTGTCAGCTTTACGAATAGCTAAGTGTCCACCCTTTTTATCCGCCTCAGTACGACGCGTGGCTTCCATCAAAAATGGTTTAGTACTTTCTGCGAAATAGCGAAGAATCCCTGGGTGGAGCACTGCCCCTAAATTATCCGAGTTAGAAACGAAAGCGTACTTCACTCCATCGGTTAAAAGTTTATCTAACCAGCCAGAACCAGCTATCGCAGGGTAGAGGTCACCATGGCCAGGTGGACACCATTCTAAGCTTGAGTTCTCGGGAAACTCCACTGGAGCCATCGAGTTTGCATCAATCTTAGGAATTTGATTTTGATGAAGCTCTACCTCTTCTTTAGCTGCGAGCCCACGGTCAGCATACTGGGCGAGATGCTCCAGCGTATCTTCCGAAGTACTAAAGCTGTTCATCAAAAGAAACTTAACTTGAGCCCCTGTGCTTTCGCGGAGGTAGGAGATCTGATCCACAATAACATCGAGGAAAGTTGAACCATCCTTCACTTCGAGGAGACTTTTGGCCTTTTGCAGCCCCATGCTAGTCCCTAGCCCTCCATTTAGCTTGATGACTACAGTTTGAGCCAACAGTGCAGGATCGAACTCTTCGCCCTCACTGGAAAACTCCTCGAGATCTGGCAGCTGAGCCACGGGCTCAATGCTCTCTTCCGCGATGTCGGTAGAATTGCCTTCACACAAAATTGCGTAATTGCGTTCGAAACTAAGGATAGCAGCCTCACTGACGCCAGCCTGCTCCATCTTTTCTCTAAAAGGGGTAAAAGAACTCATCTGTGGCCTTCCATCGCGTATTCCCTCCAGTAAGTCACGCCTGAAATTTCTTAGCCTTTCTATTCGTGAAAATTCGAGCCATTCGACGTAAGAACTGTTTCAGTCGTGCCAATCATTTCGAAATTTTCGTATTTCTCGGAGTAAAAACTCTGATCAAAGCTCGGCTTTTCACTTGAAACTTCCACCTTCCCACACAACAGTCACCGCATGAACCAAGAGATCATTCTCGAACGCGAAGTCGAAGCAGTCCAGATACCAAGCGGTGACGCAGTTACACTGCCAATAGGCACTCCAGTAGTTGTCACTCAAACACTTGGCGGAAGCTACACTGTAGCGACCCAAGCTGGACTCGCACGCATTTCAGCAACGGACTCAGATGCCCTCGGCATCGATGAAGCTGAAATCCAAGAGAAGAAGGAATACGCCAACGCTCTCAAGGACGCACCGCTGGAAGACCAAGTCTGGGGCCAACTCAAAGAAGTTTACGATCCAGAAATCCCAGTCGACATCGTCAACCTAGGCCTCGTTTACGATTGCGTGCTTACCGAGAAAGACAATGGCCAGACTGAAGTGAATGTTAAAATGACACTCACCGCTCCAGGTTGCGGCATGGGACCAGTCATCGCTGCGGACGCTCAAGCTCGCGTCATGTCACTCGACGGTATCGAAGACGCGCAAGTCGACCTCGTCTGGGACCCAGTTTGGAACCAAGACATGATCACCGAAGAAGGCAAGATGAAGCTTGGAATGATCTAATCGATCACTCTCATTTAACTTTTCAAAAAAGGCGACCAGCAATGGTCGCCTTTTTTATTTCTCTTCACTGCTAGCGAAGCTCTTTATTTACCAAATTTCTTCTCCAGTAACGCCTTGAACTGCACACTGAAATCATTCCCAGCTTCTTGGAAAACCGTGCGTAGCAGCTCAGGGTTCTCAACATAAGAAGCCACTGTGTGTGCATTTCTAGAACGCATCACAATGGACTCACTAAAGAGCTTCTTCCCCTCTGAGATAAACCAAACACGCACTCCAACCACTGCCTCAAGATAGGTTTCCTCACCCCTACGTGTCTTGCGCTGAAGTCCGTATGCTATGATTTCACCATCGAAATAGTGAGTAGAATTTTTAGCCCAACGTCCGCCGAGAAAGCCATTTTCCTTCACCGTAGAAATCGCTCTTCTCTCGATACCTTCAGCAATTTTTGGATAGACCACTGAGTTCAACTTCTCGAGTTCAGTCTTGTACTGCTTCTGGAAATTCTTATCTTGGCCGGCTAGCATTCCGGCATCTGCAGCTTCTTCGAAAAGCTTACCAGTCACTCCTGTTGCTGCGTCACTAGAGAAATTTTCATCCCCCGTGTACACGAATGGTGCCTTGTGTGTGTGACTCGGAACCTCAGTCCCATTGATCGGCATTTTAGCGTTCTTTTTCACGGAATGATCAGCCACGCTGACCGAAGTGATCGCGTCTTTTTGCTTCTGCGTCAGGCCGCCAGAACAACTAGAAAATACGAGCACGCTTAGTGCTGAAATAAGTAGAGAACTAAAGAGTTTTTTCATAGGTGGCTTATATATCCACACAACACATTAGGACTGTCAATCAGAACCAAACGCTATAGCCCTTGCTATTCTGCGCGTTCTTCATCAGAACTGACAGCCAATCAAACACGCAATCATGTCTTTCTCATCCATTGGTCTCAGCGACCTATTCCTTTCCGCTCTTGCGTCCCAAGGTCACGACACGCCCACGCCTATTCAGCAAGCTGCCATCCCAGCTATTCTTGAGAGGAAGGATGTCATGGGGATTGCGAAAACTGGCTCGGGAAAGACAGCCAGCTTCGTGCTGCCGATTCTGCAGAACCTTCTCAAACAAAGCTCAGCTAAGCACCGCGAGCCTGCAGCTCTGATTCTGGTACCAACCCGCGAGCTCGCCGATCAGGTGCTCGGCGTCATCCGCGATTTTTCTGCGGAACTCCCTCAGCGCATTAGCTCGCTTGCTATCTATGGTGGCAGCTCGATCAACACTCAGATGCAATCGCTAGGAAAGATCGACATCCTCGTCGCCACTCCTGGACGCCTGCTCGATCTGATCGATAAAAATGCGATCAAGCTCAGCTCCATTTCTACCCTCGTGCTAGATGAGGCGGACAAGATGCTCAACCTCGGCTTCAAAGAAGAAGTCGATAAGATCTTGTCCTTACTCCCATCCACACGCCAAAATCTACTCTTCTCAGCGACTCTCAGCCCAGACCTCACTGCCATCCAGCAAGTACTTTTGAGCGACCCCGTCATCGTTCAAATCGAGTCCGAACCAGAAGAGGAAGACATCATCAACGAGCTCGGCTACTTCGTTAAAGAGGAACGCAAGGGACCCTTGCTCCGCTACCTCATTAGGCAGAAGAAACGCCAGCAGATCCTCGTCTTTGCATCCTCAGCTAAATCAGTCGACTCCATCGTCAACAAGCTCAGAAAAAACAAAATCGACGCCGCACCTATTCATTCACAACTGAGTCAAGGAGCCCGCCGCGAAGTCCTCCGCCAATTCAAAGAAGCCAGCTTCCGCGTCCTCGTGGCCACTGACCTGATAGCACGCGGTATCGACATCGAGTCCCTCCCCTGCGTCATCAACTACGAGCTCCCACGCTCGCCGAAAGACTACATCCACCGCATCGGTAGAACCGGACGCGCTGGTTCCCCCGGCGATGCCATCACCCTCATCACCATGGACGAACTGCCCCACTTCCGCGTGATCCAGAAAAAGACCGGCAACAAAGTCCCGATGCAGCACAGCGATGAAATCAACCTACACGGTTGTTAGCCGAGAAGCTCATCCTATGAATCTAAAAGCATTACTACCCTTACTCCTGTTCACCGCCCCTTTCCTGCACGCTCGCCCAGCGATGGAGAAACCTAACGTCGTCATTTTCTTTGTCGATGACAGCGGCTATGGAGATTACCAGCATAATGGCAATCCAGTGATCGCCACACCTAACATCGCCAAAATAGCGGGTGAGGGGGCAAACTTCACCCAGTTTTATGTCAGCACAGCAGCTTGCTCAGCATCGCGCTATTCATTGCTCACTGGCCGTTACCCTGGTCGCTCAGGCCTCGGACAATGGGTAGTGGGACCTAGCGCCCAGCGTCATATCCACCCCAAAGAAATCACTATTGCTGAAGCCCTCAAACAGAGCGGCTACGCAACAGGGATCTTCGGAAAATGGCACCTTGGATCTCCTAACAAGAGCAATGGCATGTCCCAAGACACCCTACCTCTCGCGCACGGATTCGACCAATGGATCGGGACTAATGTATCCCACGACTACAACAACGCCATGTTGCTCACTAGTGACCCTAACGGCAACGATCCCATCAAGAACTATAGTACCATCGCCAAGAATCTCCCCTCAGACATCAAATCCTCTGAGTCACTCACTGGGCGCTATACCGATGGAGCGATTTCCTTCATTAAGAAAAATAAACACCAGCCCTTCTTTGCCTACGTGGCGCACAACCAACCACACCTAGGTTTGTTTGCTAGCGACAAGTTCAAGGGCGTTTCAAAGCGTGGACTTCTCGGGGATGTAATGGCTGAGCTCGATGACTCAGTCGGTCGCATATTGAAGACGCTAGAGGACGAAGGTATCAGCAAAAACACCCTAGTGATCTACAGTTCAGACAACGGACCATGGGTGCGTTACCGCAATTCAAAAAAAACCAAATACGGCGAAGCACGTGCCCACGTCGGCTACGCTTTGCCATTCCGCGATGGCAAAGGGTCGACTTGGGAAGGTGGCCACCGCGTCCCCGGCATCTTCTACTGGCCAGGCGTGATCAGACCTCAGACCGTGGTGCGCGAGCCAGCCAGCACGCTCGATATATTTCCTACTCTCATGCAAATTTCTGGAGGTAAAACCCCGCAAGACCGCAGCATGGACGGACGAGATATTAGTCCCTTACTAACTAGTTCTAACGACGCAGTCGCCCCTTTCGAATTCCTCTATTCATACTCGGACAACAAACCTTCCGCCATACGTATGGGGCCTTGGAAATTACACATCCGCACTGGCTCACAACTGGGCAATATACATGGTTTCAAAGCTAGCGAAGAGACCCCGTTGCTTTTCCAACTTGAGCACGACCTCGGCGAAAGAATCGACAGAGCGGCAGAGCAACCAGCAATCGTGGAAAAACTCCGCCAGCGCCTGCTCGCTAAAGAACAACAAATGCTCGAGGAAGCTAGCTTCTGGGGCCCCATCCGCCCCCGCCGCAAGTAACGACGTAGCCACCACAGGTATAACACAGTCCCTATCATGGAGACTGCAACACTTGATATACTCTTAACTCCATCGCCCCTTTTTGCTTGGGTAGCATGCTTGTCAGATCTATTTGATCGCTGACCTACAAATCAAGAGACAGAAGGCTATAGACATCATCTTCCTTCAGGAAATTCGCTAATTGAAGAACTTCTCCTCGGTTAGTTGAACCAGTTCGCGGACTAAAATTCGTACTTGTAATTGACTCCGAGCGTATTGCGTCCACCGAAGTCTGAGCTTTCTGATACAGAATAAAAAAGGTTCAGTGATTGTTTCGTAGTGACTCTAAAACTAACACCTGTGCCCGCATAGATATTTGTCGTATCTCCACTACCATACGAGCCACCGGTGCCGCACATGAACGTCCACTTGTCATTGATCGGTCGGAGTGCGAATGCCCCTAGATAGACACCTTTGCTATCGATAGGAACCAATACGGGAGTTCCTGGTGACTGCATTTCAGAAACTGATAGAATATCTCCTTCGGTGTAGTTGAGGCCGAAGTTGGGAAAAATCTGCCAACCACAGGGCTCGATGCCAAATACTTTGAGAGGAATGAAGGTTCCTACATTATAGTTGATACTCGATCCACCGCTATCGTATTGGTTTTTCTTGAAGTTGAAATTGACTATCCCTTTCTCAAATAACCACGATCCACCCAGCCGCCACTCGGAGGCGTCCGAGTTCACAAAGCCGCTGATCATCCGAGCCTTATCGATACCGAAGGACCCATTGATCGTAAATTCCCCGTTGTAACCAGCACCGAGACGAGTCACTACTTTAGTTGGGTCTTCTGGATTTTTTTCATCAGAAACCTCCTCAGTTTGAGACTCGGATTCATCAGCAAGAATTCTTGAAGAAAAGGCTAGCATCGAAGAACCCGCAAGAATCCACGCCAACAACTTCTGTGATTTTAAATCGATTTTTTTAAAGCGCATAATGATAATTTAAAGGACTATTCCAGCGGTCCTCTGACTTGCCGTCTAATGGTCTAGGTAGATGAAATTTTGCCAGCTTTTCATACGCAGCAGAATCTTACGCATAATTGCGACGTGGTGCATTTTATCGGAATAAACAGCAACTTCAGCATAGACTCCATCAGGTAAGATATACCCACTAATGTCATCCTGTACTTTTACTAACACTGGAGCTAACCCAGTCGCTGATGCCTTAAATTCACGAGAGGTCATGAGAGTTCCCGTTGCTTGCATTTCGCCCTCAGCAAGAGCTGGTTGCACTTGAACCACTTCCGCTTTGAAAACTTTTCCAGGAATCGCGCTGAACATCACCTCAGCTTCGTATCCAGACTTCAGACGCTGCATCGCATTTTGACGAAAGGCAGCTAAAACATAGTGCTCTTGTTTTGGCACAAAGGTCATCACAGGTCTCAGCGGCAAGCTTGCCGCCATCATCCCCGGTCTTACTCGCACATGAGTCACATAACCATCTGATGGAGCCCTAACAATTGTACTATCTAGATCAAACTGAGCGCGCTCCAACTCTGATTCCCTTTGCTGAAGTGTATCATTTTTATGGGACTCTAGCTCGAGGGTGGCGCGGGCTAGGTTTGCTTGTTTTCCATCAAGTCTAGCTTCGGCCGCCAAGTAGTTCTGCCGCTTATTGTCCACGCTCGACTCAGACACGCCTCCACTTTTAGCCACTCCCTCAAAACGCTTGAATTCACTCTGAGCTCTATCTCGCTCGGACTTGGCACTCTCCACACCTGACTCAGCTTGCTCAATGAGCTGAACCATCTGCTTGATTTGTTCTTCAGCTAGATGAAGAGCGGCTTTCTTTTGTTCCACCACATGCGCAAACGGCTCTGGATCTATTTTAAAGAGCACCTCACCTTTCTTGATTGGAGTATTT
>CAXMPP010000019.1:20186-20443 GCA_964195395.1 uncultured Thermodesulfobacteriota bacterium
ACATCAACCACTATGCCCTTCACATTTGGCACTATCGGAGTGGACACAAATGCTCTGAATCCAGTGAGTGAGTGAGGGTGATTGTAGTTCATCAAAAACACCAAACTGCCAACGAGCACGATGCCTCCTAACACTGCAGTTGGTACCGTCCATTTATTGAGTGGTATTTTAAATAACTTGAAGACTCCTATGCAAAATGCCGCGTAAGTAAGAATGAGTAAAAGATCCATAATCGTATTTAGTGTATTGTTGTTACT
>CAXMPP010000020.1:0-20074 GCA_964195395.1 uncultured Thermodesulfobacteriota bacterium
CCACTAAAAGATCATTAGTAAACTAAATCACTTTTCGTTCGACTTGCATGTCTTATCCACGCCGCCAGCGTTCATTCTGAGCCAGAATCAAACTCTCCGTATATTTGCCTAGCGAACTAGGACTTCTCGATTACCCGAAGGTAATCTCTTTTAAAACGGTTGGCGTATTTCTTATCTTTCGATAAGCGTATACTAAATTGACAAGTGCGAAACTAAACCCGTTTAAGATTTAGCTTCATTTGCCGCGTCAGTGTTTCCACTACCGCAGCGCACAATTCAGTCTTTCCTCTTCCACTTGAATCAAACCTTCCGATTGACCTACCGAAGTAAGTCGCTCGCATTTTGATCAAGCCATGTTGTGTAAAAGATCTCGTCCGAGGAAAGTTAAATGCAGCTATGAGACCGAGTCTCGATGAACTGAAGTTAGTTTCTCTCGCGCTCCCTGTGGCAGGTGAGGCGGGCGCAATCTACATATTTTCTGACTCCCCGCAAGCTCTTTCGATGCCTTTTTTAAAGTTTCTTAGAACCAACTTCTGCAACCCTCTGAAACCTCAACAAATAGATGTAGCAATTCATTCTACCCAGCAAGGTTAGATACTGAAAAAACTAAGGATGAAATAAGCATTTCAACCTTCTAGATAGACATAAAGAGATGAATTTGGCCCCATTAGAGAACTTTCTAGAACGTAATGACAATCGCACTCACGACTTTCGAGCAAACTAGACACACTTCCCCCTTATTCTTCAACGCTACTTATGAGCCTTTCTTGGGAGGATGACTTTCTATAAAGGAAACAATCTCGTCTACATCATCTGAACAAAAGAGGTAATCAGCATAATTGTGACCTTCAGCCAGTTGCTTAAGGCAAGGGTACAGCATCGTTTCTTTACTGTATCGCGTTTCCCCCAAAAAAACCATTGGGCTGATCTCACCATAGGTCATATAGTGATTCTGAGTCGCGTCCATAAAGATCTCTTGAGTCGTGCCCGCACTACCTGGAGCATAGATTACTCCGTGTGTCGCGATTGCCAGTAGTCCATCTTCTCGGATACTGTTAGAAAAATACTTGGCTATATGGGTACTAAACAGATTACTTGGCTCATGTCCGTAGAACCACGTCGGAACTGAAAGGCTCGATCCTCCATTCGGCACTAGATCTATAATCGACATGGCGGCTTTTTGATAACCTTCTGAGGCGAAGTGTGGAGTAGACTTCAATAAGCATAACACTTCATTTACAACTTCATCACTAGCATTCACAAGCCACGCACCTAAATTAGCAGCCTCCATTATCCCTGGACCTCCACCAGAAGTGATGAAGTACCCCTTTTGGCTAAGAGCTCTCGCCACCCGCACAGTTTTTTCGTAGCTCTGGTCATCACGACCTGTACTATGTCCGCCCATTATACCAACGACCTTCTTTACTCCACCATCCTCGATACGTCCGCCTAAAAGATCCCGCACTCCATCATCAATAGCGTGATCATGGAGCCTTTGTGCTAGCGACTCTAAAATATCGGCCTTGCTCTTCCCCTTTTTGACATAGTGGTCATAGATCATCTTATCTAGACTTCTATCATCTTGCTCGGTCCATCCCTCCATTAGCTCATCTCGCGAGTACAAGCGATTGCGATATGGATTGTATGGCAAATTGGGGAAATTGGGGAAAACAACGGCCCCCTTCTTAAGCAAGAAATCAGCAGTGACTTCCTTTGGGAAATGGCAACCTAAGAAAACTGCGCCATGGAAATCTAAACGATCCCAATTGATTTCAACATCAGTAAAGTCCAAGCCTTGAATCACCGCGCAGTGCAATTGGCCTTTTTGTCTCAAAAAAGCCTCTAAGCTATCCAATTCTCTTACTATGGCACATTTCATTCCTAGCAGCTTAGACAATGGTTACCAAATATCTATCAGATTCTTCTACAATCCAGATTTAAACCACTCAGAAATCGAGGTAGCCGTCTAGCCTATCCACAGTAGATCGCCACTTGCGAATGTGGGCGCTCCATGGCTACGACTACCTACGCATTGACTAGCGTAGGAATCCATCAACTCCAAACCCAGTCGATAGGAATCTCAATATCCCCTCTCAGGCTTTGATGCACTGGGCACGTTAGAGCAGCATTGATAAATAAATCTTTCAAAGGTGAATCCGCAGGTAGCGGCATCTCTATGCGAACTGGCAATTTAGAAATACGTCTAGGCATGTCATCAGACATAATCTTTTGCACCTTTATTTTGAGCCCATCGAGCTGAATCTCCCGACGCTCTGCGACAATGCCCATAATGGTAAGCATACAACTACCGAGTGCGGTCGCCACAAGATCTGTAGGTGAGAATGTCTCACCTTTCCCATTATTATCAACCGGAGCATCCGTTTCCAGTGTCATTCCAGACGGTCCATGAATCGACTTACAGCGAAGCTGTCCTTCGTAGCTAGTTGTAATTTCTACCATACTATTTTTCTGATTTCAGAGATTCATCGACTAGTATAATTCGGAAACCAAATTGATTTCCGCGAGTTGATTTTGACATCAAAAAGCGCGACCAAACGCGCAGGTGATTCTTGGTAAAGCTTGCCCAGCTTCCACCACGAACAACGGCTAGCTCAGCACCCTCTTTATAATCGGTATCCACCCACTCATAGACATTGCCACAGAGGTCATACAGACCATTAGCACATGCAGGATAACTCCCCACTGGAGCAGTTTTTTCGAAGCCATCATTGTAGCCTTCAACTGTCCGACTCAATGAGACACCCACGGCACGGGCGGCAGTTTCATCGGCGAGATTAGCAACGGCATTGTTCGGTGGGAAATCTTGCCCCCAAAAATAAAGGTTCGCGAGCAGTGGGTCATTTTGAGCGCGATGATCACGCTCCCATGGTGATTGCTCTGACGCTTCCACGAAACCAGCTAACTCGCTCCACTCAAGATCAGATGGAATCTTATATCGGTGGGATTCGCTAATAGTGGCCGATGCTCGCTCTTTAGCTGTAAGCCATTTGCAAAAATCGATAGCGTCAGCACGATTCACCCCAACAACTGGATGATTCGGCTCTTGCCTGAATCCTGGATTACGGAAATGTCTATGCTTAGTTTCTTGTATAAACAAATTATAATCCATAACCCGTGTCTCGAATACAGAAGCCATCAGACCGTCACGGATAGGCATCATAGTTAAGCCTAGACTATTCTTCCACTTAGCACCAAAGATTACCCCGTTATTTTTTTTCAGAATAGCATTCAAAATAAATGCCTCATTGTCAGCTAAATCAATATTATACTTATACTTTTGGTAGCCATCAACACGAAGTTCGATCTGCACTTTCTTAGGACGCAGCCGCTCTAATTGGAACGGGGTAGTCCCTATAAATTCTTCATCGACGTAAATACGTGCACCCACGGGTTTCGAGTTAAATAGGATCGAGGCATAAGCAATTTTTTTCACCACACACCGAGTAGGTAGGACTCCCTTATTGCGATCCACAGCGGTATATCCGGTAGCGGCTAGATCTGGGTTTTGGACAAAGTCCATCATCTGCCCGTGCTCCAACAGCCCTTCGTCTCGAGCCTTTGCCTCCAACCAAACTATGTATGCTGCTGCCTGCTCTTCGGTAAGCAGTGCTATCTCAATACTCTCTCCGCTCTCGCTGAACGGAATATTCTTCGCGGTCTGCTTCACCCCAGACTCTCGAAGGTAGTCCTTAAAGTCGTTAGAGCGAAGAAAGCCCGAAACATGGAATCCGTCTCGCGGCTGATACTTCACTCCTAGTGGTCCAGTCCAGACATAATCCTCTAGCGGAGGTCGAAAGACATTGAGTTGCTCATTGACTACAAAAATTTCTTGATCGGGAACTGTGTATGTCTTTTCTAAAACGCGATAGCCATCAAGTTCGAATCGATAGGTCACCACCTCGCCTGGCTCAAAATCGCGAAATTCTGTAGGAGTCACCTCATAGAGCAATACACCATTCTCTGAGACCTGCGCGTAGGGTGGGTTAGTGATTACCTTGATCGCACAAATTTCATTCATTGGACCGAGATCTGGAACTGGAACTGGGATATCGACGATAGGCATAGTCACGGCCGAACGACTGAAAACAGGCTGAATACGCGACCAAGCCTCCCAATAGAATACGGCACCGGCCACCAATGCAAACACTAGCAACAAGAGAGTATTCTTAAATAGCAAAGCAGCGCGAGTTTTTCGCATTTTCTTTCCCTGCTGCAGCCTACTCACTGTCTCACTAAGCTCTTCAGCAGTGGTGATAGTGCGTTTTGATAGCTTAGGTTCGCAGATATCGCAGATGAGACGGTTCATCTCCAACCAAACCTTACGCTTATCCCCTGAAGGCAATTCATCTGGCAACTCGGGAAATTGAAGACGATCCTTACCCGTCATCATTTCGTAGAGCACCTTTCCTAAACTATAGAGATCAGCTTGAGCTGAGCCTGGCCCCTCAGGAGGAACAAATCCCTCCGTGCCAACAAATGTCCTTTGATCACGTGGTGCCACTAGTCCAATATCAGCCAATTTCGCCTTACCACCCACAAAAATCACATTCGATGGCTTCACATCACGGTGCGCTAAGCCGCGCTGATGGAGGTATGACAAAGCATCTGCTAGACGCACTGCCACATCTAAACAAAAATCAATATTCAATGGAGCGCCATCAGCCGTGACTACATCTGAACGCAGGGTGCGAGCTTCATATTCAACAGCATTGATCTCAACGCCTGTGTGATAGTCATCACCCAACTCCATGACATAGTAATAGAAGATATCTTGCCCTTCTTTACTCCGTCCAACGTGGAGAATATTGACCAATCCAGGGTGATCTCTAGAAAGTGGTTCATATTGGAGAATTCCGTCAAATTCACGCTCGAAGCCACGTTCGTCATCGAAATCCTCACGCCAGACAACTTTGACAGCGCGCCATGCGCCAGTCACACCACGAGCCAGCCACACCTCACCATAAGCTCCGCCGCCAATTTTGCGCAGAACTTCGTGATCGGGGATATGGATTTCTAGCCGGGGATTAGTCGTCATCTTGGTCTAATTTAGCCAACTCCTTCTTAAGAACTGAGCCAACTCTATGCTTGGCCAGGTATACCTGAGCCATACTGACACCTAGATGTGCCTGCACTTTCGAAGCATCCCATTGCTTGACTACGTAATAGTCAAAAATCTGATATTGCTTGGGTGAGACTTGTGATTTAACACGCGCCAAAGCCGCGTCAGCCAAATTCTTTTTCCACTCCACTTTCCACAAGCGGTCAAGCACATCCCCCTTAGGGTCTTCAACCCGATCAATGATGGCCGTTTTACGATCTTCATCGTAAGCACCACCCGACATAGCTGTGTCCTTCTTACGTTTGCGGAACTGATCATTGATCCTCCAACGCGTCATATTCATGAGCCAAGTTTTGAAGGAACCTTGAGCTGGATCATACAGCTTTTTCTTAGACTGCTTAGCGATGGAGAGAATCGTTTCTTGCACACAATCAAATGCCTCTTCAGATCTCAGGCCACTCTTGATGGCAACAGAATAAATCAAGCGCCAATAGGTTTGATAAAATTCGTCCCAAGTTCGCTGATCCTCCCAGTTATCGAGTCGAGCAATCAAACTTTTGCGCGTCTTGGCAAAGCTCTGTTTTAGCATTTCGTCACGCTCTTTATCTTGTTGCTTCTCGTCCATCTGTTTTGACCTTTAGCACATTTCACCTGCTCTGTCTGCTATCGTTGTTAAAAAAAACGGAGGATTACAAGCCGAGCTATCAATAAATCTTAATTATTTATTGGGGAAGCCAACATATCCATCAAAGCCACAACTTTGAGTTTGCTATCGCTAAAACATCTCAGTAGCTTGACCGCACCTAGGCTCACCCTCAGTTACGATTGATCATTTTATGACCAAGCACATACGACTAATCACCATTCTCCTTTTTTCTCTGCTTTTCGCAAATGTTGCGATGGCTCAGTGGGAGACTGTGAACATCCGCGACAAACAATACGTCACAGCTCGGAGCTTAAAATCCTTCTACGCCTTCAAGACGCTCACTCGATCTGGTCGTAAAGCCACCCTTGAAAACGCGGCAGTCAAAATGGAAATCTCGGCCAACAGCCAAGAATGTATCATGAATAGCGTGAAGTTCATCTTGAGCTACCCGATCGTTGAACACTCCGGCCGCTTGCTCGTCTCTCGCATTGATCTCTCTAAATTAATCGATCCGGTTCTCCGCCCCTCTTACATTCGAGGCGCTGGAAATTTCCGCACAGTCATTCTGGATCCTGGCCACGGCGGGAAAGATGCTGGAGCCGTCAACCAATACGGCACCGAGGCTGGCTATAACCTTATCGTCGGAAGACTGGTTCGCGATATCCTTACGCGTCAGGGCTACAACGTGATCATGACTCGTGAGAGCGATCGCTACCTCTCACTTCAGCAGCGGGTGGCTTTTGCCAACCGCTACCAAAATGCTATTTTCATCTCGATCCACTTCAATGCGGGTGGTCGCCGCCAAGCCCGCGGCATTGAGACCTTTACCCTCTCACCGGTAGGTATTGCCCACTACGGTCGCTCGGTGAAAGCGTCTGACCACAGAGAGCGCAATGGAAACCACCAAGATTCTGCCAATATAGCATTGGCCACCGCTATCCACGGACGCACACTCCAGCGCACACGCTCGGCTAGCATTCCTGACCGTGGCATCAAGCGCGCTCGTTACAGCGTTCTCACCAGCGTGAAACACCCAGCCATCCTCATAGAAGGCGGCTTCCTGAGCCACCCTGTCGAGGCGCGTCTCATCCACTCGTCTAGTTACCAGTCCAGCGTGGCAATGGGAATAGCGGAGGGCATCATGCGCTACCGTTCGGCCCTTACCAAACGCTAGACCATGCCCCAATACACCCGCCTCATCTGCGGTATTGGTATAGTTATTATTGGTATTCTCATTCTCCGCATCAGCTGGACTTCGCTCACCTTTCAGAAAAATGAGGAACACGAATACGATTTTCACGACCTAGCATTTTACGGCGGTAAGCTCTGTGCGCTAAAAAACTTCCTTCGTGGTCTCGCTAGTATTTTCACAAGAAAGCACCGAGCCTTACGCGGCCCAAGCTTCACCCTACTCGGAGGCCTTTCTGTCATCGTGGTCGGCATTCTGTTTCTCAATTCGACTCAAAACTGATCCCTAAGCCCACCTTTATTCTCTTCTCAAGATTACTTGATATTTTCAATTCTCGCGCTAGGTTACATCCAACAAACACAAAACAATGTTAGAATCTAATACATACGCCTCCCCATACACCGTAGCAGCTCAGCCAGCTGACGTTCGTACAACCTTTATTCGTAAGACCTATGCTCACTTAGGTGGAGCTATCGCCGTCTTTGCCATCCTTGAGTATTTCTTCCTTCGTTCTCAAACCATGCTTAATCTCGTGCAACCGATGATGGGCAACTGGTGGATGGTCTTGATCTCCTTCATGGGAATCTCTTGGCTAGCAAACAAATGGGCAACGAGCAGCACATCTCTAGGCATGCAGTATGCTGGTCTTGGACTATATGTGGTCGCTGAAGCCATCATCTTCATTCCTATTATTTATCTCGCCATGGGCTTCACAGGGAGCACCGCAATTATTGGCCAAGCCGGCATAATCACCGTCGCTCTCACTCTGGGAATCACCGCAATTGCCTTCATCACGAAAAAGGATTTCTCCTTCCTCAATAGCTTTTTAATGATTGGTGGATTCATTGCCATCGGTTTGATTTTCTCCTCCATGATTTTTGGCTTTAGCTTAGGTATCGTCTTCAGTGGGGCGATGGCTATCTTTGCGTGTGTGGCCATCCTGCGCGACACCAGCAACATCATCCACAAGTACGGAACTGAGCAATATGTAGCAGCCTCACTCGGCCTCTTCGCCTCTGTAGCACTTCTGTTCTGGTATGTGATTCAGATCCTCATGTCCCTCGCCGGGCGAGACTAGAGGGGTAAGCACACCACCATTTCAAAAGCGTTTCGAGCTTCCCCTCGAAGCGCTTTTTCTTTATCTTGCAAGAAGTACTATGGCTAAGCAAAAGACACTACCAGAGCACGTCCAAATAATTGAATCACTCATGCTCCGCAGCAGGCAGCACAGAGGCATCATGATTCCCACTATGCTGATGACTGGGATTGCCGCCTTGGTATTAGGGACCAGCATCACCCTCAAAGCTGGACGCGGCATCGACCTCTACACTTATCCAATCAGCGCCGGAGATTGGATTTGGACATGGATTTCTGCAGCCTTTTGCGCCACCATCGTGGCACTCTTTTTTGCGGGAAAGCAGGCCAAGGCCGATGGCCACCAGCTCAACACCCCACAACTGAGACACGTTTTTAGAAGCCTCATCCCCTCACTACTGCTGGGTTTCGTGGCTGGAACAGCCCTGAGCTTTCACGACATCAGATTCTTACCACTCACAGCATCGCTCTGGATTGCTAGCTATGGAGTCGCTTTATTATCGATTCGACTCTACACCACAAAATCAGCACGCTTTTTGGGCATCCTGATGCTGGCACTAGGCCTCGCCTGTTTTTGGGTAAGCTTGCGCACGCAAGAAGTTATCCACCCCATTCACCTGGCAAACTTCTTCATGTCCATAGCCTTTGGCATGTTCCATTTGATCGTCGCATCTGGCTCTATACTTTTCGCTAAAGTCCAAGGCTAATCTAGCGGCTTCATTGATAGTTTCTTCCGCCGCTTCTCAAGCGCCTCGAAGACTAGCTTGAGTTCAGACATCGTGTACGACTTCACCACTAAATCATCCGTACCAACAAGGTATCGACCATTAGCTGAAGCTGGAGCGATCACTACAATCCGTCGTTGTGGCGAGCCAATTTTCACCTCCAAGCCTAATGAGACCGGGTAAATCCAAGACTTAAATTCTCCTGTGGATTTTTGAAACCTCGCTTTTTCTGGGAGATTTAAGTCAGATTCGATACCTGGTTCCACGTCGTGCCGAGCCTCAAACGCCAGATACATTTTCACAGTACGCTCCAGAGCTAGTTTATTCTGCATGTAATTTGTGAGTTTTTCTTCCGCACAAATACCCTGAAAAGTGAACGATCCAATGAGAGCTAAAATTATCAGAAAACAACGCATAAACTTACCATAAGACCAAGCCACAGGGGTTGACAATAGCAATCTAACATCTAGCTCATGCCAGA
Source organism: uncultured Thermodesulfobacteriota bacterium (assembly GCA_964195395.1). Taxonomy (GTDB): domain Bacteria; phylum Verrucomicrobiota; class Verrucomicrobiia; order Verrucomicrobiales; family Akkermansiaceae; genus Rubritalea. The sequence goes on from CAXMPP010000020.1 coordinate 9,217, forward strand.
GCTCGATAAGCGAGGATGAATAATGCTCGAAACCCTTTCAAATAGTCACAAATCTCACTTGCTCTTAGAGCGTTGATCCCCTACTCCCAAGTGACACATTTTCCATTTCACGAACTTAACATCACTCACCACAATGCATCGCGTTTTTGTCGAAAAACAAACAGAGTTCAACTCTCCAGCTAAGGAGTTGCTTCACGACCTCAGGGAAAACCTGAGCCTCACCAATCTCGAAGGCATCCGCGTGATTCAGCGCTATGACATCGACGGTCTCAACGATGCTGAATTCGCACAAGCGAGCCAGCTGATCCTTTCCGAGCCACAGGTGGAAACTGCTTCCGCTGACCTCAGCGTTGCAGCAGACGAAACAGCTTTCGCAGTTGAGTTCCTTCCTGGTCAGTTCGACCAACGTGCAGACTCCGCAGCGCAGTGTGTGCAGATCCTTACTCAGCAGGACAAGCCAATCGTGATTTCAGCCCGCGTCATCATTCTCAAGGGCTGCATCTCCGCTGACCAACTTGTTGCGATCAAGGGTTACGTGATCAACGCAGTAGATTCCCGCGAAGCATCGATGGAGACTCCTGAGTCACTTGCTCAGGAAATCACCACACCAGCAGACGTCGAAATTCTTGAGTGGTTCATCACTTCATCCGACGAAGAACTCACAGCCAAGCGCAACGAGCTCGGTCTCGCAATGAGCGCGCAGGACTTCATCTTCACCCAGCGTTACTTCCGCGACGAAGAAGGCCGCAACCCAAGCATCACAGAGATCAAGATGCTCGACACCTACTGGTCTGATCACTGTCGACACACAACTTTCGCCACGAAGCTCAACGAAGTTTCCTTCGCTGACGGCACAGAAATCATCAAGGCTGCCTACGTCAAATACCAAGAGACTCGTGAAGAAGTCTACGGTACTAAGATCGACACCCGCCCTGAGTGTCTGATGGACATCGCTCTGATGGGCATGAAAGAGCTTCGCAAGACTGGCGAACTCGACAACGTGGAGATTTCTGAGGAAATCAACGCAGCTTCTATCGTCATCCCTGTCGACGTCGACGGCGTCGACCAGGAGTGGCTGCTAATGTTCAAAAACGAGACTCACAACCACCCAACTGAGATCGAGCCATTCGGTGGCGCGGCGACTTGTCTTGGCGGTTGTATTCGTGACCCACTTTCTGGTCGCTCCTACGTTTACCAAGCAATGCGCGTCACAGGTGCTGCGGATCCACGCACCCCATTCGCTGACACCATGGCAGGCAAGCTGCCACAGCGCAAAATCTGTAAGGGCGCAGCTGACGGCTATTCTTCTTACGGCAACCAGATCGGTCTAGCAACTGGTCAGGTAGCTGAAGTTTACCACCCGAACTACGTTGCCAAGCGCATGGAAATCGGTGCAGTGGTAGCAGCAGCTCCTAAGGAAAACGTATTCCGCGGCACTCCAGCTGCAGGCGACGTGATTCTCCTCATCGGTGGTCGCACTGGCCGCGATGGCGTGGGTGGAGCTACTGGTTCTTCTAAAGAACACACAGACACAGCTCTCGACAACTCTGCTGAAGTTCAGAAAGGAAATGCTCCTACTGAACGCAAGGTGCAGCGTCTCTTCCGCAATGGTGAACTCACTAAGAAAATCAAGATTTGTAACGACTTCGGTGCTGGCGGAGTTTCTGTCGCTATCGGCGAAATCGCTCCTTCACTCGTGATCAACCTCGATTCTGTGAAGAAGAAGTATGATGGCCTAGACGGCACTGAGCTCGCAATTTCCGAGTCCCAGGAACGCATGGCAATCTGCGTTGATCCATCCGAGATCGACTACTTCCTCGCTGAGTGCGACAAGGAAAACCTCGAGTGTGTGAAAGTAGCAGACGTCACCGACTCTGGCCGACTCGTCATCACATGGCGTGGCAAGAAGATCGTGGATTTCTCCCGTGCATTCCTCGACACCAATGGTGTGACTCTAAGCGCTGACATTGAAGTCAAAGCACCTACCACAGAGACACCACTCGGCAAATCAATCGCATCTGTCGCAGCCGCTTCTGGTGTGAAAGCAAAGTTTATCACCGCACTTTCTGACCTCAACTCATGTGGTCAAAAAGGTCTCGGCGAGCAGTTCGACAGCTCCGTCGGTGCTGGCACAGTGCTCAGCCCATTTGGCGGTAAATACCAACTCACTCCAACTGACTCAATGGTGGCTAAGATCCCACTGATGACAGGCAACACCACGACTTGCTCTTACATGTCATGGGGCTTCAACCCTAACATCGCATCTTGGTCGCCGTACCACGGCGCGATTTATGCGGTTACTGAGTCAGTCTGCCGCATCGTTTCCGCAGGTGGCCGCCTGAGTGACATTCGCCTCACACTTCAGGAATACTTCGAGAAGCTCGGCACTGATCCGGCGCGTTGGGGCAAGCCATTCGCTGCTCTCCTCGGTGCTTTCACTGTTCAGAACGAACTTCGCCTTGCTGCTATCGGCGGTAAAGACTCTATGTCTGGTTCGTTCAACGAAATCGATGTTCCTCCGACACTCGTTTCCTTCGCAGTAGCTCCAGGCAAGACAACTCTCGCAGTTTCTCCTGAGTTCAAAGAAGCCGGCAGCGACCTCTACCTCGTAACAACTCCACGTGACGAAAACCACATCCCTGAGTTCCAGAAACTCATGGAAATCGCTAAAGCTCTCTACGCTACTAACGAAGCTGGAAACATCAACGCAATGCACACCCTCGCTGAGGGTGGTATCGCAGTTGGCATCTCCAAGATGTCCTTCGGCAACAAAATCGGAGCAGATCTCACACTCGCTGAAGACGCCCTCTTCACTGAAGGCTACTTCAACTTCGTCCTCGAAGTGAAAGCTGGCACTCAGCTCCCATCCGCACTCAACGCGAAGAAGATCGGCCAGACAACAGCCGAACAGAACATCACTGTTGCTGGTGAGACTCTCGCGATCGACACACTCATCGCCGCTTGGACTGGAACGCTAGAAAGCACTTACCCATCCAACACTGAAGTCGCTCACAGCGAGCTAGAGACATTCACTTACGTAGAAGAGGCTTCCAGCCTCTTGCACAAATCACCAATAAACACGTCACCACGTAGAACAAAGAGCCTAGAAGGCTCTTCTACGGCACGTCCACGCGTCATCATCCCCTGTTTCCCAGGCACCAACTCTGAATACGATTCAGCGAAGATGTTCAACGAAGCTGGCGGTGATGCTCACATCGAGGTGTTCCGTAACCTTACTTCTGCGCAAGTAGACGAATCGCTTTCTGCTCTCGCTGAGCAAATTAGAAAGTCTCAGATCCTTATGCTTCCTGGTGGATTCTCCGCTGGTGACGAGCCAGATGGTTCAGGTAAGTTCATCGCAACAGTGCTTCGCAACCCTATGGTTCGCGATGCAGTGATGGACCTAATCAAGAACCGCGACGGACTCGTGCTCGGTATTTGTAACGGCTTCCAGGCTCTCATCAAAACTGGACTCGTTCCTTACGGTGAAATCCAAGATCCACAAGCTGGCGCACCGACACTCACATTCAACGATATTGGTCGCCACATCGCTTGTTACGCAACCACACGTATTGCATCCAACAAGTCCCCGTGGCTCGCGAATACTGAAGTTGGTGACCTGCACAACATCCCATTCTCACACGGCGAAGGCAAGTTCTACGCCTCTGAGGAAGAGATCCAGCAGCTCGCTACCAATGGCCAGATTGCTACTCAGTATACTGACCTAGCAGGCAACCCGTCCATGGACATCGCCCACAACCCGAATGGCTCCCTCTACGCTATCGAAGGTATCACATCCCCATGTGGTCGCGTATTCGGCAAGATGGGACACACTGAGCGACGCGGGCAAGACGTAGCCAAGAACATCACAGGCAACAAGCACCAGCCACTCTTCAAGGCTGGCGTCGAATACTTCGCGTAAGCAACTCTCAGCCAAAGAACAATTTCAGCCGTCATCACCTAGCGTGAAGACGGCTTTTTTTATAACTCGATGGCTTTATCTCCAGTACTTAAGGGAATATCTGGAAGCTGGTCACCCTTCGGCAACTGCCGCGCACTTTGTTTGAGATTTAGCTTTAACAGCTCATTACTCTTCAAATCACGGAATTGAATCACGTTCTTACGCACTGAGGTAACCTCAAGATTGAATAAACTCTCTCCATCCTTGATACTTAATTGATCTGCAACTTTAAAATAACGATTTCCTAAGAGAAAACTGTTACCCCTGACACTAACTCTCCCTCGCAACTTGTTAACTTGAAGCTTTAGCTGGGGCTTCTTCCCTTCTCCTAAGTAACACTCGACGACTTCGGGCACATCGTGAGTAGAAGTCGGCTTCTTATCTGGATTTTGAGGAAGCCCGAAAGGATCGTTATCCCTAGAATTTATGGTTTGAGTAGCTAACCTCTCATCTACAAAATTAGCCGTGTCTGATAAGTTAAATTTGGCGCAGGCCTGTGACTCAGTAGCACTTAGAAAGGATGTACTAAACGAGGCAATACTCAGTAGGATTGTAATATGGGGAGTTTTATTCATAGTCGGTGATAATGGTTTAAACATCACCTTGACCTGTTCTCAGTGACTTTACAAGCGCTCAAATTCTATTACCTCACTTGTAAAAAAAGAAGCCCCGAACCATAAAAGGTCCGAGGCTTCCCCCAACTATATGAAAAATTCTTTTACGTATTACTTGTGAGCTTACTTTCTCTCGGTATCATCTGATACTTAAGATGATTGCTCTACGAACACCATTAATATCGGCTAGATAGCTCATAGCGTCAAGCTCTGATATATCCATTTTTGCATTACTCTTAATATGTATAAGCTTTTACCTCTTGGTGAGAGGTATCCTCATTTTAGACCTGATCTGGATCACTATTGAGTCACACTCAACTTGGACACATCTGCAAAAAAATACCCTCACTCCTATAAGAGTGAGGGTCGTAAATAGTCACTTTATTTTAGCCAGTTACGAGACTAGCCGCCAGTTTTAGGGCTATTCTTTTTAGGCTTCTTCGCCTGTTTCATCTGGCCGTCTGCGGGATTCGATGACTTTGAATCGCCACCAGGCTTTTGACCTGCTGCAACTTCCTGCTGACGCTGCACATCTTCCATGCGCTCAGCAAGCTTCTCAAACATTCCCTTCTTGCGTGGCTTCTCGCCGTCTTTTCCAGGCTTGCCTGACTTCTCGGTGAGCTCTGGCTCAGGAAGCTTTTTCATGAGTAACGTCTGTGCAATGGAGACAATATTCTGTGTCGACCAATAGAGCGCGAGCGCTGCGGCGTAATTGTAACAGAAGAAGAAGAACATCAACGGCATCAACATGAAGATGCGCCGCTGCATCTTATCTCCAGACTGAGGTGTGAGACGCATCTGGAACACCATGGTGATCGCCATCACAATCGGCAGAAGGTTGATTGGGTAACCGAGGAGGTGTGCTATTGTGTCAGGACGAGCAAGATCGCTTACCCAGAGAAATTCAGATCCACGCATTTCGACAGCGGAACCGAGCATCTTGAAGACACCGAAGAAAATAGGAATCTGCACCAGCATCGGCAGACAACCGCCCATTGGGTTTACCCCATAGGTCTTATAGAGCTTCATTGTCTCCTGGTTGAGCTTCTGCGGATTGTCCGCATACTTCTCACGCATCTCCTTCATGATAGGCTGCAACTTACCCATACGCTTCATGGTGCGTGTGGACTTGTTGTGCAGCGGCCAGATAATGATACGGATGAAGACTGTGAGAAGGATCACTGAAACTCCCCATGCCCAGCTAGCAGCACCAAACCATCCGTGAATAGTATTGAGAGCCCAGCTCATAAATGTAGCGACAGGTATAAAAATGAACCACCCATAGTTCATAACCGCATCCGTATTCACAGCAACATTACTTATAATTTCACGCCGCTTTGGCCCCATGTAAACATCGAGGCTGTAGCTTTCTTCGCTACCAGCATTGAGCATTTTGTGAGGGAAATTTACTCCCATCGTGAAGACCCAGCGCTTGAGCATTTTCTCATCCTCTTGGATATCACGCTCAGCCCCAGTCGCCCATATGGAATCGGGCTTGAAGTCTTTAGGCATGAAGAAAGTGGTAAAGAATTGGTTATTCACACCTGCATACTCTAGAGATGAAGGCTTAATAACCTCAACAGCTTTAGCATCACTAAACATCCCCCCTTTGAATGGCCCCTGTTTATCAAATTCAAAAGATCCATCTTCGTAGTAGAACCAGCCCGCTTTGTCCTGCATTTCTTTGCCGTGCAATGGAGCTGCAGTACCCGTGTAGACTCCATAGTCAGCGAGGTTGATTACAGCGGATGATGCATTCTTGAAATGTACATCAAGCGTGAGTTGGTAGCCTTTTGCTTCCTCGTTTTCTACAAGTTTCCAAGTTTTAGTGACCTCCAGACCACTAGCTAGCTTCCCCTTGTAGGTCACAGAACTTTTGCTCTTCTCTACGAGTTCATAAAACGAGCCATCGATTTTTCGGTAGTCCGATGCAATAGCCCCGACTGGGTAACTTGAAAGTTTATTCAGCTCGATATGTCCATCGCCATAAACAGTCTTCTGTTGAGGGAACTCCGCAGTCTTCACACCACCACCAAAGCTGGTAAATGTGTAGATCACATCTACAAGCTCACCATCTTTACCTTCGAGTGTGTGTGGCTGGTCTTCTTTAGCTTCTGGGAGCGTAGGCTTCTCTGTGACAAACTCGGTTTCTGGTCCCGAGGCATGCTCACTTGCTACTTGCTCCTGCTTCTTTTCTTGTCTCTCTTCTTTGAGAGCCTTTTCAGTATCTCCCATAAACATGGTATTAGCGACGAGGCCAATACCACAGAGAATGAGGATAATCCATGCTTTACGATCCATAATGATTACTATCTAAAATTCTAAAATTACGATGATTTCTTTGGTGGAACCGGGTCACACCCACAGCCGCCCCACGGGTGACAACGACAAAGGCGGTGAACTCCAAGCCAACTGCCGTGCAGTGCTCCATGAGTATCTACCGCCTGATAAAAATAATGCGAGCAAGAAGGTGAAAATCGACAACCACCATAGGGGCCACTCACCGCTCGCAACATGGGATTCAGAAATTTCTGATATCCGCGAATTCCGAGTTTTATACATGTCACTGGCAATCGCTTCATGAAATTTCGGTTTTTAACACTCCTAGCTTTCGCGCTAGATTAAGCCATTCGCGCTCGAGTTCCTCATAACTTGCCTCAGAGGCTCGCCAACGCGCAATAGTCACGATGTAGTAATCCTCACAGATCAACTCACCATGGTTTTGCATTATTGAGCGAAAGACTCGCCGAAAGTAATTACGCTGATGCGCTTTGCCTACTTTCTTGGTAGTTATGAGCCCGTACTTGAAATGCTCAAGTTCGTCTGAACGCAAGACACTAACAACAAGATAGCGCCCCGGACGCGACTTTCCATGTTCCCTCACACGAGCAAATTCTGCCCGGTGACTAATTGAGAACTTTCTGGGAAGACGCATGGGGCGCTTCTCTCACCGTAGTGATTAGTGATATCTAAGCGAAATCAGGTTGGTTTCGCTCAATTTACACTAAGGCAATACTAGGTGTGTTGCTTGGTGTGACGCTTGAAGTGGATTTCAGCGCCCTTAGGGATGAGACGTGTGCGGCCCTTTTGACGACGACGGCGAATACAATCGCGGCCAGCTTTAGTAGCCATACGTGCACGGAAGCCGTGTTGACGCTTGCGAACACGCTTAGATGGTTGGTAAGTTCTTTTGCTCATGGTGATGTTCCTGTTGGAATATTAAAGAGTTTCTAGCCACCAACTCAGAGGCTGGTGGATGAGCGGGCAACCTAAGTATTTCGACGTCTTTGTCAACACGTCATTCTTATTCATTGCTCTTTTTTTCGAATATGTCTGGTTTTTCGTGGCTGAACCTAAAAATCACCGTTAGAGTCCCCCTGTCAACCATGAGCGAATCCAACACAGTTACCGCATTTCTACAGTCCAGCGATGCCCCACGCGTCGAAACAGCAACAATTGAAGACCTTGATCAGATCACGGAACTAGTAATGGAACTTTTCGAACTGCAAGACGATTTTGATGTTGATAGAGAAATCCAGCAACGAGGACTACGATTGATACTAGAGCAACCAGCGAGGGGACGCATCTTCGTACTAAGAAATGATCACAAGATTTTCGGCATGGTGAACTTACTCTTTACTATCTCAACAGCCCGCGGTGGAATGGTCATCCTGTTAGAAGATTTCATCATCCACCCCATTCATCGAGGTCAAGGCTACGGATCGATCTTAGTGGATCACGTCAAAAATTTCGCAAACAGCAAGGACTTTTCCCGCATCACATTGCTGACTGACAAAATCAGCGCAGACTCACAGAAGTTCTTTCAAAAACTTGGTTTCAATTATTCCAGCATGATCCCCATGCGCCTCAATTTAGACTAGAACTCTCACCGGCTTTAGCGGCCCATCATGGCATTTGTATCACCCACACCTATACCATTCGCTTGATCTAGGCTATAGATCGGTGGCGCCTGGTAATTACTTTTCGAGGCTGACTTAGCATCACTAGGACGCGCCACCGCATTGCCCCGACTAGCCGCTCCAGTGTTTCCAGCATAACCGGAAGTTGCATAATTTTCACCTCCGGCAGCGGCATACTGGCCTTGGGCATTCGCTTGCTGCTGCACAAAGTGAGGTGAATGCTGGAACCGTTTCCCATCCTTGTTGCCTGAGAAATTCTTTGAATTGAAATCTTTGTTGCCCCCCCAGCGTTTTGATCGATAGTTTTTCTTACTATAGTCTTCACCTCTAAAGCCTTTAGCTCCTGCATACGTATCCTGGCTATCGAATTGACTCCTTTTGTCGCTATCAGGGCGCACATTGCCTTCCTCGTCGGTAACATACTTCACGTCACTTTGATACTTATCAAGACCTCTAGCCTCAGCCTTTTCATAGGTGATTTCGCGCTCAGATGCACAGGAAACCAGAAAAATAGGAATCAGCAGGAAAGAAATTGAAAGCCCAGTGCGCATAACTGTCGATGTAACCAATGCCGATTGGCATGGCAAGCACACAAAATTACACTCACACGCCCAAGCGTCGCCAACTTACGCGTCAGTCACAGTATCTATCCTAGTTGCCATTTCTACATCAGCTTCTGTTACTCCACCAATTTCGTGAGTGATCAGAAGTAATTTCACTTTGGAGTAGCGAATATCGATATCGGGATGGTGGAAAGCGGCTTCTGCAATATCAGCAACCACATTCACAAATTCCATAACATCTTCAAAACTCTCAAACTCCCAAGTTCTAGAAATCCCATTTCCCTCCACTTCCCATTCTGGACAACGTTTCAGTTCACAGGACAACTCGATTGGGGAAATTACTTCTTCAGACATGGTATAGACGGTATAGTTCACTTCATATAATGCTATGGATCAAACACTTTTGACAAGTCAGATCGAATAAAAAATAATCACCAGATACTCTATATTGAAAATTTCAGCCAATCCATGTAAAGTAAGTGCATGATTCATCGCATCTTAACCATAAGCTTAACTCTAGTGGGGGTCTTTACGCTTAGCAACTGCGCTACAAACCCACGGCAAAAACGCATTGCTAAAAACCAAGACATCTTCACCCAACTCACCCAAGATCACCAAGTGTTAGTCCAGCAAGGGCAAATCAAAAAGGGCATGAATAAAAAAGCGGTTTACCTCGCCTGGGGTGACCCATCACGTAGCTCAAAGGGCGCTAACAATGGAGCAAGTTTTGAAAAGTGGTATTACTACCTCTACTCACCCACTTACTCAGGTGGATTCTATGGTGGTTACGGTCACAGAGGTTATTACGGCACATCAATCGCACGCTCTAGCGATTATATCAGTGAACTGGAAGCCAAAGTAGAATTCCGTAACGGCCGTGTCTACAATTGGGAAAATGCTAGATAGTTCAAGATTGACAGATTCTTTACTTACGATTTTGCTATTGCACCGATTGCTAGATAGGGCTCTAATGTAGTCTAACATGAAAAAACAAATACTTGTTCTATTCGGTGTTGCCTGCGCTGCTCTTCTGAGCTCTTGCCAACAAACCTCTAGCCTCGGAGCGTACGATGCGTACAACCGTCCAGCTTCCAAGCCATCCAACCCGAACAATGTCCGGGTCAAGGTTTCTACACGTAACCAAATGGCCTACGTCATGGAGGGCAACAAAGCTCTTCTCGTCATGCCTATCTCTGTTGGTACAGCCTCGACCCCAACCCCCAAGGGCAATTTCACAATCTACAGCAAGCAAGAATACCGCCGCGCACAAACCCATGGTTACTATGACTACGGTAATGGTAAGTACGGACAAGGTTACCTTAGGAACAAGCCAGCTGGTGCTCGATTTGTTGGAACTCCAATGCCCTACTGGATGGAGTTTAAATCAGCCTACGGATTCCACTCTGGCTGGATGAAAGACCGCCCATGTACTCACGGTTGCATCCGCATGCACCACAACGTGGCGCCCAAGTTCTTCGCTATCGTCAAGACTGGCACTCCAGTCAGTATTTCTAGCTCACAGCCTGAAGATGCAACGATCGGTCGCAACATTCCACGACCTCCAGATGCCTCCCCGCTTCCAGACTTCCCACTTGACTACATGGTCACCAATAAAGTCTACAAGAGACACAAAGCACCTAGCTTCAACTAACAAGGAGAAGAAACACAACAATCTCAATAAGAACGCCTGCGACACACTCGCAGGCTTTTTTGTGCCTTAAATTCACTGTGAACCTCATCGCTAAAAAAAATAATTGCCAAGATTGGATTCAGCATGCAGCATAACTAAGTCGTCACGAC
>CAXMPP010000021.1:0-19893 GCA_964195395.1 uncultured Thermodesulfobacteriota bacterium
GTAATATTTGCCATTCCAGATTAGAAGTGGTCATGAGTGTGGATGGACTGGATGTGATGGATGGTAAATCGGCATCAACCAAAAAGCGTGGTTATATGATAGAGCCGGGGAAAACATTATCAGTAAAAGGTTTCAGAACCAGTGACGCAGCGGTCGCTGCCTTTAAGTTTTCTAGCGTAGATACTAGTTACAGTAATCTACGGCATGGGACGACGAGAAATGTAGGAGTTATCGGTATGGCCGTTTTTACCGAGAAGGGTACAGACCTATGGCGGTGGAGCGGTAGTGAGTTGAATGCTCGAAATGCAGCCCGAGCGTTCGCTGAAGCGCCAATGCTAAAAGCGCAATAGTAATAGATTCGTGTGTGTGTGTGGAGTCTGGTAGTCTAGAGGCGCGGATTGTACCTTTATGCTACCAGGCTTTTTGTTTGGAAAAATAGGCAATAAAAAACCACCAACAGTTATGTGAACTGTGGTGGCTTTTTTAAATTAGTTAGACTAAGGGATTAGAGCTGACCCTTGAGGGCTGCATACTCTTTGCGAAGGGTACCAAGCTCTTCTTCTACTTTCGCCATTTTCTTGTGAATGTCCCCGAGTCGCTTAAGTACTTTTGAGATATCTCCAGACTTCGTCTTGCGGCTTGGGGATGGGGAACCCGCTTCTTTAAGCCAGTTTCCAATGGTAAGCTGAGACACTTTGTATTTGCGAGATGCAGTAGCTGCTCCGCCACGGCCTTTTTCAGCATTATGCTTATCTACGAAAGTGAGGATTTCAGCTTTCTCAGTGTTAGAGTAACGCTTGCCGCGGTTTTGTGCTTTAGGAGCTTTAGCTGTCTTAGCTGTCTTAGCTGTCTTAGCTGTCTTAGCGGGTGGAGTCTTAGTTGCTGTAGCCTTAGCTGTTGTAGCCTTAGCTGTTGGAGTCTTAGCTGTTGGAGTCTTAGTAGCTTGTGCTGTAGTTGTTTTTTTAGCCATAGTGAGATGATTTATTGTAGATATATCTACTTTGCGCAAGTTTTATTTATGCATCCTAAGATGCAAGAAATCAAAGTAATGAGTTGTCCAAGTGTGTATCTAACTTGGTAGATATCGTAAAAACTAAAAAAATACCGCCATGCCGTCCATAGAGCTAAAGCCACTGATCCGAAAGCTCAGTAGGTGGGAACGTCCATTAGGTCTTTGTCTTCCTGAAAAGGCATGACATCAACCCTCTGGGGCAGCTCCCGTAATTTAAATATCGGCCTGGACTCGCTCTATATAGGGACGAACATGGCAGCACCGGAAATATAGGCGAAAATGGGTTTTGAGCAACAGGAATCGCTAACAATTAGAGTGCAAAACGGCGATGATGAATAATCTGAACCGGCTAGCCATCGCTAGCACGAAGTTTTTGGATGGCGCATTCCGCTGTAGCCCCTTGATTCTGTGCAAGCTGGGTGTCCAGCATACTTGTGCGAGTGCGGCGAGCTAGGATATCATCGGCATTTCTGGCATAGCGATCTAGAAAACAGGATTCTATGATTATTTGTGAAAGCACGATGGTGGGAGCTGTATCCACTGGGCTGAGCGGAGGGAGTGCACCGTGATCTGTCAGTTTGAGGTCTTTGGTTTTACATGTGTACCGTTGGAGTCCATGTCTGAGAATGGCGGCATCGATGGTGTCTTCTGCCATTTTTCTGCAAGTCGTCCATTTTCCTCCAAGAATAGAAATGAGACCGTTGTTAGAGATGTCGATGATGTGTTTGCGAGAGAGTGCAGCGGTAGAGCTTTTACCTGCACGGCTGACAAGCGGCCTGAGTCCAGCCCAGCTACTAGTGATCGACTGCGGGTCGAGATTGAAAGTCGATTGCGCTTCTTGTATCAGAAAGGAAACTTCTTGTTCAGTCGGGATTGGGTGGAGCTCCGGTATGTTTGTGGGCTCATCGGTGGTACCGATGAGGGTGTGACCTTTCCACGGCACTGCGAAAAGTACTCTGCCGTCACTTGTTTTCGGGATGATAAGGGCGTTGTTTGAGCCTAATGGTTCACCTGGAACGACGATGTGTGAGCCTCTTGATGTGCGAATTGACCAGTTTATTTGGCTATCGTTTGCATGACGAAATACATCTGAGAATATGCCGGTGGCATTGATGACAACTTGAGCTTCCATTCGCCATGATTTATCTGTCTCTCTATCTTTGGCTATAACACCAGTGATTTTTCCGTGGGCAATGTTAAGTTTTTCTGCGGAAACGTAATTGATGGCTAAGTTACCAGAGGCGTTGACGCATTGAGCAAATGCTATAGCAAGTGCTGCATCATCAAACTGGGCATCGGTGTAGGCGATTCCACCAGTGGGCTTGGATTTTTTGTAGTGAGGTAACTGAGCCATGAGCTCGCGCTGTGAGAGTAACTCGGCAGGTCTTATATTAGATTTTCCCGCTAGAGAATCGTAGATCCACATCCCAAATCTATAATAGTAGCGCGAGAGCGGAGCGTGAGTCGGCAGAATGAAACGCATAGCACGACTGAATTCCGGGGCGTTTTTTAACAGAAATGCACGCTCGTGCAGAGCTTCACGGACGAGACCTAGTTCTCCATTTTGTAAATATCTCACTCCTCCGTGAAGAAGTTTTGTCGATCGACTAGAGGTTGCTGTGGCAAAATCAGCCTGCTCTAGTAAGGCGACTTTGTAGCCACGCGAAGCGGCGTCCCACGCAGTAGCGAGTCCAGTGGCACCGCCTCCAATGACGATGATGTCCCACGGGCCGTCATTCTGGGCTTTATCGATGAGTTTTGTGCGTGGGTCTGCTGGCATGGAAGTTGAAACTAGGAGTTGCTCTAGTAGACTACTCTATGAAAGAGTTAGATGTGAATGAGAAACTCCCATTTATGGTGATTGGTCACCGAGGTTGTGTCGGTAACGAGCCTGAGAACACGCTCAGGTCAATACGCAGAGCTATAGAGTTGGGGTGTAAAATGGTTGAGGTGGATGTCTATTGTATTGATGGGGAATTGGTGGTTCACCATGATGAAAGGGTGAACAGAACCAGTAATGGTCGGGGGAGATTGGATAGCTATACCTTTGAACTCTTGAGGAAGTTAGATTTTGGTAAAGGTGAAAGGATACCCACTTTAGAAGAGGTGTTGGATCTTTGTTTGGGGCGTGCTGAGGTGAATGTTGAGCTGAAAGGCCCGAGGACGGCTGCACCTGTTGTGTCTCTGTTGTTAAGGCGAGAGCGAGTTGATAGAGTGATCCTCTCTAGCTTTGAATGGGAGCAACTTGGTGAAGTGCGTGATCTTAGTGATGTTTCAGTCGCTGTGCTGGTCCGTCATGCGCGGCAGTTTCCTGAAGGGTTGGATCTAGCGGAGAGCTTGGGTGCGCTATGGATCAATCTAGGTTTAAATATTCTAACGTCAGCGAGAGTGGCTAGTGCTCACGGTCGAGGTTTACGGGTGGCTAGTTATACGGTGAAAAGTATTGTGGATTTAAAAAAAGTATTAGCCTCTGGCGCAGATGCTTGCTTTGCAGATGATCCCGAAATGGTAATAGATTTCTTATGCGATATGTAAATTTTCTACTAGCTGCCTTGTTGGTGATCTGTGCCAGTTGTACAACTCAACTCGATGTGGTCACCATTCCCCAGAATGAACCAGTGATTAGGGCTATCGGGAGAATGCCGCGCGGTGGTGGATATTCGACGCGGCCAAATGCGCACCAAGCACTGAGCCATTCCATCCGACCTGGGCGAAAAGGGGACTTAGATCTTAGGGCGAGAAGGGCGAAGCCTAGTTATTGCTCTGGTGCTACCTATCATGTGTTGCTGGCGATGGTCCAGGAAGCGATCGATGCTGGTGTATTAGGGCTGAGTCCTAGTGAGGTCCAAGCTTTGATGATGCGTGGGCAAGGCGATGGAATTGGCGTGTGGGGACGCTGGAATGCCAATGGACCAGGGGCTGCGAAACTGATCAAAGACTTGGGGATGGGAATCAATTTTGAATCATACGAGAAAGCGCAACCAGGTGACTTTATGAAGATATTTTGGACTGACCAGATAGGTAAATACGAGCACGGTCATCTCGTCGTTTATCTAGGAACCTATCAGCACCATGGTGAGGAGTATGTGAAGCTTTGGTCCAGTAATCAACCGCGTGGTTACGGGGTGAAATCGGTGCCGAAGAGCGCCATCAAGTGGGCGGTGTTCTCTAGAATTACTAAGATTGCGAATATTAAGAAGGTGGACAGCTTGTCCCATGAGGATACGTTTTTGAGTGGCATGCTCAGACGTGGTTATTCACGGGCGACAGTGCGTAGCCGTTGCGCTGTTCAGTGAAATGCTCATAGAGCAGTGAGATGAAGCGATTTCTACCGCGAAAAATACGAAAGGTTCGAAAAGCCAGTCTGATGAAACTCTTCTACGACGAATCTACACAAATTGCAGGTATGAGTAGGCTGGGATGTTTCTCTGGAACGTCCGATGATGTGTAGATGAAAGCGGCTGGAAGCACACTTCTACGGGGAAGAATTTTTTACTTGCTCAGTTAGCTAACTTTAGCAAAAGCACGCGGAGCTGGTCGGCTGCTTTGAGTGTTGCTTTGCTGAACTCAGGGGTGATCTCTTTGTTGGTTTTCTTGCGAAGAACTGGATGTGTGATTTCTAGGAAATTGACCTCACTCTTTGATGCTAGTTTGACAGGTTCAGATGCAATAAGTTTCCAGTCGTTAGGGTCAGTGATTTTGACATCATTTTGTTCCTTGAGCACGATGACTTTCCTGATTTTTTGTTTATCAGAGCTGAGGGTATTTTTGCGCAACGACTGAGCGTGTTGCTTAGCGCTTTGAGTTTCAGGGCTGAGGACGAAGCGCAGGGTGTAGGTAGGTTTTGCCTCGGATAAAGAACGAATGAGTGATGGAGTGAGCCCTAATTTAGCGGCGTCTGCTTGGCCTTTTTCGCCAACTAGCTCGATGACGACGGCGACAAATTCATTTTTCTTAGCGCCTACGATATCGGCATAAGCTAGCTTGAGTTTGCGGTTGCCTGCAGAGTTTATATTGGTTTCTGTGAACTGAATGCCTGTGCCACCTGGGCTTACGGACCCTTGGATGAAGCGGCTTACCGTTTGCGTGTTGTTTCTGCCCTGCTCTGTAGCGAGGCTGCGTTTACCTAGGAGCAATGCGCGGTCCATGGTGATTTCAATGTCTTTAGCATTGAGGGCGACAGCGACTTGGAATTCTAACTGGGATTCCTTTTCTTCGTTTTGACGAAGGTGGTTGACGACGCTGGTGATTGTACCGACGACGAGGCCGATGGGGAGGATCATGATGATCCACCAAAATTTGCGCGCACTTTTATTGTCAGTAAGTTTAGACATGAGGAAATGTGTTTTTGCCGTAGAGGTGGCAATGAGGATGCTGTCGTATCGGACGAGCTATCTTGCAAGTACTTTTACAATGCTTTGAGCTGCACGTTGGTGGCAGCCAGGCTCGCCGAGCTTTGATGCGGTTTCAGCGAGTTCTGTTTGGACTGTCTTGGTGAACTCTGAGTCGGTCAAGAATTTGTCGAGTGCATGCTGGACGTGACACGGGTCGGCGTCTCCCTGGATGAATTCTTCGATGACCTTTTTGCCAGCAAGGATGTTCACTAGTCCAATGTAGTCTACCTTGATGAGCATCTTGCCGATGAAGTAGGTGGGCCAAGCAATGCGGTACATGAGGCAATAGGGAAGCCCGTAGTATGCTGCCTCTAGTGTGGCTGTGCCGCTGGCGATGACTCCGCAGCTGGCGCTCTGCATGAGCGCGTGGCTGTCTCCTACCGTGATGCGTATTAGTTCTTCGGGGAGTTCGGCCTTTTCGAGCAATGCTCGCATTTGTATTGCGAGCTTTTCTGAGGCTGCTGGAGCTTGAAACCGGAGAGATGGGTGTTCGCTATTGAGCCTCCTAGCAGTTTCTAGCATGACCGGGAAAAGTCGGGCGACTTCTCGCTCGCGGCTGCCGGGGAAGAGTCCTACGAGCTTAGGGTCGCGCTCGGCAGCAATTTTCTTTTCAATGAGTTCATCCACGATGGGGTGGCCAACGAATTCGGTTGCGAGCCCAGCCTCTTCGAAAATGGGTTTTTCGAAGGGGAAAATGCAGATCATTTGATCGAGCACATCCGCCATCTTAGGAATGCGGCCCTTGTTCCACGCCCAGACTTGTGGGCTGATGTAGTAGATGATCTTGGTTTTTGGTAGAGCTTCGCGAACGGCTTTTGCCATGCGCAGGTTAAAGCCCGGGTAGTCGATGAGGACTAGAGCATCCGGCTTAGCTTCGATTATCTCTTTGAGCATGAGGTCGAATTGTTCCTTGAACCAAGAATAATGCTTGAGAACCTCCCAGATACCCATGACTGCGGCGTCTTCCACCCAGTCGCGGGTGGCGCCATCGCTAGCCGCGCGCATCTCTGGGCCGCCAGTTCCTAGCAGACTAACGCCTGGAATAGCGTCCTTGAGCGCGTGCATCAGCTCGGCACCATGGGTGTCGCCGCTGACTTCACCTGCGATCAGATAGATGGAAGTGTTACTCACTGATTAGGTTATATAGAGAGTGAAAGGGGAGGTGAGAAGGGAGAAGTGTGAAGATGGTGTAAAAAAGGCCCACTCGCATTCGAGGGGGCCTTTAAAAATCCACGAGGGAAGGTGTTTTACTTGTCAGACTTTTCGTCATTCTTAGTGACAACAGTGGCGATAGCTGAGCGATCGTACTTCACGAATGTGTTGTCTGCGACGCGGAGCGAGATTGTCTTTTCGCTGATAGAATTTACTGAAGCGTGGACGCCACCGATGGTGATGATCTTGTCTCCTACCTTGAGTGATTCTTGTCTGGCTTTGAGTTCTTTTTGACGCTTTTGCTGCGGGCGGATCATTACCACCCACATGACGACGAAGAGAATGCCGAACATGATGATAGTTTTCATTGGGTCGCCGCCTTGTGCTGCTTGAGCGAGTGTTGTGAATGAGTTAGTCATAAGAATAATAGTTATTTAGATTTTGCTGTGTAGCGAGCGATGAAGGCATCTTTGAATTCCGAGAACGTTCCCGCCTCGATTGCTTCACGTGCTTGCTCCATGAGTTGTAGGTAAAAATGCAGATTGTGGTAGGAAAGCAATCTTAAAGCGAGCATTTCCTTGGCGCGCCAAAGATGGCGGATGTAGCTGCGTGAGAAGCGAGCGACACTCGGGTGGGTGCTTTCGGTGAGTGGCCGTTGATCGAGCTCGAACTCTTTGTTTTTAATGTGAATCGGGCCATCATAGGTGAATGCTAGTCCGTGGCGGGCCACGCGGGTCGGCATCACGCAGTCAAACATATCAACACCACGTGCGATCATTTCTAACATTTGTGGCGGAGTGCCTAGCCCCATAGCATAACGTGGTTTGTCTTCGGGGAGGTGAGGGACAGCATTGTCGATCGCGCGGATCATTTCGTGTTCAGGTTCACCAACGGATATGCCGCCAATAGCGTAACCATCGAAGCCGATTTCGATAAGTTCCTTGGCGGAGCGTTCGCGCAGGTGAGCGAAAGTAGATCCCTGGACAATACCGAAAGCGAGTTGGCGTGTCACAGGAGTCTTTTTATCGTCGTCGATCTGGCTGGGGTCGACCTGCCATGGTACGACTTTGTCAATGTTCTCATCGTGCCAGATTTTACAACGTTTTGCCCAGCGAGTGGTTAGGGCTAGTGAGTCTTCAGCGTACTTCTCGTCACATGGGTACGGTGGGCACTCGTCGAAGAGCATGGCGATGTCTGAACCGAGGGTCGCTTGGATCTCCATGCTGTTCTCTGGGGTCATCATCATTTTCGAGCCATCGAGGTGGTTGGCGAACTCGACTCCCTTTTCAGAAATCTTGCGTAGCTTAGCGAGCGACCACACTTGGAAGCCGCCTGAGTCCGTGAGGATGGGTTTGTCCCAGCTAGAGAACTTATGGAGCCCTTGAGCGGCGCGAATGACTTCGAGTCCCGGACGAAGGTTGAGGTGGTAGGTGTTGCCTAAGATGATCTGCGATCCTAGATCGACGAGGTCATCTGGGTGGAGAGTCTTGACGGTGCCCTGGGTGCCAACTGGCATGAAGATAGGGGTCTGGATGACTCCGTGCGCGGTGGTGAGTTCGCCGCGGCGCGCCTTAGTTTTTTCGTCGGTCTTGAGAAGTTTGAACATTCCTTGGAAATTTGCTTAGGCACTTCTAAGCATGGAATCGGCTGAAGGTCAATGACAGTGGTCGATGGTCGTTTGCTGCGCTCGATACGATAAAATGGAGTTATGCTATATCTCTAAAATGGGTGGTTTATTTGTCTTTTGTGGTGGAATTGTGACACAGAATGATAACTTTAGGGTTGCGCTATTTTAAATTCCCGCGTAATTGTAAATCCGTAAAGCAAATCAACTGATGCCAAACAACTATCCATATTCTTATTTTAGCAAGATCTCCTCCGGGGGATCTTGGTCGGGTATGATGTCGGGTGGCATTCAGGAACATTCCTTTATTTGCCATTGGTCCTCTAAACCGAAAGGAGGAACGCGAGCTGCATAAACAAGTATACTACAATAGATACGAATTCAATGTTGCTCGCTTTCCAAAACTGGAAGCGAGTTTTTTTGTGCTCGATTTCTAGTTTGGTAAGCCACCTCACTGAGTTGGATGTCGAACTTCCATGAAAGACGCAAGCGGCCGATCACGTTTTATGACTGTTCGACAATTGCTGCCCGAGAAGGGTCAATCAACAATAACCCTACCATGAGTAGGTCAATAAAATCACAGGAGTGTATATCTATGTGGTTACAAAATATGATCTTTAAATTATAGTCGAGGTCTGTCCTCAAAACCAATTATCCAAAATGACAACTAAAACTACGAAAAATGTACCAGCAACAGCTCCAAGCGAGCTAGACCTTTTGATTGAATTAACAGCCAAGGAGCGAATCGGACCAGTGATGCTGGTGCGCAATGTTCTGGCTATTCTTGATGAGGAGCCGGGCTTGCTGGTGGACACGGTGCTCCAGTTGACGGATTCAAGCCGTGAATACAGCGTGGTGCCTCTAGCCGACTACCGTGCTGCATACCAAGCTGTGGCAAATGCCCCACATGTCAGAGCGCGGCAGGTGCTGCTCTGCGCTCTGCAGCAAAGTGCCAATCTTGCCGGTTACGGCGCAATTGAAGACCAAGCTGCGTAGCAAATATTTCATACTCTCTATTGTGTTGGAACGACCCTTTGCCGAGGGTGAGATGGAGACGAGCCATGGGGATCACTCGTGGCTCGTTTCTTACGTAGAGCTGTTTGAATAGTAGCAAGCATCTCTTGGAATTCTTCGTTGCTTACCGCTCTTACCGAGCCATTGAGTTGGCCGACAATCCATCTGCCATTAAATGCCGGTGAGCTAGAGTGGAGTACTATAAGGTTTGTGCGGTCTGAGGTAGTCCACGGATAATAGACCCAAGGTTCTGGCGGGAGTTCTTTGTTCTTAGGTTGGTAGTAGAGATCGCCAAGGGAGAGTTCTTGCCAGTCTTCGTTTTCATTATAGCGATCTAACAATAGTCTTAAATCTCCGGGGTAAAGTCCGTCATGTTCTTTAGCGTATGAAAAGGATGTGTAAAATATGGTTTTCCCCGAGTTTAAGGCATTGGTCAATTCACTTGCCCTGTTAGTTCGAGTGATGGGCCCTTTCATCACCCAGATCGATTGATGGACGATGCCGGTCATGGCGACTGACATGCCGAAGAGCATGAGCATGAGGGAGGTGAGTGCTAGGGTACGTTTTGGTGTCCAAGATTGTTTGAGCGAGCCTTGTTTATGAAGCCAGTTGAGGGCGCGGTGGAGCATCCAAGTTCCCAGTGTGAGAGCTAGGAGAAAGCAAAAAATGAGTTCAGCATTCCACTCAAGTCGGGGGATGACGCGGAAAGTGTGTGCAAGCCAGCCTAGGAAGAGGGCCAAGATTACTTGGAGAGATGCCATGTTTAGTAAAGAAATAACGAACATCGTACCGAAGAGGGCTAAGAGTATATTCCTGGCCGATTTCAAGATACTTTTCTTTTTACCACTCATGTTGAAGCGTCTCCTTCACTTTTGAGGCTTCCCATGTCTCGATAGATCCGTCGGTTAGTATGACGGTGCGGGTCTTGGCTGAGGTGTTGATCTCGTAGGCTAATAATTTTTTTTCATCACTAGGTTCATTCGTTGGTATGAAGGCGAAGTGGTTCTGTGCGCCAGTGAGAGTGATTTCATCAATGAACAGGCTGCTGGGAAACTTCCCGTCGTTTTGTTTGGTAAATTCCCAGAGTGTGTTGCGCAGTTGGGAGGCCTGAGCGCTGCGATCAGGTCCTGACGTGGCTGATTCTTCGAGCTTGTAGCCGTAGCCTTTTTTTTGCCAAGCGCCGGGGGTGAGCAGTTCGCGTGCGCCTGAGATCATGGTGAGTACGACGTAGAGGAAGAGGCCTGAAATGAGAGCCAGCGCGAGTGCGCGTCTGTAGTTGAGTGTGGGGAGTTTCTCAAATGATTTGGCCAAGTAGTTCCAGAGCCATTTGACGAAGAGAGCCATCAAAAGGTAGGCGGCGATGAAGAAGGATAGCGACTCGATCCGCATCTTTGCGACATCGGTCAAGGTGATGACCGTCATCCCCGCGTGGGCAGCAGATGAAAGTCCGAGTAAGAGAATAAGAGTAGGAACAAAGCGCATTTTGAACAGTCGCCAATCTAACTTGTTAGTTTGGAATACTTCAATCCTAATTCTTGCTGTAACGCTCTGAAGTCCTGGCGGGTTTCTTGTTTGAGGGAGGGAGGGAGTTTATTCCAATGGTGGCCGTGGATAGCGCCGGCTAGAGCGTAGGCCATGAGGAGGTTGATGTCCTGGCCGTTGAGGAGGAGCTTGCGGCAGGTTTCAATTGTGCCTAGCTGTTGGAGGGCGTGCTCGCTCGATATGCCTGCGGCTAGAAGCCAGGTGGCTGTTTTTTCTCCTAAGTTGGGGAGGTCTGCGAGTGGGTGCTTCACGCTAGATCGTCAACCAGCTGAATCCATTCTTGGTCGAGACAGCAAGTCGGCATTTCTTTGCTGGCACGGTGGTACCAATAAGATGCGTTAGATAGGTCGCCTTCGACTCGGTGAAGGTAGGCGTGGATCCATGAACCAGCAGGGTCTGGGACTGAGCCGCAGATGTCGTGCGCTTTGTGCCAGTCACCAGATTGTTCTAACCAGAGGGCTTGGTGTGAGCTGTTGAGTCCGGCGGGCATGGGGTTGCCAGAGTGGGCTGATTTTAGGAGTGCTTGAGATGGCATGGTGGTTTTTAGTAAGTTTCAGAGCCTAATGCTGAGAGCTGCATAGAGAAGCGCAGAAATTGCGGGTTGGCAAATTTTTTGATCAATGACAGCGATCCGTGAAGTTAGACTTCGAGCGCTTCTGCTATGAGTGCCATGCGGACGGGTACGCCGTTGAGTGCTTGCTCGAAGTAGCGTGCCTGTGGCAGCTCGTCGACGCGTTGCATGATCTCATTGACCCGTGGGAGTGGGTGCATGAGGGTGGCGTCGGGTTTCATCTTGTGGACCATTTCAGGGGTGAAGATGAAGGCGTTTTTGACTTGGTTGAATTGCTCGATGTCTTCGAATCGTTCCTTCTGCATGCGGGTGTCGTAGATGACATCCGCGGTCTGGAGGATCTCGTCGGTGAGTGTGGTGTGGATGCTGTCGCCACTGTTGACGTATTCGTCTGGCATTTGGATGACTTCTGGGGCGACGAATTGGAGGGAGACTCCCTCGTAGTTGCGGAGGACTTTAGCGAGGGAATGGACGGTGCGGCCGTATTTCAGGTCGCCGACGAAAGCTATATTGATAGGTTCATCGCCGATGTTGTGGTGTTTGACGATGGTGTAGAGGTCGAGAAGCGACTGGGTCGGGTGTTCGCCGCTGCCATCACCACCATTGAGGACGGGGACGGGGGAGTAGTGGGCGGCGATTTTTGCTTCGCCTTTGACCTTGGTGC
The DNA here is from genome assembly GCA_964195395.1 of uncultured Thermodesulfobacteriota bacterium. Classification (GTDB taxonomy): domain Bacteria; phylum Verrucomicrobiota; class Verrucomicrobiia; order Verrucomicrobiales; family Akkermansiaceae; genus Rubritalea. The sequence continues at coordinate 11,974 of CAXMPP010000021.1, forward strand.
GGATCGCGATGACGTCTGAATAGCCGCCGACGATGCGGATGGTGTCTTCGATGACTTCGCCTTTGGATTGAGAGGAAAAGGTGACGTCGCTCTCAGAGATGACACTGCCGCCGAGGCGGAGCATGGCGGTCTCAAAGGATAGACGGGTGCGGGTGGAGGGCTCGTAAAAGAGTGCTCCTAGGATTTTGCCGTCACAGATTTTGGTTCCACCTTGCTTGAGGATGGCTTCCATTTCAGCGGAGCGCTGCATGATGCGGTCGAGGTCCGCGCGGGAAAATTGGTCGGCAGTGAGGACGTGGTGCATACGGGGGAAGTAAGAAGCAAGAAGTGAGGTGTGAGAAGTCTTTTCCCTTTATAAGAAACTTTTGCGTAAGCGCGCAGAGCGGAAGTCATTGTTTGAAAGTCGAAAGAGAATTGATTGAGCCCTCTTTCGTGGTGGACAAGTGTTCGAGTTTGATCTTCCTTGCAATGATTCAGACGGAAATGCATTTATTGTAAGTTATTTGACGAAGCTACGTACTTTAACTGACACGATTGAAACCATGAAAATATTTAAAACACTAATTTTTGCAGGACTCTGCAGCCAGCTCACGCTCGCTGAAGAAGGCTTCGTTGATCTTTTCAATGGCAAAGACCTCACTGGCTGGACTGGTGATGGCTATGCTGTAAAGGATGGGACCATCGTTTGCACGCCTAAGGGAAAGAATCTGACGAGTAAAAAGGAGTACTCGAACTATGTGCTCGATTTTGAATTTAAATTGCCACCTGGCGGCAACAATGGCTTAGGTGTTCATTACCCAGGTAAGGGGGATCCAGCCTATACTGGACTCGAGCTGCAAATTCTCGATGACACCCACCCAGAGTACGCCAAGCTCAAGGAATCTCAATTCCATGGTGGACTCTATAAATTGCAAGCAGCCAAGCACGGCCACCTCAAGCCAGTAGGCGAGTGGAATAAGCAGCGTGTAGTAGTCAATGGCAACCATGTGTCGATCGAGCTCAATGGTGTCGTCATCAACGATGCGAACCTCGATGCGCTAGCCGAGAAGTTTCCAAAGCACGTGGGCGTAAAGCGTCGCTCAGGTTTTATTGCATTCTGCGGCCACGGTGATCCAGTGGCATTCCGAAATATTAAGATCAAGGACACTAACTTGCCGAAAGTGGACCTCAAAGGCTTCAAAGCAATGTATGACGGGAAGAGTCTTAGCGGATGGAGTCAAGATCCGGGGCACGTTGGTCACTGGCAGCCACGCGGGGATGTGCTTTACTACGACAGCAAATCTACAGCCAAGGAGAAGAATCTCTGGACTGAGAAAAGCTATAAGAATTTCACCATGGTGTTTGATTGGCGTTGGGCTGAGACATCCGCCAAGCGACTCGATCGTCCAGTGCTGGACCCCGCGACGGGCGAGGCAAAGAAGGATGCCAATGGTAAGCCGATGTCAAAGAATGTGATCGAGCTCGATAGTGGGATTTACCTTCGTGGCAATAATCGCTCACAGGTGAACCTCTGGAACTGGCCGTGTGGCTCGGGTGAGGTTTATGGCTATCGAACCAACCGCAAATTTAGCCAAGAGATCCGAGCAGCGCTCACCCCTAAAGTGGCTGCTGACAATCCAATTGGTGCGTGGAACCGTATGGCTATCACGCTCAATGGCGACCGTTTGACTGTTGTGCTGAACGGCGCGACAGTGATTGAGAATGCTCAACTCCCAGACGTTCCATCTGAAGGGCCAATCGCTCTGCAGCATCACGGAAGCGCTCTTGAATTCCGTAACCTATCCATCAAAGAACTTTAAAAAATACCTATTATGTCAGATCAACAACCATCAAACGAAGAATCAAAGTCTACGCGACGTGATTTCGTAAAAAAAGCATCAATCGGCACTGCCGCACTTGGGCTGAGCCCGTTAGTATTTCCATCTGTTAGCGCCGCTGCAGGAGCTGGAAAGAAAAAGCTTAAAGTAGGAGTCGTCGGCCTAGGTGGCCGAGGAGCTGGAGCAGTGAGAGATATCTTGACCGCTGATCCCGATACCATCCTCTGGGCTGTTGGTGACATTTTCGAAGACCGCATGAAGAAGGTTGATGGTATCGAGAAGAAATTCTCAGGTCGAGTGGATACAGATGGTGGCAAGCGTCACTTTGTCGGTTTTGATGCCTATCAAAAAGTGATTGATAGTGGAGTGGATATTATTTTGCTGACGACTACGCCAGTTTTCCGTCCGTTGCACTTTAAGGCAGCTGTGGATGCAGGTAAGCACGTCTTTATTGAGAAGCCATTCGCGCTAGATATTCCAGGACTTAAAAGCGTCATGGATAGCGCTAAGAAAGCTCAGAGCAATGGACAGTCAGTTCTGACAGGTCTAGTTTGGCGCTATAGCCCTGCCCTTATGGAGATGCACAAGCGCATTCAAGGTGGTGAGATTGGCGACGTTCTTTCCACTTCTTCGTCCTACTGTGGTGGCGGAAGACCAAATAAAATGCCTGATATCAAGTTCAAGCCAGCGAGCATGTCTGATATGGAATGGTCGCTTAGGTATTGGCAAAACTTTGTCGAATTAGGTGGTGACGGAACCTTGGAGTACATGATTCACGGAATTGACCGGATGTCGTGGGCTATGGGAGATACTCTTCCAGCCAAGTGTTTTGCTAATGGTGGAAACATCATACCAGTAGAAGCCGCGAACGCCTGGGATCAGTTTACCCTTCGCTACGAATATGCAGATGGGCGCGTGGCAGACTTCTTCGGTCGTCAGATTCCTGGCACCTACGCAGCTAGCGGTGATGTAATCACAGGTAGTAAAGGTCATGCTATTGCAAAAGGGCAGAATGTCTCTTTAGTTCGTGATGGTAAGACCATCTGGAAAAGCTCAGGTGGACTAGGCTATGTGAATGAGCACAAGATCTTTACTGAGCACATTCGCAAGGGGAAGGTTTATAACGACGTGATCGATAAGTTCGATATTACGCACGCCATCTGTATAATGGGCCGCACAGCTGGCTACACAGGAACATTGCTCACTGATAAGCAGATTATGGGATCCAAAGATCTGTTTGTTGAGTCTAAAGGGCTCAACTTTGACACTCCATTTACAGCGCGCAAATCACCAATCCCTGGTAAAACAAAATTCATTTAAGTGAATGATTAAGTTAGAAATTAACTCTAGCAGAGCAATTTTAGCGATCTCAGCAGTGGCCGCACTTTGTGTTGGTGCTGAGACTGTGGACGCGGCTCAACCCGTTGCTGATATCAAACCAGCTCTCGCTAAAGGTGATTTCGACGAAGAGCAAATGCGCCTAGCTCAAGTCATCCACAAGCGCATCACTGACTATCAGCAGATAAAGAATAAGGTCAACAATAGTACGGAAAAGCCCTTTATCGCGTATAAAGAGACGCTTAAATCTGGTGCGCAGTTTGAGATGTTACCGGTCAAAGCTGGTAGTTTCACTTGGAAAGGTGAGAAGGAGGGTGACACTCTAGAAGTGGATCTCTCTGCCTTTTGGATGGGCAAAGCCGAGGTTACATGGGAAGAATATGATCCCTTTATGTACTCCGTGCTACCACGCATTAAAGACGGCCAATTGCCTGATTTTATGCGTGAGCAAATCAAAGATGATCTCGACTTCCTAGCTCGTCCCACAACTCCGTACCACCCCATGACATTTGGCATGGCGCGTGATGGTCATCCCGCAATAGGCATGACTCAGCATGCAGCTAACAAATATTGTCAATGGATCAGCTTCCAAACAGGTCATTTCTATCGCCTTCCTACCGAAGCCGAGTGGGAATACGCCTGCCGTGCTGGTAGTAAAACTAAATACAGTTGGGGAGACGATCCTGCAGATGCGAGTAAATATGCATGGCTCGCAGGTGAAGCTGGCTCACATTATCAAAAGCCCGCTCAGAAAAAACCCAATGCTTGGGGGTTTTATGACATGCATGGCAATGTGCTAGAATGGACTCTTGATCAATACGTTCCGAATAGGCAGGCCCATTTTGGTAAGAAGAAGGTAGTCAATCCATGGGTCAAAGCAACCAAGCCATACCCACATGTTGCGAAGGGTGGGTTTTGGAAGCTGCCGCTCAATGACGTGCAAGCGTCAGCGCGTCTGCAATCAGATCCAATCTGGAAAAAAGATGACCCACAAGGCCCTAAAAGCCAGTGGTATCATACTCGTGAACCCTATCCAGGAATGCGTATCGTTCGTCCCAGTGAAATACCGACTGCAGAAGAAATGTATCACTACTGGAATTCTGGTGTAGCAGAGGACTAATTACAAAACGCAGGTCAGAGGGTGATGATTTGGCTGCAATGTAGCTATCGCCAAGTTAGAAATACATGAGAAGAATCACACCTATCCTCCTCTTTCTCTGTCTATCAGTTCTCAGCTGTAGTCCAAGGGAGGAGGAATCATCAAGTAAGCCTCCTAGTTCAGAGCTGAAAAGGTACAGTTATTCAGCCCCTCATTTAGGCACCATGGTGCGTCTCGTTTTCTATTCTGAGGAGAAAGAGCAAGCCGATACATTAGCCGAGACTTGTTTTCAACGAGTCAAAGATTTGGACGCGATTCTTTCTGACTATCGTCCAGATAGCGAGGTCAGCGAGCTCTGTGCAAAGCCTATTGGGAAAGCGCACAAGGTCAGCGACGCGCTGTTCTCTGTGATTGCCCAAGCTCAGCTTATTTCGGTTAAATCTAATGGGGCATTTGATGTCACCCTCGGTAGGCACACCCAAGCATGGAGAGAGCGAACCATGCTGGAAAATCCCTCGGTGGGAGCTCCGAGCTATCGAGATCTCATTCTCGACCACGATAAGAAAGCCATCACTCTGCAAAAGTCGCTAAAAATTGACCTAGGAGGCATCGGTAAAGGATACATAGGAGATCAACTTATGGATATTCTTAAAGGAGCTGGAATCACCCATGCCGCAGTCATTGTCGGTGGTGAGACTGTCCTCGCGGCAGCTCCTCCAGAAAAAAAAGGTTGGCACATTGGCATTGAAGATCCAGAACATAAGGTCATCGGGAAAATAGTGTTAGCTAACACGGCTCTATCCACCTCTGGTGATAGTTATCAATTTTTCGAAGCCGACGGCAAACGCCAATCTCACCTCATTGACCCCGCTACTAAGCAAAGTAAAATCAATCGCCTCAACGTGACGACCATAGCCCCCACCGCGATGGAGTCTGATGCCTGGGCCACAGCCCTACGAATCTTGCCCACAGAAGAAGCCGTCACAATTGCCAACAAAGAGCCCACGCTAGAGGCTCTGTTTATTCCTTATAAGCAAAACACTCGCAGCACCAAAAACTTTCCAACACTACAGCTACCATGAGCAGCACAGAAAACAAAAAAAACTACAGTAAACTCTCAATCATGATGTTCCTGCAATTCTTTGCATGGGGATCATGGTTCGCAACCTTGGCATTAGCCATGGGTAATAATAACTTGGGAGACTTTATTGGTGGAGCCTACGAGAGTGCTCCTCTAGCTGCCATCTTTGCACCACTGTTTTTAGGCTTGATTGCTGACCGCTTATTCTCCTCCGAAAGGGTGATGGGAGTACTCATGTTAGTTGGTGGTGGTATAATGTGTGCTATTGCAGCTCTGGCTCCAGGTGGAGCTGAGAATGGTCCGACTATTGTGTGGCTAATGGTTGCTTACATGTGTTGCTACATGCCGACATTGGGCTTGGGTAATACGATCACCTTCACTCACCTCGCTCAGGAACTTTTCCCGAAAGCCCGGGTTTGGGGGACAATCGGTTGGATTGTTGCCGGCCTCGGCGTAGGAGCCATCGGCTGGTCTGACTCACTCAATATTTTCTGGCTTGCTGCCGGCGCGAGTATAGCGATGGGCCTTTACAGCTTTGCTCTACCTAACACTCCACCTCCAGCAAAAGGTAAGCCGATTGATATTGGTTCCTTGTTGATGTTAGATGCTTTTAAATTGCTTAAGAAACCAGCCTTCTTCGTGTTTGCGATCTGTTCAATGTTGATCTGCATTCCACTGGCTTACTACTATGGCCAGACTTCCGCTTTCCTAGGTGCGACAGGTTTCAAGCAGGCTGCTGCGACAATGACGCTGGGGCAAATGTCCGAGATCTTTTTCATGCTCTTGATTCCCTTCTTCTTCCGTAAATTGGGAGTGAAGAAAATGTTGCTGATTGGCATGGGTTGTTGGGTGGTTCGCTATGCTCTGTTTGCCTTTGGTGCTCCAGAGCAAATCACTTGGATGCTACTCCTAGGTGTAGCGCTGCACGGTATTTGTTATGACTTCTTCTTTGTCACTGGCTTCATCTACACTGACAAAACCGCGCCAGCTGAGGTGCGTGGTCAGGCGCAAAGTTTATTAGTTTTCCTGACTCAAGGTTTGGGGATGTTCTTCGGATTCCGGATGGCTTTCGGTGGCACTTGGCCGTTTACAAGTATTGCATTACCTAACACCTACGGTGACTACGGTGCAGCACCAGCAGGCCATGGAGCTCTGATGGAGAATGTGAAAGCTGCTGCTGGTGAGCAAGCTGCTCCCTCTTTCTTTGAGAGCCTTCTAGGGATGTTTGGAAAAGGTTTTCCAGAAGGAGTCGATAGTAGTCTCCTCTCCACAGCTATGGCTGACTGGAGCAACTACTGGATTTTTCCAGCTATCATGGCCGCTGTCATTTTTGTCATCTTCGGACTCACCTTTTGGGACAAAGTAAAGACTGACGACGAGCCTCAAGACTAATTTTAAAATACACACACTAAACAATTATGATCAAAATTCTATGCGCAGGTGCAGGCAATATGGGACGTTCCCATGCCTTGGCGTACCACAATATTCCTGAGTTCGAGATCGTAGGGATCTGCACACGTTCTGCAGGGTCTCGCGAAAAGCTCAATGACGAACTCGGTGGAGGCTATGCGCTCTACGATGATTTCTATAAGGCTCTTAAAGAGACTAAGCCGGACGCGGTTTCCATCTCAACTTACCCAGACACTCATGCACTATTTGCTAAAGCTGCCTTTGAAGCTGGCTGTGATGTTTTCATCGAGAAGCCGCTAGCTGAAACAGTGGAAGAAGCGCAGGAAATTGTCGATTCAGCGAAGGCCAATGGCCGCAAGTTGGTGATTGGTTACATTCTACGTCACCATCCATCATGGCAGAAATTCATTGAGATGTCGCACGACCTCGGCAAGCCGCTAGTGATGCGGATGAACCTCAACCAGCAATCATTCGGAGATAACTGGGAGACGCACAAGAATCTGATGTCCTCTATCAGCCCGATCGTTGACTGTGGTGTCCACTATGTCGACGTGATGTGTCAGATGACACGCTCTAAGCCGGTGCGCGTTGCTGGCCTGGGTGCACGTCTTTCCGATGAAATACCTGAAGGTAAAATCAACTACGGCCACCTACAGGTGACTTTCGAAGACGGATCAGTCGGTTGGTATGAAGCAGGCTGGGGTCCAATGATGTCTGAGACGGCTTTCTTCGTGAAAGATGTCGTAGGGCCTAAGGGCTGCGTGACTATCGAAGCGAAAGAGGCTGCCGGAGAAGGTGCTTCTTCCGATGTCGATGCGCATACCAAGACAAATACCCTGCGCCGCCACTTCGCGGAACTCGATGCTAACAATCAATTTGTAAAGAAAGACGTATGGGAGGAAACTGGCGATGAACCGGATCACGACGAGCTTTGCCAGCGCGAGCAATTGTTCCTGCTAGATGCTATTCAAAACGATGTGGATCTAACCGACCACATGGATGATGCTATCAACTCCATGAAGATCGTGGAAGCTGCAGACAAATCCTTCCGCACAGGAGAGATCGTGCACCTCGACTAGTATTTAGGAATTACCACTTTCATGGCCTCATCCGATCATCGGATGAGGCCATTGCTTTTTCTGGAGGAATCGATTACTCCATGGTTGAGGGTTTAG
>CAXMPP010000022.1:0-19710 GCA_964195395.1 uncultured Thermodesulfobacteriota bacterium
AATTTGCTTAATACTTCAGAACCAGCAATGGGGACGAGGATCAAGAGTATAACGAATCGCAAGAAGTTGTGATCAAAGAAGATATAACCTATTCGAAAGAATAGAAGGCAGTTAAAAAACTATTTATAAAAGAGAAGACTCTATACAGTTGTCAGAGGACGATGTCCTCTGAAGTTACTAGTTGGCAGTATTAAGTTGCCAGTTAAAAACTTCAGAGATGAAGCACAACGATCTTTACAATAAACGAATTAGACAATCTACATACCAGTAGCAACTAATGTCATCAGAAGTCTGAAGAAGCGAAGCTTCCCTATTCAAACTGGCAACTGCCAACTTGAAACTGGAAACTTCAGAATCCCTTCAGGATTCTGGTGACCATAGCAAAGTGGAACCACCCGGTCCCGTTCCGAACCCGGAAGTGAAACACTTTAGCGCCGATGGTAGTTGGGCGATAGGCCCTGTGAGAGTAGGTCGTCGCCAGTTTATATGTCCGCTACAAGCTAACGCTTGTAGCGGACTTTTTTTGTGCCCACGTAGCGTGACCGACTCGGTCACTCAAAACAAGAAAGGAGAAAGTTCTTGAGCCTAAACTTCGAGTTGGCTAAGTGCTGACAGCATGAACTTGGAGGACGCTTCAGCAAATTCTGCTACTGAGATGTCGCGTTTTGCTTCGTGCGCCACGCAAGTAATTTTAACTCCGTCGAGTCCGCATGGTGTAATGGAAAGGAAGCCAGTTAGGCTTTCTTTGGTGATGTTGATGGCGAAGCCGTGCATGCCAATCCATTTGCGAACACCTACGCCTATAGCGGCTAATTTACGGTTTTCTACCCAGACACCTGTGAGGCCATCACGTCGTTGCGCATCGATGCCGAATGATTGGCAGGTATCAATGAGAGCCTGCTCAATAGCGCGAATGTAGGTATGAAGGTCTTTGCCGAGTGGCCGCAGGTCCACTATTGGATAGCCTACTAGTTGTCCTGGACCGTGGTAGGTCGCTTGTCCACCACGGTTGATCTCTACTACTGGGTGGGGAAGAAGTTCTGGGCTTCGCAGTGAAGATTGATCTCTGGTCCGGCCAATCGTATAGACTGGTGCGTGCTCGAGTTGGTAGAATGTGTTAGGAGCTGTGCCATTAAGAACTTCAAGGAGCTTAGTTTCTTGGGTCTGGAGGGCATCGGCGTATGCGATATTGGAACCGAGCCATTTGTCAACGAGCAGCATAGGGGAGTGGTAATGGATGAAGTCGCTAGGGGGAAGAGCAAACCTAGAATTACATTTGTAATGGCCTGTAAGGTCTGTGGGAGTAATGAGTTCAACGTAACTTTTCAGGACTAACTCCTTATGTATAGATAGCTATGAAAATGAGATTATGTGGAATGGCGTTTATGTTGGCAGGTGCGCTGCAAACTAGCGCTCAAATTGCTCCAGAAAAACTGAGTCTTTCGAACTTTAAAAAGGTGCGTGATTACGTGATCGGTGACACTGCTAAGCCTGAGTATTTTAAGGTCAATTGGAAAGAAAATGTTCTAGATGGGGTTGTAGCCGGCAGAGCTCAGGATAAGCCGATTTTACTATGGCTTTATTTTGGTGGGCCATTGGGTAATTGCTGACAAAATGGATTCAAGACAAGGCAGTTGCTTTTCAATGATTCAAAATTTGTCGCGTATGTAGCTGAGAACTTCGTGGGAGTGGCAGCGGATGATGTTGCCTACAATAACCTTCCAGCTGGGGCAAAACAGAAAAAGGAATTTCAATTCTTGAAGTCTGGGTTAAAGGACGGTGAGAGGAGTATCCATCAAGGCGTGTATGTTGTGACTTCCTCGGGTAAATTTTTAGGGAAAATTGATACAGGTTGGCCAACTTATGATGCTGAAGCAAGCTTAGGTAATTTACGTAAATCAGTTAGTAAGTACCATTCTATGACGAAGTCTGATCGAGTTGCACGCGGAGTAATGTCTGAGTCTGACCGCAGTATGCCGAAGTCTGAGGACATTGCACGATCTGGAGTTTTAAAGATGCGCACGACTGCAAGGAATTATGGATTCTCTGAAATGGAAATGTTTGACCAAAGACACCCAACGTACGCAAAGTTAGACGCTTTCTGGCTCAGTCCCGACGAGGTGGGATCTCTGCTGCCCGCCACGAATAAAAAGGGAGAGAAGTCCTACCTAGCTGAAAGTTTAGTCGAAAGAATGCTGTTGCATTCCCAACCGATGGAGGGGTGTGGAGCTTGGTGGAAGGAGCACATTCGCAAACAAAAAATACAAGTTTCAGTTAGCCATGTGATAGGATCAGAGGTGTTTTTACTCTATCATGGAGACTTAGCTATGTCTGCTGACAGTAAATGGAATAAGTCTGATTTCTCAGGAAGATTACTTGGGCAAGGAGTGTGGGATAAAAAACTCCAGCAATTTACACGGCTGGAGTGGGTGACACTGGGGGAAAGAAATCTCAAAGAGCTGAAGTCTAACATGCACCGTGGAAATACGAAAAAAACGAAGATCGCTAGCTACATGCGTTTGGCTAGAAAGGTGAAAGAGGAGCAGAGTCTCCTGCCGCATCATTGGGAACACTATCCAGAGAGTATCAAGCGACCATAGAAGCTGAATGGCCTACTCTTTTTCGAATGAATAATGTCCTGCTCGGACTGTGACATTGGGTGGGCGGCGATGTTTTTCAAAGTGGAGGTAGCCCGCTTGGAGTTCTTTCCAAAAACCGTGCCATTTCTGCTGGCTCACGGAGGCTAGTTTTTTATCAGTTAGGCGGAAGGGGAGGCAATGAACGCGGAAGAATGGCTGGCCGTTGTTGAGCGCTGCGTCGCAAAGCGTGTAGATTTCTTCTATTTTCTCATTGGTCATGGCGAAGCAACCTATTGAGACTGTGCTACCATGAACCATGATGGCTGAACCTGTGTATTGGTGGGCTCGGTCATAAGCATTCGGGTAGCCGATGTTGAACGCTAGGTGGTAACGGCTCTGAGGGTTCATCCCGCGTTTACTTACAGCATAGAATCCCTCTGGTGCTTGAAGATCACCTTCTGCAAGCTTGGGACCAAGGTTGCCAGACATGCCGGCAATGGTGTAGGTCCTAAATAGTTTAAACTGCTTGGAGCTTGAAGATTCGATCCACAGTTCGAGTTCGCCACTTTCTTTGAATATACGGATGAAGAGTGCTGAGCCGAGTTTGAGGTTCTTTTCTCGGAGGGATTTAGTGAGCTCGGGAGTCACTCGTTCGGCGGCTGCCGCGGCGCGTTTGGTGCCGTCAGCATAGTTGTCATCAATCAATCTGCGGATCGTTGTCGGGACGGATAGGATTTCGGATTTCACAAGTGAATAGAGAGTGATGGTGATGCCGAGCATGAGTGAAATACGAAGCCAAGACGCTCGGTTGGTTTTGCTAATCCACGACATGGCACTACTTCTAGCAATTCGTTGTAGCTCTGTCACCTTTTTACTGGTCAGATTGGCTGTCTATGCAAGGCTACGCCCCATGAATCAAGCGATTGGAATCATTGGCGGAAGTGGACTCTATTCGATGGATGGATTTACCCAGACTGAAGAGCGAGTGGTGGATACTCCCTTTGGTGCACCTTCAGATGCATTGATCGGCGGTGAGATCGAGGGGAGGCAAGTTTGGTTTATCCCTCGCCACGGCCGTGGGCATCGCTTGTTACCTCATGAAATCAATCACAGAGCAAATTTTTGGGCATTAAAGAGCCTTGGCGTGCGTTTCGTGATTTGTGTGGCAGCTGTGGGAAGCTTGAAAGAAGAATATACTCCGCGTGATATTGTGCTTCCAGACCAGTATTTTGATCGCACGAGCCGACGAGACCAACACACTTTCTTTGGCGAAGGGATAGTCGCGCATATCGGTTTTGCTGAACCGGTGAGTTCCGAGTTGCGTAAGATTTTACTAGAGTCTGCTCAGGCGGAGGGCGCTGCGGTGCACAATGGTGGGACTTATGTGAATATGGATGGTCCGGCCTTTTCGACCAAGGCTGAGAGCCATGCCAATAGGCAATTAGGATTTGATGTCATCGGCATGACGAATGTGGCGGAGGCTAAGCTGGCTCGCGAGGCTGAAATGGCATTGGCTACTTTGGCTATGGTGACTGACTACGATTGCTGGCATGAAGAGGAGGAGGCTGTAAACGTGCAGACAGTGATTGGTCACTTAATGGCAAATGCCGAGCTGGCGCAAAGGGTGCTGAAACGTGCGGTATCACAAATTCCGCTTGAAGCAGAATGGGAGGAACACAGGGCGTTGGAGACTGCAATTCTCACTTCCAAGGAGTATTGGCCGACTCAAACCATTAAGAAATTGGGGCCAATTATCTCACGCTTTGTGACAAGCTAGATTTTTGAGTTCCCCTAGGGTGGGAAACACGTTATTTGCATATCAAGATTATCTATGAGCGAGCCAAACATCCAACTATACCATTGCTCTAAATGCAATTCAGTTTTCAAAGCTCCAATACCATTTCCGAATGCTGGTGTCTGTGCGCATTGTGGAAGAGAGCCTTTTGGTGAACAAAATTTCAATTCCATTTCACAGATGGAAAAGGTGCTGGACTCCGATGCGTCTCATGGAGTTCCCGGGCATGATGTAGCAGATTTTGTTTCGATGCAGAAATCTAAACGTCAGCGTCAAGGAAAGTGGGCTTTAACTTTATGGGTATTTTTGCTGATGGTTGGTGGAGGAATCGTTTTTTACAATAGGGAGATTGAAAAACCTGTTGGTGACGAGGCTAGCGATTTAGTTAAACAACAGAGAGAATACCAAGAGGTTTTGGCTAAGTCTACAGGTGAGGCTTTCAATGTGTTTAATCAATTTATGGCAGCTGATGATGCAAACGAGAAGTCGGAATATGTGATCGGAGGTGTACGAAAGATCCTGAATATCGAACAACAGGAGGATAGTGTCGACATCTTCGCTCCGCGTCCACCGCTAAGGCTTTTAGCTAATAGTTATAGTGATGATGGTGAATTACCTAGAGTTGAATTGATTCTAGAAGATAAAGGCGGACGACGCTTTGAGGTCGTCATGTGGAAAGATGACTCAAAGTGGTTGTTAGATTGGGAGCAGCACCTGCGTTATTCTCAAGATGATTGGAGTCACTTTCTAGCCAACGAGAAGACTGGAAGTCCAAAAGAATTTAGGCTTTATGTTCGACGCCGGCATATAGGGGCTGGGCGAAATCATGAAAAAATACAGCTCATTTTTTATAGACCAAAGATGGAGACAGGAGTGCGTTCTCAAGAATCTCCGCGGGTGGATGTGACAAAGGACAGTCCCTTTTTTGCTCAATTGGATGCAGCATTCAACGCAGACCCGAGCAAGAAGGATGAAGTTCGGAAGGATGCGACTGGTCGACTCGATGCTGCTGGCTTGTTACGTGTGAAGGTAACTCTCGACTGGCAACAAGGATCTGAAGATGAGCCAATCGTGGTGCTCAAGAACTTAGCTGCTATGCATTGGCTTGAGCTCGAGCCAAACGCAGCTGCGGCATCTCAAGCAAAGGAATAATTATTTGCCTAATCCCCTACGCATTGCTGCAATGCTGGGCTCTTGGCCGAGCCAGAAGGCGAAGGAAATAGCTCCCTGGTGGAGTAGCATAGAGAGACCGTTGGATGTTTTAGCTCCTAGCTTGTTCGCTTCTGTTAGGAGTGATGTCACGGGCGGGTTATAGACCGCGTCGTAGACCATATGTTTTGCTGACAAGGACGCCGCGGGGAGCGGAAGAGCATCGTTTTCTTTGAGGCCTAGTGATGTAGAGTTGATAATGAGGTCTACTCTGCTCGCCGCAGTGACGAGATCTGCCTCGTCAGTAGAAAGCGTGTAAACTAGCTTGGCCCCGTGTTCTTCGGTGAGTGACCTAGCAATCGGATCTAACTTCTCAACTGTGCGGTTCGATAGATAGATTGCAGGGGCTCCTTCTCGGGCGCATTGAGTCGCGATTGCACGGCCAGCACCGCCGCCTGCGCCGAGGATTAGAACTCGTAGTTCGGTGAGCGACTTACCGAAATCTTCTAGCACGGCACGAGCTATCCCTGGTCCATCAGAGTTGTGGCCAATGCGTTTGCCATCTTTGAAAAGAATTGTGTTAGTAGCGCCGAGAGCTTTGGCGTCGTCAGTGAGTTCATCACACAGCGCCATCGCCTCGAGCTTGTGAGGGACGGTGACATTGCAGCCGATGAAGCCGATGCGCTCCATTTCGCTGAAGCATGAATCCACTTCATCAGGCTCAACCTCGACACGGATGTATTGGAGATCAAAGCCAGCTTCATCAAGCGCTGGCTGGTGCATCTGCGGTGAGGCAGAATGCTTAATCGGGTAGCCGATGACTGCGAGTTTAGCGTTCGGCATTTCCTCAGCAAAGGCTGGGTCACGAAGGTCGGCGAGTGTGTAAACGTGTTTCATCAGTGAAGTGGAAAGTGAGCAATGAGAAGGTGGTAGTTTTTGACCACAGATTGCACAAATTAGACAGATTATTCTGCGTTTGGACTGTCGTAGCCGTAGATGAATAGGTTGAGTTCTCAGGGCGAGAGAAAAGAGCTGGATGAAGATGTCTACAGAAACCTCCATTCGCTTCGCTGTTATATCGCATGCAATCACTTCATAGAGGTGGAAACGATAAGTTTAAAATCATCAATCTTAAATGAACGGGATTTGGTCTTGCAAATTGGCTTTGGAATCTATTGTCTCCGTCATGGCAGAGATTTCTCTCGGACTTTCTTTTGACGACGTTCTTCTTGTTCCACAGCACAGCGCTGTGATTCCCAACGAGACGGACATATCTTCGTGGCTGACCAAAGACATTGGTCTAAACATTCCTGTGGTTTCCGCAGCAATGGACTCTGTTTCTGAGTCTGAACTAGCAATCGCGCTCGCTCGCGAAGGTGGTATTGGTGTGATTCATCGCAACAATACGATCGAAGAGCAGGCGATAATGGTGGCTAAGGTAAAGCGCTCTGAAAATGCAGTGATCCAGGACCCGGTAACAGTGACTAAGGAGATGACTCTCGCTGACGTGCGTGACATCATTTCTACTGAAGGGTTTTCAGGCTTCCCAGTAGTGGGTCCTGACAATCAGCTAGAAGGCATGGTGACTGGACGTGACATTGGCTATGTGGAGAATAATAACCGCTTAGTGGCTGATGTGATGACTCCTATCGATCGCCTTGTGGTGGCTCCAGCTGACACATGCATCGAAGACGCTCGTCGTATCCTTTACGAGAACCGCATCGAGAAGCTTCCGCTGATCGACGGTTTCGGTAAGCTTGCAGGTCTCATCACTGGTGCTGACATTGAGAAGCGCATGACTTTCACGCATTCTGCAAAGGATGCAAATGGGCAGCTCCGTTGTGGTGCTGCTGTTGGACCTGGTCCAGACCATATGAAACGCGCAACTGCTCTGGTAGAAGCTGGTGTCGACGCACTCTTCATCGATGCTGCGACTGGTCACACTAAGGTGGTGATCGATGTGGTTAAAAATCTCAAGACTCTGGGCGTTCCAGTGATTGCGGGTAACGTGGTGACAGCTCAAGGCGCGAAAGACCTCTGTGATGCAGGTGTCTCTGCTGTCAAAGTGGGCGTAGGCCCTGGCTCTATCTGCACAACTCGCGTTGTGGCAGGTGTCGGGATGCCTCAGTTCACAGCTATCGAAAATGTGGCTTCAGTCTGTCGCGATCGCGGCGTGGCTGTGATCGCTGACGGCGGAATCCGCTACTCAGGTGACGTTGTGAAAGCTATGGCAGCTGGTGCAGATCTCGTGATGATGGGTTCACTGCTTGCGGGTACTCGTGAGTCACCTGGCCAGACAGTGCATTTCCAAGGACGTCGCTTCAAGACATACCGGGGTATGGGCTCACTCGGCGCAATGCGCAAAGGATCTAAAGACCGCTACAGCCAGAATGCTTCCGGTAAAATGGTTGCGGAAGGCGTGGAAGGTCGCGTTCCTTACAAGGGCCCAGTTGCCGATGTGGTATTCCAGCTCATGGGTGGTCTCCGCTCTGGTCTTGGTTACGTTGGGGCAAAGGATCTCACCACTCTCCGCGAGCGCGCAGTATTCACTCAGATCACCGCTGGTGGCCTCCGTGAGTCACACGCACACGACATTACAATCACAGAAGAACCAACCAACTATCAGCCACTCGGCTAGTATTTTAAGCTACAAATCATTCAGAATTTTCTAGAGTAGTAAGCGCCATTTATTTGGGCTTACTACTTTTCACTTCAAACTTATCACTTTTCTATCATGGAAGAAATCAATCACGTAGCCGTCCTCGACTTCGGCTCACAATACACTCAGCTTATCGTTCGCCGCGTGCGCGAGCTTGGCTACTTTGCAAAGCTTTACATGCCGGAGAATCTCCACGAGATCGGCAAACCTGGTGCTGTCATCCTTTCAGGTGGCCCTAAAAGTACAAGCGACACTGACGCTCCAGACATCGACTTCGATGTTCTAAAGGGCTACAATGTTCCAGTTCTCGGTGTCTGTTACGGCATGCAGCTCCTCAACATCAAGTTGGGTGGTTGTGTGAAGAAGTCCAAGCACCGTGAATACGGACAAGCTGGACTTTTCCCTGTTGAACAGACTGGTCTCTACGCAGGTATTTCTCAAGAATCCCAAGTTTGGATGAGCCACTCCGACACGGTTGATTCTCTCGGTGAAAACTGCAAGGTGATCGCTAAGAACCAGCACGGCACTCCAGTTTCTCTCCAGTGGGGCGAGACATTCTTCGGTATCCAGTTTCACCCAGAGGTGACGCATTCACACGAAGGAACGCAGATTCTCAAAAACTTCCTCGATGTAGCGGGCGATCTCGCTCCATTCCATATCGAAGACTTCAAGCAAGAGCTGATCGACGGCATCCGTGCTAAGGTTGGTAACAAGCTAGTTGTTTGTGGTGTTTCCGGTGGTGTTGACTCCACAGTTCTCGCAGTGCTTCTTCACGAGGCTGGTGTGAACATGAAGGCAATTTACGTCGACCAAGGCCTCATGCGTAAGAATGAGACCGAGGAAGTAGAAGCAAACTTCAAGCGCATGAACGTGCCAATCACAGTGGTTGACGCCTCGGAGCGATTCCTCACAGCGCTTGCTGGCGAGGCGGATCCTGAGAAGAAGCGTAAGATCATTGGTAACATGTTCATCGACGTGTTCTGGGATGCTGTTGGCAATGCTGAGATGCTAGCTCAGGGCACACTTTACCCAGATGTGATCGAGTCAGCTTCTAACGAAAACTCAAAAGCATCCACTATCAAGACACACCACAACCGTGTGGATCGTATTCTTGAAATGCAGAAAGAAGGCAAAGTTCTCGAGCCTCTCGCAGAACTGTTCAAAGACGAAGTCCGTGAGCTCGGTGCTCTGATGGGAATCCAGCAGGACATCCTCGATCGCCACCCGTTCCCAGGACCCGGCCTCGCTGTGCGTTGCCCAGGTGCTCTGACTAAAGAGAAGCTCGACATCATCCGTGACTGCGACGCTATCTTCATCGAAGAGCTCAAGCTCAGCGGTTGGTACAAGAAGACTTGGCAAGCCTACGCTGGCCTCATCCCAGTGAAAACTGTGGGTGTCAAAGGTGACGAGCGCTCCTACGAGTTCGCCACCAACCTTCGTGCAGTGATCTCCGAAGACGCGATGACCGCTGACTGGGTAGACCTCCCAACTCCACTTCTCCGCAAGGTCTCCAGCCGAATCCTCAACGAGGTCGATGGCATCAACCGCGTGCTCTACGATATCTCCTCGAAGCCACCAGCATCGATCGAGTGGGAGTAGGCGGCGAAGCCGCTGTCATGGGTCAATGGCAAGAGTCATTGGGTTAGGATAATGAAAAATTTCAAAAGCGACTGGGTTATCCTAGTCGCTTTTTTGTGTTCTATTTTCGTTGCATGTATTACATGACGTATGATTCAGCTGACGTACGTGCCAATGTGGCATGTGATGGGGGTACTTTGCCCGTGAAATTATGATGCCGAAGGTATCGCTCCGCGCTGGCACCCCCCATACAAACCTTTCCCTCGTGCCTTATGGGGGGAACGAAAGCCCTTCATAGATTGTGAGTCTAAGTCTGCATGCAATGACCGAAGAGTAATATAACCGCTTTGAGCGGTTCACGTATTAGAAGCCTCCGGTTTTACCGGAGGAGCCTCACTCTGTCGTGCTGATCGATTCAAAGCGGTTCATCAATAAGAGCCATCTAGGCAGAGTGAAGAAGGTGGACGGAGTTATATTGATTCCCATCACCAGCGAAAATTCCAGTGAGTTGATTGTAGATGAAGAATGAGAGTCTGGATGAAAATATGAGATCACTAGTATTTATTACATCAGTTTACCTGTTTATCATTGGTATGCTCTAGGCAGAGGATTCAGGCACGCGAAACAAGATCGAGGAGAGTTTCTTGGGATCCGATTCGACATCCTACGCACTTCTGAGAACGGAAACGGAGTCAGCTCACACTGGAGAAAAGGATTCGCTCCCGAACGAGGCTGGATGAGTACACGAAGGAGCCAGTCATACTCTACAACTCTACCAATAAGACAGAAGGGGCTCGGATTAGGCACGGGGTCTATGCCAGTAAGCTGGAACGATCCGTTCTTTTGCTAGATATTGCACATGGCAGACAAAAGACCGATGGTCCCGATTCCGAAAACGAAACAACGGTGGAGACCGTCATTCATGCCCAAGAGCCTGCAATTGCCCTCTCCAAGCTCCTTCGTCATTACCCACATAGCATCTGAAATCATGGCCGGCAGAGCACATCGGGCAACTCAGATGCTCTGATTCGAGTTTATTCCTCAGTTACAAGAGTCAAACTATGGTGAACGGCACGGCAATCAGGAAGTGTATGGGGGGCGTGAGTATGGGGGATGCGAAAGCGAAGATCTTGATAGGTTCGCGAACGATTGATCAGATCGTCTTATTCTCGGAGCTTCTTTTACGTCGTCATTGTCGGCTCCGTGGAACTCATAAAAAAGCGTCGAGTCCGAGCGTTTTCAAAGTAGCTGGGTATTCCACTTGTTCCAATAGAAAGCGAATCACTTTCAGTCCTTGTTCAAAAGCTCCCGTGAAGGGATCAAGGTGATGCGCATTCTCACAGACGCTGGTGGAGGTTGATTTGGATTTCTCGAAGCATTGCTGGAGTAGAACTCCCAGGGCTTCACGGACGCCGACTTGTCCCTTAGTGCGTTAGCATCACTTAGCTCGATGGGCTGGGAGTGTTTGTAGATTCTATGACCAAGAATACACTAGGGAGCTAATAACTAATACGAGTATAGTAGCAGAAATAAAACTGATGAGAGCTCCTTGGATACGCGTTTTTAAGGTGTAAGTATGGAATGATCCCAAAGGGCTTTGATTTTTGTTTCTAAACAAATGAAGTCCGATGAATAGTGCGATAAAAGGAGCCAAGAGTGATGTGAACCATCCTAAAATAAGTACATAAAATGCAGCGCCTTCGCCTTTTTCGAGATCTCTAATTTTGATCTGTTTCAAAGAGAGGAGATCCTTCTCAGATAATGAAAGTCCTTTTTTTCTAAGAATGTTTCGAGCGTGTGCCACGTCGAATGAATTCCATTCATCGGGGAGAAGAACTACCTCTAGCAGCTCATCGTCTGAGGCATGGTGAAGGTGGTGATCGTCAGGCAAGGGTGACTCTAAGGCGTCTTCCTCGAGTACCGATTGAGCTTTGTCATAGTCCCTAGCTATGACACTGATAATGACCTCGGCAGCAGAGTCTTCACCCACAACGCCCGAGGGCGCGGTTTGTATGTTTGAGCTTTTTTTGTAGGGGATGCTGGCTGCGTCTAGCACATTAGTAACATCGTCAACAGCGATAGCGTGACGGCACCTTTGAAGTTCAACGAGGTGATCCAAGTGTTGTGAAGAGCTGTTCATGTTAGTGAAGGTCTACTCAACCTCTACGGTTTCGAAGAATTTCTTCACGGGACGTTTGACGACGTATTTTTCCTCGACGACGACATTTCCTTTGCGTTTTGTTTGCTTCGTGATGCAGCTGGTATAGCTGAGACAAACGGTAGCAGTGATAAGCAGGGCAATGGTTTTCTTTATGGTTTGCATAGATTAGTTCTAGCAAGGTGCGGGCTAAAGAAACAAGAGTAAAGGAGGGTAGACCGTAGGTTGGCTGTAATAAATACTGTAATAGTCGCGTATGGATGCACATTCATGTAGATGAATAACGGGCTGGAAATGGCCTGAACTAAAGGTAAATAGAATGATGTTGAAATTTGAGAGAGTAGTGACTTGGGCTGTGTTGATAGCGATGTTTTGTTATTTCCAGTGGAACCTGAGTGATGGTGGTGAGCTAGAACCCGCTGGAGTCACCCATGTGGAGGAAGATTTCGAACTTGCCCACCCGATGGGGCAGATGCAGAAGTACATGGATAAATTGCACTTCGCAGGTCTTGAGGGAAATTGGAAGCTTGCGGGCTTTTATTTACATGAGTTAGAAGAACAAGCGGAGAAAATTGTGGAGGCTGGAGTGCATGAAGATGAGGTGGATGTTAGCCAACTCACGCAGCAACTTTTAGTTTCTCAGATTGAAGAGCTGGAGACGTCTGTGGAAGCTGGCAACTCACCGGAATTCGAAAGTGGCTACCTTGAGCTGGTGGACCGATGTAATTCTTGTCACCAGACGAGTAAACACGGATTCATTCAGATCAAAGTGCCAGAATTGAGCATGTTTAAAAATCAAGAGTATGGGAAGCATCTCTAGGATCAGGAACGTATAATTTATACGAGCGGGGAGTAGAGAAGAAGGGCTGTTTACCAGCCTTTATTCATTTGGCCTAGTGATTGGCCGAAGACGTGGTCTGCAGCCTTGGTGAGTGCTCCACCTCGGTTGAGAATTTCGTCAGCCAATTGGAGGATTAGTCTGTTAGGATTGGCGATGGGGCGAATTTCTTGGACGCTCAGCGCCGCATCACGCTCGCTGCCAGGGCCATAGAAATCTGAAATAACAGCCATGGCGGTCGCGGTGGATCTTGAGATACCGGCCATGCAGTGAATTAGAAGATGGGCGTTTTCTGGGATATCCCGTGCGTACTCTAGGCAGGAAATGACATCGGCCTGAGCTGGCGGCTGACCAGTCTGTGTGATCTCTGTGTCATCGAAGGTGGCAAAGTGGATGTCAGCATTGGGGAAACCGATGTGCATTTGCTTTTGGAAGCTCACTAGGCTGGGGTTAGGGTGCCAGATGGAAATAATGTGGGTGAATGGCGTGCGCTCAATTTTTTGGAAATCGACGACGCCGCAGATGCTGATACTTGGAAGGTACATAGTAGAACGAGAAGAGAACTTGGGGTGGTTTAGGCTAAGTTCTAAGTTTGAGTATAAGGAGGATCCAGCTGTGAGTGACACATAAAATTTTCTCTGTCACGTAATTGCTGCGGATGGGTTTGACAACTAGCGAGGTGTGGCATACTCGCTGCCCATCAATTTTTTCCATTTAGGAGCACTATGAGTAACAATCAAGTAACGGACAGCGAGTTAAACAATAATCCCGATGTAGTCCTCATCGGTGGTGGTATAATGAGCGCTACTTTGGGCGTTATGCTCAAAAAGCTGAAACCTGACACGACGATTCAGATCATTGAGGCCCTTCCGAGTGTTGCATTGGAGAGTTCGCATGCATGGAACAACGCTGGCACAGGCCACGCGGCACTATGTGAACTCAACTACACTCCCCAGCATGCCGATGGCTCTGTCACTATCGACAAAGCGGTGGGCATCAACGAGCAGTTCGAACAATCGAAGCAGTTCTGGGCTTATCTTGTCGAGCAAGGAGTGATCGAAGCTCCGGAAGATTTTATCCGTAAAGTGCCGCACATGAGCTTTGTGCGTGGTGAAGATGGTGTTGATTTCCTAGCGAATCGCTTTAAGGCGATGGCGGAGCACCACTTCTTTAGCGAGATGACTTACTCAGAAGATGTCAATGAGATCGGTGAGTGGGCACCATTGCTCGCAACTGGCCGTGCGGAAGATGAGAAGATCGCCGCCACACGTGTAGACGGAGGTACTGACATCGACTTTGGTTCACTTACTCAAATTCTCGTCAACTATCTCACATCGCTTAAGGGCGTGTCGATTGCAACCGAAACAAGTGTGCGTGATATTGATCGTACAAGCGACGGAGGCTGGAAGGTGCGCGTGCGTCGCGACGGCGAACTCAGCTCGGAGAAGGTGTACGGAAAATTTGTCTTCATCGGTGCTGGTGGAGGTTCTCTCAAGTTGCTCCAAAAATCGGGTGTGCGCGAAGGTAAAGGCTTTGGCGGATTTCCAGTGAGTGGACAGTTTCTGGTTTGCCAGGACGAAGCAATCATTGAGAAGCATGCAGCAAAGGTCTACGGCAAAGCAGCAGTGGGAGCTCCACCGATGTCTGTCCCTCACCTCGATACTCGTGTTATCGATGGTAAGAAGAGTCTTTTGTTTGGCCCCTACGCTGGTTTTTCACCAAAATTCCTTAAGCGAGGTTCTATTTTTGACCTCATTTCCTCAGTGAAGCCGGACAACCTCTGGCCAATGTTGGCCGTTGGTCGCGATAACATGTCACTGACCGAGTACCTTTACCAAGAGTGCGTCAACACGCACAAAGATCGCGTGGCGGTTCTGCGTGAATTCTTTCCAGACGCTAAGGATGAAGATTGGACGCTCGAGACAGCTGGACAGCGGGTGCAGATTATCAAGAAAGATCCAGAGGTCGGTGGTAAACTTCAGTTTGGTACGGAGGTTGTTTCTTCACAAGATGGGACGATTGCTGCATTACTTGGAGCCTCACCAGGAGCCTCCACATCTGTTGCCATCATTCTCGAAGTGCTTGATCGTTGCTTTGGTGAAGAGATGAAGAGCGCAGCTTGGCAGAGTGAACTTAAGACAATGGTCAGTTCCTTTGGAGATGTCTTGGCAAATGATGCAAAACTCTACCGAAAGGAACGCACGCGTGCTGATAACGCGCTCGGAATTCTTTAATATTGTTGAGCCCTAAAATCGATTTTCATCAGCTCAGGCCTTATGGTCTGAGCTGTTTTATTTCTGAGGCTTGTCATTGCTGCCGCGACTGCTACTTTGCCGCCATGAAACAGATCTTCCTGATCCTATGTGCCCTCGCGGTTGCTTGTATCTCAGCCATTGCGGGTACTCCGCAAGGAGCTGAACGCATTGTTAAAGAGTGCCGGCTCGCCGAGCTTGAGTGGCAGCAACAGATGCTAGGCGCGAGAACTGCAGCTCAGAAACTCGCCGTTGTGAAAAGGCGTCCAAATCTGGGCTTGTATAGTAAACGAATGGTGGGGGAGATTGGTAGTGCTCTAAATCAAAAATGGACGATGCCCTACATCATTTGGTTGCTCAATTACCATGGCGGACTGACTGAGCGTGAGGTCATTAATCTCATTGATCTGATCGGGAAATTTCATATGGACTCACCCATGTTAGGGCAGTTCTGTATTTCTCTGGCCCCAGCTGGGAAGTCGAATTCTCAGCCAGCACAGACGACCATTGGAGGGAAAACGGTGAATCTAACTATGGAGAAAATTCGCTTTATAGAATCTATCATCAATAGCAAACGCAACAAACCATTGCGTGGTCAGGCTTGCCTCGCCTTATCAGGAGTTTTGGCTTCGATGGGAGATAGTGCCGAAATCAACAAGCGTCGTTTAGACTTGATCCGCAAGGCCATTATCAATGCTGCAGACACGAAGGTAGGGGAATTGACTGTGGCTGATCTAGCGAAAGAGGAGATTTACCGGATGACTAAGCTTTCCAAGCGAGCCACCGCTCCCGACTTGATTGGTAGAGATAGTCGATCCCAGCCCATGAGGCTGAGTGATTTTCAGGGTAAAGTAGTAGTGCTCGTATTCTGGACTAGTTGGGAACAGCCGATTGAGGTACTCGATTACCTCCGCAAAATCGAGAAATCTTATTTAGGTAAGAAGGTGCAGATAGTCGGAGTTAACCGTGATTCGCTGAGCGATCTCCGTGAGATAGAAATGGCTCAAAAAACGAGTGGTAAGAATTTCTCTGACCCGAATGGCGATCTTTATAGAGTCTATCGTGTGACTGATTCACCCGTCTGTTATGTGCTCGATGCTAAGGGGGTGATCCAATACAATGGGCCACTAGGCAGCTTTGTTGACCTCACTGTCTCAGCTTTACTAGCGCCAGCTCGAAAATAAGAATACCCGCCTGAAATGAATCAGACGGGTATTTTTTCCAGCTCCTTGACTTAGCTGGACGTTCACACACACATATGAAAATGATTACGCAGGTGGTGGCGTGTGTGGCAGCTCCATAGCGACTTGCTCTGCTGGATCCTGCTGATGAGAAAAGTGTTCTTTAGCCTTTTCTGTCGCTTTGCGAGCGGCATCCTTACCGGCTTGGGCTCCTTTATCTAGTCCGTCTTTGAGTGACTGAGGCAATAGTTCGTGAGCAAATGCTCCTGCAAAAACGGCACCATAGGCTAGACTGTAGGCGGCTTCAAATGCTCCATTAGAGATTGTCTCCTTTAGTTTGGGAGCTGCAGCGCGTGCTTTTTCTTTAGCATCGCAGCTCGCTTGGCCAAAAGCATCTGAGAAGGAATCAAATTGATGTTTAGCTTCTTCGTTGGGTGTTGCTTCTTCGTTCATAATGGTTTTGGGGTATGGATTACTGAGGCTTTCGCTTCGGTCTGATTGAAGTAAACCTGAAGTCGAGAGATCTGTTGATTACAATGTGCGCTAACATTTATAAGGCATATTTACCTGGAACTCAATGATGATTCTTCGCGGTAATCCGACAGCTCGAAAAAATTAGCAAAGATTTCCTTGCCTATGAGGGAATTCCTATTAGAACTGCGCCGACCAAACAACACCTGCTCGGGTGGCGGAATTGGTAGACGCGCTAGACTAAGGATCTAGTGGCCGTTAAGGCCGTGGGGGTTCGATTCCCCCCTCGAGCACCATTTAAAAAAGCCTCACATCTGTGAGGCTTTTTTGTGTCCTGAATTGTGTGACGCGGCCTTATTGAGGGAGAGTTGTCTGTAGAATGATGCTCTCTGTGTTAGCTGTCATGCCTTTAGCTCCAGCGGGATTGAGTAGGAAGCTTCCGGCTGGGTGAAGGTTGCCATCGCAGTCGGTGAGGCTGCCTTCTATCACGGTGAGGATGGAGAATTTGTCATCCTCTGGGTTACTGATTGTGCTCCCTTCGGATAGCTGAAATTGATCCACTTTGTAGTAGGGGCATTCGGCTAATGTGGTTCCATTAGGCGTATCCATAGTGGGTTCAAAGTCATCGAAATCGATGCATTGCATCGACTCATCAACGTGGAGCTCACGAGGGACTCCATCGAGACCGACGCGGTTCCAGTCGAATACCCGGTAGGTCGTGTCTGAGTTTTGTTGGATTTCGTAAATTACGAGTCCAGCTCCGATGGCGTGAAGTCGGCCGGATGGGATGTGGATCGACTCACCAGCCTTTGGCTTGATCGCGTGAACGAGTTTGTCGGGGTCGCCATTGTTGAGTGCGCTTGCGAAGGCTTCGCGCGTTGTGCCATTCTTAAGACCAACATAGATCTGAGCGCCAGGTTCAGCATGGGCGATGTACCACATTTCAGTCTTCGGTTCACCGTTCAGTTCCGCTGCGAGGTGCTGGGGGGGGTGGACCTGGATAGAAAGATCGGTCTGAGCATCGAGTATTTTGATCAACAATGGGAAGTTGTCAGAGGAGTAGTCGCCAAAGATTTCTTTGCGTTGGCTGCTCCATAAAGCGCTCAGAGATTTGCCTTTAAGGGAGC
This sequence comes from uncultured Thermodesulfobacteriota bacterium, assembly GCA_964195395.1. GTDB lineage: Bacteria > Verrucomicrobiota > Verrucomicrobiia > Verrucomicrobiales > Akkermansiaceae > Rubritalea. The sequence goes on from CAXMPP010000022.1 coordinate 17,788, forward strand.
CCGTGGTGACGATCGATTGCGCTTCTGGTCGATCTGAGATTTCCCAAGACTCACCGTAAGGTGTCGCAGAGTCAGGGAGTTTCCTTTGGTAGATGGTCTCTAGTTTTCTGCCGCCCCAAACGCGTTGTTGGTAGATTGGTTGGAATGTGAGTACTGACATGGTGGTGAATTACCTCTGAAGTTCGACTCACTTTTTATGAAATTGGAGAGAAAGCTAGAAGTTTGTGTTGGGGCTGTGTCATTCGTCTCAGAACGTATCATGTAGAAATCTTTTTCTGAAGTGTGGACAAGTGATATTTGGCTGTTTATATCAGCGCTAGATTTATGGGTGAAGAGAGCTTCACCTAACAAACTGATACCCCATTGAGAATGATGAAAATTTGTTGTATAGGAGCTGGCTACGTTGGTGGCCCGACCATGGCGATGATCGCTAAGAAATGTCACGACATCGATGTGGCTGTAGTAGACTTGAATGAAGAGCGCATTGCAGCGTGGAATTCTGATTGCCTGCCGATCTACGAGCCAGGCCTTCAAGAGATCGTCGAAGATCGCCGTGGAAAGAACCTCACCTTCTCGACCGAGGTGAAGTCTCACATCAAATCGGCGGACATCATCTTTATTTCGGTAGGAACTCCGACGAAGAATTACGGTATTGGCGCAGGCCAGGCACCGGAGCTTGGATATATCGAAGGCTGTGCCCGCATGATTGCGGAAGCCTGTGACGGCCCTAAAATCGTCATTGAGAAGTCCACGGTACCTGTTCGCACCGCAGAATTGGTAAAGAGCGTTTTCGACGGTTACAACAAAGGCCATTTATTCGAGATCCTGTCTAACCCAGAATTCCTTGCAGAAGGTACAGCTGTTACCGATCTTGAGAACCCGGATCGAGTTTTGATTGGTGGCGACTCTACGGAATCTGGTAAGAAGGCAGTGCAGACCGTGGTCGATGTCTACAATCGTTGGGTTCCAAGGGAGAATATTATCACTACAAATGTGTGGTCATCAGAGCTTTCTAAGCTCGTGGCTAATGCTTTCCTCGCCCAGCGAGTTTCTTCAATCAATGCAATCTCGGCAGTCTGCGAAGTCTCAGGTGCGGATGTCGAAGAGGTGGCGAATGCCATTGGTATGGACAGTCGTATCGGCCCCAAGTTTCTCAAATCCTCTGTTGGTTTTGGTGGTTCGTGTTTCCAGAAAGACATTCTGAACTTGGTCTACCTTTCTGGGCACTTTGGTTTACCGGAAGTAGCCGAGTACTGGCGTCAGGTCATCACCATGAATGAGTACCAGCGCAAGCGCTTTACTCGGAAGGTGATTCACAGCCTCTTTAACACGCTTCAAGGGAAGCGTATTGCTGTGCTGGGATTCGCCTTTAAGAAAGACACGAATGATACCCGTGAGTCAGCAGCAATCTATATTTGTCGCGACCTGCTAGAAGAGGGAGCAGACATCGTAGTCTATGACCCACAAGTTCCTGCTGAGGAGATCAAACAACTCACATCTGATTCGATCAAAATTGCGAGCTCGGCAGAAGAGGCGGCAAAGGATGCGCACGCGGTCCTAATTCTCACAGAGTGGGATGAGTTTGCAGCATTAGATTACGCAGCGATCTATAAAGACATGGTTAAGCCTGCACATATCTTCGATGGGCGAAATATCCTCGACCTTGCAAAACTTGAATCGATCGGCTTCAAAGCCTCGTGCATCGGCAAAGCCTAGTCGCTAAGCGCTTTTCTATAGACCGCAGCTCGTTGATCGGGCGGCGGTTTTTTTGTGTCCAGCAGGGTGAACAACAAAAAAGGCTCATCGATATCGATGAGCCTTTTTATGTAAGCACTTCAAGTAAATGAAATGGCATCCCGTAGGGGATTCGAACCCCTATTGCCGCCGTGAAAGGGCGGAGTCCTAACCATTAGACGAACGGGA
>CAXMPP010000023.1:0-19623 GCA_964195395.1 uncultured Thermodesulfobacteriota bacterium
CAGCATGGTATCTATCGCTACGGAAATAAGCTCGGCATCAGCAGCTGGATCGTCTTCGCCGATGATGTCAGCATTGAACTGGATGAACTCGCGACCACGGCCTTTTTGTGGCTTTTCATAGCGGAAACACTGGCCGATCTCGAACCATTTCATCGGCTTCGGATAGTTGCGCTGGTGACCGGAGACGATGCGTGCGAGCGATGCCGTAAGCTCCGGGCGCATGGTGATGTCGCGTTTTCCTTGATCCACAAAACGGAAAAGCTGTGTATTCAGCTCGTCGCCAGCTTTCTTTTGGTAAAGTGCTGTTTCTTCAAGAATCGGTGCCTCGTATTCTACAAAGCCGTAACGATGTGCCACACTGCGCCAAGCGGCGAAGAAGTAGTTACGAATAGCACAGTCATCGGGTGCAAAGTCACGGAATCCAGGAAGTGAGTTGAAGCGCTTGTCAGCCATGCGCGAGACGTTGCACGTTCAACTCTAATATTCAAGTTTCAACTCACCTAGTTCGGCCTGATTGAGCCAAACTATTCAGCTTGCTTGATCAAGATGCGTCCAAAGTTTGGGCGTTGCTCATGAAATAACTCCCGCATTAGTCTCTTTTTAAGATTCCAAATGGGATTCCATTTGGCTGTATGAGGAATTCTGCTGCGTGCGTGCTTTGATTTCTTTTTCGGCGAGCCGGTTTTCGAAGTTTTCGACAATTTCGGCATTGGTGATACGGGTCTCGAGTTCTTCGATTCTGGCTTCGAGTTGTTGGAGTTTTTTGAGCGATGCTGAATCGGACTTTCTAGGACGACCGAAGAGCCAGATGCTGGCCACTGAGAGTGAGCTAGTGACTAGGATGAGAATCGGGAGGTAGGATGCGAATCCGCCTAACTGGTTTCCCGAAACGGCCGTGGTAATAAAGAGGACGGCGGAGGCTCCAGCCACTGCTGTGGTGGCGAGAGTTTTCGTGAAGTTATTTCCGAGGCTGTCTTTCATAGAGTGAAATTAGGCTGGGGCAGTGAGTGTGCCAATATAATTAGTCTCGTTTTCATTTTCTTAATGTAGATAGATCGGACCCTTCCAATGATTTGAGCTGCTTAAGTCTCGTTGAATCTTGAAGGAAAAAAATCCTACAGAGCGAACTCTGTAGGATCTGAGGATTGTGATGGAATCTAGCTGATTCGCTAGTCAGTGGCGAGCTTCTCGATACGGAATACGACTGGCTCAGCAGTGGTGCAGTCGAGCGCTTCACACTTTTTGAGGGTTTCGCGAAGTTTGCCGAATGGGCAAGTGTGGAGAAGGAATACCATGTCGCAGAAATCTTTGTCAGGGTTCTCTGGGTCAACTGGTGAGTGAGTACCTGAGATGCCGATTCCGTCGTTTGCTAGGATGTTGGCGATTTCAGCGATGACACCTGGGCGGTCTTCGACTTCGAAGCGAACGTAGTAGGATGTTTCTGTCTGATCAATGGGTAGCACCTTGCCATTCTCTGCGTATGGCAGGAATCCACGGTGGCCAGCAGCGTGAACGAAAGTGTAGGCAGCTTCGACGAGGTCACCAACTGCGGATGATGCTGTTGGTTCTTTACCTGCTCCACGACCGTAGAAAAGAGCTTCTCCTGAGGCGTCACCACGGACAGCAACTGCATTGAACACTCCATTGACGGAGGACAGGATGTGAGATTGTGGAATGAAGGAAGGCTGGGTGCGAATCTCCACTGAGCCGTCAGCGTGCTCGCGCACTACGGAGAGGAGCTTGACTGCGTAGCCAAGTTTGGTGGCGAAGTCGATGTCGATGGTGCGTACGCGTTCGATGCCGCGAACGTAGACTTCTTCAGGGGGAACAGTGAATCCGTAAGCCAAGGTGGCTAGGAGGATCGCCTTGTGTGCAGCGTCCCAGCCATTGACGTCGAGTGCTGGGTCTGCCTCAGCATAGCCGAGGTCCTGTGCTTCTTTGAGAGCTGTTAGGTAGTCTAGGCCAGCAGTGGTCATGCGTTCGAGAATGTAGTTCGAAGTGCCGTTGATGATGCCTGACATTGTCTCGATCCGGTTACCTACATACGAGTCTTGTACAGCCTTGATGACAGGGATTCCGCCAGCGACAGCTGCTTCAAAGTGAATAGGAGTGTCGTATTCGCGGGAGAGGGCAAAGAGCTCAGCACCGCGCTCAGCTAGGAGAGCTTTGTTGCCAGTGACAACGGGTTTCTTCAACTTTAGCGCAGCAGCGACAATGTCGAAAGCTGTGTCGGTGCCGCCGATGAGTTCAACAACGATGTCCACTTCCGGATGATTGACTACCTCTTGCCAATCAGTAGTGAAAAGGTCAGAGGGAGCGTTCTCAATGCGCTTTTTGTTAATGTCTCGGACTGCTGCCTTTTTGATGCTGAGTGAGAAGGCGCCTTTGGCTCGGTTTGAAATGAGCTGACCATTACGTTCGAGAGTTTCCCAGACGCCTGTGCCAACTGTGCCGAAGCCAGCCATGCCGATACCTATGTGTTGCGTAGCCATGATAGTAATTTTGAAAATGCTTATTTTGGGGGGTGCAGAGATGTTGTATGAGATCGCGACTGAGTCAAAGCTTTATGGAGTCATATAAGGCGCTTCCTGCAAGTAACGTTGCTGCTATGTGAATTATTATTTCTCAAATTTGCGGGCTTCGGTCGTTTTGCAGAGAGACATCCTTCGAACTGATATGCCAAGCCTTAGTTGCTGGATTGTCTCTCGGATCAGAGCTTAAACTGCAACAGAGGCAATCAACCGATTACTGAAGACTGGAAATGCTGTAAATCACGTAAACTTCAAGCGAGACGACACGGTTATACGCTATTCAGCTGCGATGAATGCAGGCAGCCTCTAATAGATGTTGCGTTGAGCTGATATTTTAGGCAGCTTAATCATTAGAGCACCTAAAGACCCATTCATGGCTAGTTATACAGAAGACGACATCAAGAGTTTAGACTGGAAAGAGCATATTCGCCTCCGCCCAGGAATGTACATAGGTAAACTTGCCGACGGCTCAAGTCCGGAGGATGGAATTTATATTCTACTGAAAGAGGTGATGGATAACTCCATCGATGAATTCATCATGGGCCATGGATCAGAAATCCATGTGACAATCGATGAAGAGAGTCGTGTGGAAGTCCGTGACTTCGGTCGTGGTATCCCACTGGGAAAGTTGATGGACTGTGCCGCCAAGATTAACACCGGAGCAAAGTACGACTCAGAGGCGTTCAAGAAATCTGTTGGACTCAATGGTGTGGGTATAAAGGCGGTGAATGCACTGTCCTCCTTTTTCGAAATCCAAGCATGGCGAGAGGGCCAGACCAAGGCTATTGAGTTCAGCCAAGGTGAAGTGGTTCAAGACATGAAGCGTTCGAGGAAAGACGACGCACCTAACGGAACTCGTATTTGCTTTGATGTTGACCGCGAAATTTTCCCGAAGAAGGCGAAGTATCGCGAGCAATATGTGGAAAAAATGTGCCGCTACTACGCGTATCTTAATCCAGGGCTTTGTGTGGTTTACAATGGGAAGAAGTTCAAATCTAAGTATGGTATCCTTGACTTGCTTCGTGAGGAAATGGATGAGGAAGCGATCTACGAGCCCATTATGCTCAGTGGTCCAGATCTCGACATTTGCTTCAGTCACACTGCGAGTAGCTCAGAAGACTATTATACATTTGTAAACGGCCAGCACACCACGCAGGGGGGAACGCATCTAACTGCCTTTCGTGAAGCTGTGGTGAAGGTCCTTCGTGATTTCTTTAAGAAGCAATATGATCCGTCGGACATTCGTTCGGGTATTGAAGCCGTGGTTTCTATCCGTGTCGAAGAGCCGGTTTTCGAATCACAAACAAAGACAAAGTTAGGCTCCACCACAGTATCTCCAGATGGTGAGACGGTGCGGACCTTTATGCTCAATTTCCTTAAGGAGCATCTAGACAACCATTTACATAAGCATTCAGCAGTGGCTGAGGCCTTGCAAAAACGCATTCTCGTTTCCGAGCGAGAGCGCAAAGAACTCTCAGGTATCAAAAAGCTGGCTCGTGAGCGCGCTCGCAAAGCAAAGGTACACAACAAGAAGCTTCGCGATTGCCGTGCGCATTTGGACTCAAAGCATAAGCGTCGTGAAGAAACCATGGTATTTCTCACGGAGGGTGATTCCGCATCTGGCTCTATCACCAAGTGCCGTGACGTCGAGACTCAGGCAGTATTCTCACTGCGAGGCAAGCCGCTCAACTGTTTTGGGCTGACCAAAAAGATCGTCTACGAAAATGAGGAATTCAACCTCCTACAACATGCTCTAAACATCGAGGATGGACTCGAAGGGCTGCGCTACAACAAGGTCGTGATCGCTACTGATGCCGATGTGGACGGCATGCACATCCGCCTTTTGTTGCTTACGTTCTTCTTGCAGTTCTTCCCAGAGCTAGTCCGTGAAGGTCATGTCCATATCCTTCAAACACCGCTTTTCCGTGTACGTAACAAGAAGCACACATTTTATTGTTACGATGATGATGAAAGAGCTGCTGCGATGAAAAAATGCGGTAAAGCTGCCGAGATTACTCGATTCAAAGGACTTGGTGAGATCTCACCAGACGAATTCGCCTTTATGATCGGTGACGACATACGTCTAGATCCCGTCAACATGGAAGAAGGCAAGAGCCTCAAAGAAATGCTCACATTCTACATGGGAAAAAACACTCCTGATAGACAGCTCTATATCATCGACAACCTCCGTGAAGAGGTTGTCCGTGAGGATATTGAGTAGATTACCATAAAGACGCAGAGCCTCGCCAGCCGGTGAGGCTTTTTTCTTGCCAACGAGTTTGGTTTGTTAGATCTCTGTATGTGTGAAAGTCGGTATTGAGAGTGTCATTGGATTTGGATTAGGAGTCGCGCTGACTTGTGCTGTCGTGATTCCTCTACAGCAGTCAGAAGATAAAAAGGTTGCTGATGTGGAAGATGTTGCTGCGAAACCTCTGAAAAATCAAAGGAGAGCAGCCATAAAGTCGAAGGGACCGAGTGCTGATGTCATGGATCTTAAAGATTCATTAATTGAGACCTATTCGAGTAAACATGAAAAATTGCTGACTGGACTCTCAGCAGTTAAACTGCATGAGCTCGTCAAAGTGATTGAAGGCGAAGCAAACTTTATTGATGGCTTGGATTACAGAGCTGAGAGCGCTTTAGGGGCAATCCTAAATGAGTTAGCAAAGCAGGATATTGACGGAATGGCATCTTGGCTTAAATCCCAATACGAGCCAGAGCTGTCAGATAAAATTTTAGAAGATTGGTTTAGGGGTCAAAAACAGATGGATAAGCGTACCGCCTTTGAGCTGGCCAAGGCTTATATTGGAGAGAAGGCGCTTTCAGGCTTGGCAGGGAACTTTATGCTATATGGGAACAAAGACGGAGTAACTACTGAGGACACTCTGTATTACCTCGACTATGTGCCTGTTAGCGGAGGCTCTAGCGGAAGTGATATCAAATTTTCAGAAGATTTTGATTTTAGAGCATTTGCAGACAAATCATTGCAGAGGATAGAAGAGGATAAGGAAAACGGCTCATCTCTTTCTAGCTATCCGACTAATTTTTACAAAGAGTGGGTAAAGCATGATTCGGAGGGCGCGTTTGCATTCTTTGAAGAGAAGGTATTTGAGCGGGATGTGGAGTTACCATTCAACGATTATTCTGACTTGATAGAGGGTTACATCGATTCGGCGCCTCCAGCTGAGACGGCATTTTGGTTAACGGAGGTATTGAATGGAGGGGGTCTACAAAAAGAGGAGTACAAGCAGGTTATTCAAAAACTATATGATCAAAAGCTTGGAGGTATTGGTTACACCCATGAATTGTTAGAATATACGACCGATCCAGATCGGCTCATGGCTGAGATCGCAGCTGAAACATTCCACCAGGTTGGCTGGGATCAAAAATTTGCAAAGTCGCTCAAGAGTTTTGATAGCTTCGAGCATTTCTTAAAAGGGGCGGAGAGTGCTATCTCGAATCATTCGCCAATGTACGAACACCATAGTTATATGGTCAAAATTATGGAGAACCTAAAGAGACCTCAGCCTGAAATTGACAGAGTAAAAGCTCTTTTTAAGCAAGCTGATGAGGAACGACGGGAAGAGCGTTTTAAGAAACGGCGTGAATCCCGCTCGTAATGCAGCGGACACTGGACAGAGCGTGAGACCTAGTTAGAATCCGCGGCATGGCTGAGGTCGCATCTACATTTACAATGACGGCAGGAGAGAAGGCTCCTGAGTTCACACTTCCTGCGGGGAATGGTATAGAGTTTTCACTTTCTGAGAATTTAGGAAAGAAAGGCACTCTAGTGATGTTTGTCTGCAACCATTGTCCCTTTGTTGTGCATCTGGCTAAGCTGGTCGGAGAAATGGCGACAGAGATGCAGGGCTGGGGCGTCAATGCCATCGCGATTAGCTCCAATGATGTGGAGAACTATCCACAGGATGGACCGGCGAAGATGCTCGAATTTGCCAAAGAATTTGGTTGGAAGTTTCCTTATCTTTACGACGAGAGCCAAGAGGTAGCAAAGAGCTACCACGCAGCCTACACACCAGATTTTTTCTTATTAGATTCTGATGGATGTCTCTTCTACGCAGGCCAATACGATGATTCACGCCCGGGAAATAATGAGTTGATAGATGGTCGTGACTTAAAGTTAGCCATCCGTCAGTTGATCGAGGATGGAGCTCCCATTCTAGATACCAAGCCCGCAACGGGTTGCAATATCAAGTGGAAGTCGGGCAATGAGCCTGCTTATTTCGGTTAATAATTGAGTGAGAGGCCCTACTTTTTAGTTAAAATTGTTGTTGTCGGACTAGGGGGGCTCTAGTTTTTCGGCTCGAGCACTATAAGAAAACATGAATATATTAGCAGCAGTAAGAAGTCTAGCAGGCATCGATATGGCGATTTTAGGGGCGTTTTTTGTCCTCGCGCTTGGAATCGGAGTCTTTGTTTCTAGACAAGCAGGTAAGTCGTCCGGGGAATTTTTCCTCTCTGGCAAAAGTATGCCATGGTGGTTGCTCGGTTTCTCAATGGTTGCGACTACTTTCTCTACAGACACTCCGAACTTTGTAACCAACATCGTTCGAGTGAATGGTGTCTGGTCTAACTGGATGTGGTGGGCATTTGTTCTCACGGGAATGCTCACAGTGTTCCTCTACGCAAAACTATGGCGCCGAAGCAATGTGATGACGGATGTTGAGTACTATGAAATGCGTTATTCTGGTAAAGAAGCTGCATTCCTGCGTGGGTTTCGAGCTCTCTATTTAGGAATAATATTCAACGTGACTGTGATGGCAGGTGTTTCACTGGCCGCTATCAAGATTGGTGGTGTTATGTTGGGCTGGTCACCCATTCAGTCGGTTGCATTAGCGATGACTGTGACAGTGGTGTTTTCCTCAATGGGTGGATTCAAAGGAGTTATTCTTACGGACTTCTGTTTATTCATCATGGCGATGGTAGGAGCATTTGCCGCAGCCTATTTTGCGATTCACAACCCAGCCATGGAAGCTGCTGGAGTCACTAACGTAGGTGAACTTTTCAGTCATGATGCAATCAAGGATAAGCTTAGCTTGATCCCAGCTTCATTTGATTTGAGTAACGCAGATGTGAAGAATGCAGTTATAGGGCTGTTTGTTCTACCTCTTGTCGTTCAGTGGTGGGCTGCATGGTATCCAGGTGCAGAGCCTGGTGGCGGTGGTTATCTGGCTCAGCGTATGCTTGCTGCTAAAAACGAAAAGCATGCTGTTGGAGCGACACTTTTCTTCCAAGTTGTGCACTACGCTGCTCGTCCTTGGCCATGGATTATCGTGGCATTGGCTTCAATGGTTGTGTTCCCAATGGGCTCACTTGAGGAGCGCGACGCAGCTAAGACGGAACTCGCCTCACCAAAGGTGGTCGCAATCGTTGAGCAAATTAAGTTAAATCCAGAAGAAGTGTCAGATGCTGACAAGGCTCTGGTTAAAGATCTAACATTCGAGTCTAAAGGACTCACAACACTGCGAAACGGGTTTGACCCTGAGATTGTTCCTGATGATAAACTAGATCACGACTTGGCATACTCAGCCATGCTCAACTACCTTCCATCTGGATGGTTCGGGCTCGTGCTCACGTCGTTGATTGCAGCGTATATGTCTACAATCTCAACCCACCTCAACTGGGGTTCTTCTTATATAGTCAACGACTTCTGGAAGCGTTTTATAAGTAAAGAGGCATCAGAGAAAGAGCTCGTTCGCGTCGGGCGTATTTCAACAGTATTGATGATGCTTCTCACGGCGATCTTGGCGCTTCAACTTCAGAGTGCACTGCAGGTATTTGGTATCATTATCAACATTGGCGCAGGAACGGGTCTACTCTTCATCCTTCGCTGGTTCTGGTGGAGAATCAACGCTTGGAGTGAAATCTCGGCGATGATCGTTTCCTTCGTATGTGCAATTACGATTGAAGTAGGTAAGACTCAAGCTGGCTGGCAATTTGAAGGTTGGGAGTCAACACTCTGGATCGTAGGGATCACTACACCTGCATGGATTCTGGTGACACTCTTCACAAAACCAACTGACGATTCAGTTCTTCGAAGCTTTGTGACTAAGATCAACCCTGGTGGTGCAGGCTGGAAGAAAGTCTTCCGCGATGCTGAAGCCGCGGGCGAGCCAATCAAACCTGAACACGAGCCTGTAAACATAGGGCTCGGTATCATCAACATGATCCTCGGTTGTCTACTGGTATACGGAATTCTCCTCGGTGTAGGGATGGTTCTCTACGGTCAGCAAGTTGCTGGTTATGCAATGATCGGGGGAGGTCTTCTTGCTGGTCTAGGCATTGTGGCGACTTGGAAAAAGTCCATGACTTAGGTCTCAATATAAGTCTATTTAAACTAATATCCCCGAGCTGCTAAATGCGGCTCGGGGCTTTTTTGTTTAAAGATGGGGGTTTGTTAAAGTGGTTGCTCGGCGAAGGATTTGATGAAGTTCGAGAAGTAGGTATGACCGGCTTCTAGGTCTGATATTTGGATGAATTCGTCCTTTGTGTGTGCTTGGTTGATCGAGCCCGGTCCTAGGCAGATGGATGGAACTCCAGCATGTGAGAGGTGGGCTGCGTCTGAGAACCACGGAGCACCGACGAGTTGACTTTGAGGATTCGCTTTGAGTAATTGCTGGATGATAGGGTCGCTGGTGGGAGTTTCCATCGGTGGGTTCTCGTGAGCGTTGACTACCTCTAGTGGTAATTCTTGTTCCTTTATGAAATCGAGTACCAGCGCATGGGCTCCGCCTGCTGCGTGGAGCGAGGGGGTGGTGCGAATATCAATTTCAGCTTCAGCGTGATCAGGGACGATGTTAGGGCGTGTACCACCTTTGATCGTGCCGATGTTAAATGATGAATGGCCAAGTACTGGGTGGGTGAATGTGGCAAGCTTACTAGCGAGTTTTTTGTTCATGTGGTCGAGCGAGCGTGCGAGAGTCATGATGGCATTGGAGCCGCGCTCGGGTTGAGAAGCGTGAGCTGCAGTACCCTTCGCTACGACAGTGAGCCAGAGTGAGCCTTTGGTCGTATAAACAATATCTAAAGAGGTTGGTTCGCCGGCAATGCCAAAGATGTATTCCTCCGCGTGCCACTCGGCAAAGTGCTTGGAACCATGTTGCGAGGATTCTTCGGCCATGAAAGCAACGAAGTCGATGGCGATGGGAAGCTCAGCTAGCAATGCTTTATTTTCAATGAGAGCAGTAAGCATGGCGGCCATCGGGCCTTTGGTGTCACTTGCTCCTCGACCTAGAATTCGTCCGTCTTTGATATCTCCGCAGAAGGGATCAAACTCCATGCCAGACACTCCGACCGTATCGGTGTGTGGGCCTAGGAATATGCGTGGGCGGTCAGCTGGTCCTGGGCATCTGGCAATGACATTGGGGCGGCCAGGTAAGACCTCCTCTAGTGTTACATCAAAACCGTGCGGGACGAGAAAGTCACTCAAGTATTCGGCAATAGCATTCTCACCGACTTTGTCCGTTCCTGGGTCATTATCAGGATTGACACTGGGGGTGCGGATCAGGTTTTGTAACAATTCAACGGTAGTCATTCTGCTAGACTAATAACGACTTTTGAACTGCCTGCAAAGATTCGACTCAGAATTTCTGAGCATTGCGGGAGCTTTTGGGTTTACCAATCATGATCGTCTGCCAATTTAGAATTCGACATGACCTCTAAGCACTCCAAAGAAGCTACCCTTTCAAAAAATGGCAAACCCTCAAACGGCCTACCTTGGTTGAGAGCCTCATTTTTTCTGATCGTTCTGTTTTCTGTAGTCGTCCCATTTACAAGTATTCCGAGAACGCTCAAAGACTATGCCAAGGAGTTGATTCTTGCACAACGTGAAGTGAACAGAATGTCCTACGTGCCGGATGAGTCCGTGCAAGATGAGAATATCCATGTCGAGGTTGAAATAGCTCCCGAGGTGACTCCAGAACCTGAGCTGAAGACTGAGCCAGAATTGGTTAAAGACCCAATACTTGTAGAGAAAGTGTATCAACCGAAAGAGCATTTTGTCGGAACAAAGGGAGACATAGTTAGGATGTCAAAGGGCTTTCATTTTGATTATGCATTTGAAACGAGCAAAGGAGAATTGGCTTCAGTGGAGAGGAAAAACAAGAAGAGCTATGTTGCTGAGTACAAGTTGAAGGTGCCGCTACCAAAGGCGTCTACAAGCATGAAGGACTTGAGCAGCGTGAATTCACATTTGCCTAAGATGTTGCCAGGTTTAGAAGTGATGTTAAAGAAATCAGTGGTTTCAGATTTCTATTACGCACTTTATGGAAATAAGGTGAAGCGGCTAGAGCGTGAGGTGCTCAAGCTCAATGAACTTTCGACTAAGCATAACTTTTATGACTGTGAGACGATTTTAAATCTAAAATCACCAACGTCTGGGAGGAAAGTCCTTCTACTCCAAGGGGACATGGATGTGGTTTCTGATGGTTCTGACGGTGATCGCTTGGCAAAAATGCCAGATGAAATCGTCAATTCGACCTACTATCAACCGTTCACTAGCTATGGCTGGAAGAAGACAGGTAAGGTCACTAACCCGATGTTAGCTGGCTGGAAGAAAAGAATTGGTAATGCCAAGCGTGAAATTGCGGACAAAAAAACAAGTGCTGACCGCAAATCTTGGCTTAAGGCACGGATCAAGATGCTAGAGCGCGGAGTCGCTGACATGAAGGCTCGCAGCTTTTTGATCGCTGAATACGATCCCTTCATTGTGATGCCTGTCAATATGATCACAAATAGAAGCGATAAATTTGCAGCCAGAGTGGGTGACTACGCAGTCGTCATTTTCGGCGATAAAATCTACCCCGCCATTGTTGGGGACGGTGGACCTTCATTCAAAGTGGGAGAAGGATCTCTGCGCTTGGCCAAAGAAATTAATTCTAAAGCGAGCAGCTATAGTCGACCAGTCTCAGATGTGACGGTGACCTATTTGGTGTTTAGTAATTCTAGAGACATCCCGGCTTCGGCTCCAAATTATATGAAGTGGCACCAGCGTTGTTCTGAGCTTTTAGATGAAATGGGGGGGCTAGGTGAGGGTGTTGAACTTCAGCAATGGGTGGATTTGCTCGCGCCCAAAGAAGTCGAAGTTCCAAAGGATCCCGATGCTCCAGAGGGGGCTGTAGCTCCAGAGGGTGAGGATTTAGGTAGTGATGCTGGGAATGCTGTAGAGGCTCCAGCAAATGAGACTAATGATGAGTAAAACACTTTACCAAGTCTGTTCCTTTCGGATTTTATTGTAGCTCGGTTTATAGATATTGAGTTCAATTTTTTCAAAGGCATCAATTCTAAATGCACGGTTTCCAATGGCTTCATGTTTCCCGTGGATAAACTCTTTATCGATTGAGCTGACATTCAGAATGATCCAACCTCCGTTCTTGAAGTGAGCTTTTATGTCGTTGGATTCCATTTTTGGATGATTTTCCTCTGAAGTGGGGAGTTTTAAGTCGCGGATGCTAAATAGTGGTAACTTAAGGTCCGCGTGTTCGGTTTTTATATCGAGCATCCCATTCTTTATTAGGCCTATCTTGCCAACGACAGCATCCCCATTGGAAAGAAGAATCCTTTGGCCATCACCCTTGAGCTGATCGAGCACTTTTTCGTCCTTTGATGAAGGGATTGCGCCGTTCCAGTTTTCTAGGTGTATGTTACTAATGCGCATCTTGTTATCACTGTGGTTGCGCAAGTAAATAGATGAACCTAACAATTCTGGAGTAGCTGCATGGTCAGTAAAAGTTTGTGCTCTCTTACCATTGATGAAAACGTGGAAGACGCCCTTTTTCTTATCCATGTATATGGCGTATTCCGCAGATTTTTTTACGTGATCGTATCTGGAGTTAACCATTCTATTTAACTGTGGAGGATTCTCATTTTTTATTCTCTTCTGCATATACATATAGTCTCTCTGCATTCTGAGTTCATAGAAGTTTTCGAGCTTATTTTTCTCAGCAGAATTGGCAAAGAGGTTGAGTGTGAGGGCGATCGTGTTTTTCCACTGGAGCTTAAATTTCAGGACTGATTGATCAAGTAAGCCAATGTTTTTGGAAATAGCACCGGCAAAGTTTTCTGAAATCAATGCATTATTCTCAAATTTCCATGAGCTTACTGAATTTTCATGGTTCCATTCCTCCATAGAATTTGGACCAGTGTACAAGTCGGTTTGATTTGATTTGATTTTGATGGAGTGAATCAAGTTGCGCTGAACTTTGAGTTCCCCAGCAAACCATGTGGAAAGAATGACATGGTTATCAGCAATTTGTGAGAGTTGACCACGAAGAGTGTCCCTCTGGTCTTCTTGACCATAGCGGCCTTCTAGTTGCAGCTCAACGATGTGATCGGCTTGAGTGAAATCGATGTCAATGTTGGGCTGTGATTGGTCGAGCTCAAGGTCAAGTATCGCCAACTTATTGAAAAAGACATTCTTGGGGAAGAGTGTGCTATTGAATTCAAGTAGTTTGGCTTCCATATTGGCTACAGTGCCAGACACTTTGTCTCCATTGGCAAAGTTGACTCTGGATAGCTTGTTCGATGGCTCGGCCACGAGAACTGGAGCTAAAGCAGCGAGTGTGATAAATGTTAGAAATATGAAGTTACTCATCTGTATTCGAAGTTGAGGTGATTTTGTTAAGTGAACTAGTTTTGAGGGTAATTTGCCCTAAGATTGGATGTTTGGCTAAAATGTGCTTACTAGAGAGTGTGATGGATTCCACTCTGAGTGAGCCGCCACCGTGAAGGTTAATAATATAATTTGGTAATTCACTCTTACTTGTATCTTTCGAGGAATTCGAAAAATAGAGCGATTGAATCTTAGAAAGAGGGACAAGCATGGGCTTATTTGAGTGCTCAACTGCAAAATCGAGAGCTTTTTTTTCTCTGGATAGTTGTTTGATTTCCCCGGTGAATCTAAGTCCTTCTGTGTCGAATAGCGTGTCGTTATTTAGATCTAACTCAGGCACCTCATTTCCAGATGATAGATTACTCCCTCTCCATTGGCTGACACTTATGTTTGTGATTGTGAGTGAATCTGTCCTTTGTTGGAGCTTTGATTGGAAGTTGATAAATTCACCCTTAGGGACACGAAAAGAGGTGTCGTCGAATATTCCGTATTTTTTTCCGTTGACGCTTACGGATATGGTTTGAGTTCGACGGTCGACATGTAATTCTAGTTCGAGAGTGTTAGACGGTAGCTCTTTGATACGTAGAGGGATTTTACCAATTTGAGCCTTTGGTTGAGATTTGCTGGAGCGTATGACGTCGATACCATTTGTTGAAAAATCGAGAGAATAGGACTCTTCTATATTTTCTACCTGACTAGAATCTCCGCAGAAATGAATTTTAAAATTTGGTAGCGCACTTTCCCATATGACCGTTGATCTCAAGATGAAATTTTGAGGGAGATCAATAGCACGTGCAATTTCACCTTTTCCTATGCAGCGAAGAGTATTGGCTTCTTGCGTCCAGTTGCCATTAGTGTTCCATATGTCACTCACGTTTGGTCCATTATAGATTATTGAGTTAGGTTCCCTCTGGAAATCGATGTTAGATACTGTGGAAGTGGGAATGGTAAACCCTTCTGCATACCAAGTCTTTATGTTCACTGAGGTCTTATCTAATGAGAGGAGTGAGCAGGGGAGCGAGTCACCATTTTTGAGATGAACTAGTTCGCTAGTGTGTTTTGCCGTCGTTTCTATGTCTGAGAAGTAAATATCGAGAATAGCAGAGTGTATGAACTCGAGTGGTGCGCTGGATAAAGGTGATTCGAGGACTACATTTCCTTTGGTGTCGATGGAAATAAGCTCACCAGTGAGTTGGTTTCCATCCTTAAGACTTACAACGGCATGAGCGCATAGAGCTGATGGTGAGCTAAGTATGAAACCGATGCTGAGAATGCTGGAGAGGAAGAGACGCATATTACTTAAGCTTGGTGTTCCACTGGTCGAGTAAGGAACTAGATGTGTCGTAGGTGATTGCTGTGAGATAGTTGAAATCTAAATTAAGCTCAGCCAGAATGGGGTGCTTGACGATCACACTATTGGCGGAGGTGCCTATTGGGCTGGCTGTTAGTGTCCCTCTTTTACCTAGATGGAAGGTAATCTCTTTGCTTGATTGTTCCCGGGCTTCAGCGAGGGAATTGGCCGCGAATGTGACGGACTGAATTTCATCACGGGGGATTGTCATATCAGCATAATGACCTTTGAGTTGAAGCTTAGTATCCGTGATAGAAGTGATAGTTCCAGAGAATCGATCTCTTCCATTAGCAAGCAGAACAATATCTGAGTCATCATCCTGTAGGGAAAGAGCCGAGTCCATGACGCCATTCCATGGTGCTATCGTGATATTAGAGATTCGTGATAGATAGTTATCTCCAGAGTTTTGGCTATTGAAGCCAATTCCATTTCCATGTGGAATTAAGTCAAGGTCACGAAGCGACCATTGGTTAACGAGTTGACCATCGCGGTAGACAGCAATGACTAATTTATTGAAATCAGCCCGTAGTTCAAGCTGAGACTTGTTCGAAGAATTCAGGTTTCTGTAGCTAGATCTTCCGCTGATAGGTTTTAGGTAAGTGAAGCTAGATTCACCATTTTCCAAGACATTGTATATCCCTAGTGAAGTGGATGCTGAGTTGGTTCGTAGTGCAAAACATGAACCAAATAGTGAAGTGATATTAATCGTTGACCTTGAAGTATGATTTTTTGAGCCTGGATCGGTAACTGGTTTGTTGAAGTCGGCATTAAATACAAATGCGACATTCGAGCTGCGAGTGGATTCCAATTTGAATTGGATTCGAAATGATTGCTGATATTCGATACCTTTAAGAATCAATGCTCCAGGCTCACCTTGATTGTACCAACTGAAGTTGCCGAATTCCCAAGGTGAGGTTTGAACGTCGGGATCACGGGCTGGCTCGTGCACATCGTTTTTATTCTCAGATGGAGAGATAATTTCCCAGGCATCCTCACTGAATGGCCCTTGGTAGGTGATTTGCTGACCTAGTGGGTGAAGTTGACAGCTTTGGATCCATTTTTTGGCGACCTTTTTCTCACCTGTGTAGTTTGTTTGAATGGTTAAAAACTCAGAATCCATTGAAAGAATGGCGCATGGAATCGTGTCACCATTGGTGAGTTTTATGAGTGAGGTGTGGCTGAAAGGCTTAGCAGGAAGGCCTTTGCGAAAAATGATTTTACGTATCTCAGAAGTACTAAAAAGGATCTCTTGGCTGCTTTCATTGCTCATCCAACGCAGGTGGTTTGTATCAGAGAAGCCTTTGAAACTCCCATGGAGAGTGTCGTTGTTCTTGAAGTTTAGAATGTCGTCAGCAGCGAATGAAGAGAGGCTACTGAGGCCAAGTAGGAAAATGCCGAGAGCTTTCATTTTTCGTAAATTGGGAGGTAACGGTAGTTGAGAGCGAGTGAGAGTAAAGCGCTGGCCGTGCTATAGGCTGGGCCACGATTGCCTAGCCAAGATCCATTTTGCTGCTGGGTTGCGGAGAGGAGTCGTATGTTCTGGCTGTTCCATAGTTTCCAAGTTTCTTCGTCCGCTTGGAATAAGGCCTGAGACATATAGTACTCAAAGTAGTAAGTGTAGTGGGTGTCGCGGTACTCTATGTTTTTGGTGAGGTAGCTTAGTGACTTTCCATAGCCTTTAGCATCTTTCATTTTTGCGAGTGAGTAGCAAAGTGAGCCAATTGCTGTGAGAGTAACTTTAGCCCCACTTCGCGATGTGTAACCGTAGGCTCCTGAAGTATCACGACAGGATGACATGTACTTTAGGGCGCGCTCGATTGCTGAGTCAGGCACAGGAATGCCTGCATTTCGTGCAGCTAAAAGAGCGACGATTTGGCAGCCAGATATGGTTGTGTCCGCGTCTTTGCTATCGGGGCTATAGCGCCAAGCCCCTTTAGCGTTGCGTTTCTGAGCTGAAAGAATGAGTTGTACTGCTTTGTTTAGAGATTTTTCAATTCTAGGGTCATCGACAACTCCGTAAGACTCAGCGAGAGCGAGAGTGGCAAAGCCATGGTTGTACATGCTCGTACCAATATAGCCGTTGTCAGAACTCTGAGCCGTGATCATGTAATCGATAGAGCGCTGAATGTTTTTTGCGTAAGGGCCGTGGTTTGGGTCCTCTCCGTGGGCGAGGAAGGCTAGAGTGGCGAGACCAACCACACCAGGATAGTGGCCAGAGCTGTCGGACCAAGCTCCATTGGCGGCTTGGGTAGAGGATAAGTGCTTGAGACCACGCGTGTACATGGTTTCCACTTTTGCTGGGATCGGATCTTCTTGCCTGCGGTCGATGCTCTGAGCCCATAGCGGAGAAGCTAGAGAAATTATCAAAAGGAGGCTTATGGATTTAATTGACATTATTTGGAGGCATTGAGACCTTTGTTGAATGCGTCTAGAGCTTTGTTAAATTCAGGAGGAAGGGTTGTGCCTGCTGATCCAGATTTCTTGGGGAGTCGGCGGGATTCTGTGTTCCCTGAACTTTTCTCACGGTTTGTTTGATTGGCCGTGTCAGATTCAGCTTCTTGACCTTCGCCTCCAGATTGGCCAGCAGGTCCTTTCCCAGGCTGTTTCCCTGGTTTTTCACCTTCAGAACCCTGACCCATCATTTGCTGCATCATTTCCATCAGTGCGCCACTTTTTCCCTCACCTTCGCCAGATTGTTGTTTCTGTTTTGCTGCGGCGCCAATTTTCTCAATGATTTCGGTTTCGATCGCGATAGTAGTGCCCGAGGTGTCGAGCTCCTCGAGTCGATCCGTAGCCTGTGCCATGAGTTCTTCCGCCTCAGCGAGGAAGTCGATGACCTTAGCATTGGTTTCACCTTGGATGAGTTCTTGCACGTCGGCGGAGAGTTCATCTTGCTCGCGCGCAACTTCCTTTGAGCCTTCAGCATGACTTTTGAGGGTTTGCTCGGGAGTCTCTTTGTCCTTTTTACCATGCTCACGATCGTACATGCGTTGAAAATCGGATTCTGCGTGTGTGATCCCACTCAGGAGGACGGTGATGATGAGAGCGTTCTTCTTCATTGGATAGGCTGAGGTTTGAGAGGTGGTTGACTACGGGATGGGCTATCAGTCTTATTTTTGGGAGGGGCTAAGAGTCTACGTTTTTGTTCCAACGAGCGGTTGTTGCCACGGATGTTTTGCTCTTTTTGAATCAATTCCATGACCTTGAGCATGAATTCGAAATCTTCATCTTCTGACCCACCGCCACCGCCACCTCCTCCACCATCTTTCTTGGCTGTGGTGTCTTGAAGGGCGCTGGCCCATTCGCGGAGTGTTTTTGCTGTGGATTTAGCTTCGGTCCAGGTGAGGGAATTATGATTTAGCTCAATGTTACTGAGTATATTTTCCATCTTGGATTCGATCTTGAAGTCGCGCATTTTATCAAGTAGCTCTTTGTGCTCGGCCTGCTGAGTACGCGAGAAGAAGTGTCCGAGATCTTCCTGAATCCAGCGGATGTCAGAGGTTGTTTGCTGCTGAAGTGCGTAGAGACCTAGCATGGTGCGCTGGTCCACAGGATCGAGTTCCTCAAATTCATTCCCCATGACTCTACGAATAGAGTTGGGGTTCTGAGATGCCACAATCATGGTATTAGCAAGTTCTTCTTCATCGCCAGCTGCTTTGCGTAAGCGATTGATGAAAGTTCCGGCTTCGAGTTGCTTGTTCGCCTCGTTCGCTTTTGCGATGGTTTCTTCCATCTTCTTGAGTAATTCGTTTTGCTTCTCGACGGCTTCCTTTACATCTTCTTTTGCTTTTTGTTCTGTGTTTTCGGGACTTTGAGCGTCCGTCAGCTTTTTAGCTACCTCAGGCATCGACTTTTCAGCCATGTTTTTCATTTCCATTGCGGACTCCGCGAGCTTCTTCATGGTGTCGGGGTCAATTTCGCCATTTTTGGCAGCATCTTTGAAAATCTCTTCCATTTCCTTGGATAGCTCTTTCATGGCATCGGCATTTTCTTTTTCTTTGTCTGCCTGCTCCGCGAGTTTCTCTTTGTTTTCTTGCTGTTGGAGTTCTTCTCCAGATTTTCTTTCAAGACGTGTATTCTCATCTAGCGTGTCCAGCTCCGCGCGCATGATGTCTTCCAATTTATTGATAGCGGATTGCGAGCGTTGTTCTATCAGTTCTCTGTGTTCTTGTTTAGTGAGAACGTAGACGGTGATCGGGGCTGAATAACTGCGAGCTCTATCTGGTTTATAGTCCTCTGACCAAGCTCTGATGATCAGTTTTTGAGGTCGTATATCGTACGCTTGAAAGGAGAAAATCATTGGTTTAGCTGCATTCCTTAGAGTTGGATTGCCCTGGATTAAGTCGAGGTTTCCTTTTGCGGGTGAGTGCGGAGAGGGTTTGGTGAACGACCCTTTCCAGTCAATTCCTGCGCGTTTGATGCCAAAGTCGTCTTCCGCCAGTATTTCAAACTCAATGGCCGAATCCGCTAGAACGTAAATTTCATTGGCTATGTTTTGAATGTAAGCACTAGGAACGGCATCGATCTGCGCATCAATAGTGAGTTTTGTAGGAGTGAGATTTTTTAGCTGATACAGGTCGACCCAATCCAGAGTGAGCTGGGTTTGCGCAAGTCCTATAGAGATTGGAGCAGCAGTGAATGTGTTGCTTGCTACGGTGAGATTCAGCTGTTTGCCTGCTGCAGATTCATTTGTAGTATTTTGAGCATTTAGAGTGATAGACGCTGAGATGAGCTCTCTGTTGATGCGTCCTTTGAGTGTGATCGAGCTACCTTCCACAAGGGTGGCTTGGCCAGTGGTCACGTTGATGATTTCATCATCTCGTTGCAGATACTTAGGGTATTGGAGTTGTGCTGAGATTTCTTCTAGGCTTGGACGCATCACTGGATTGACCTCCATGGTGACGAAGGCGTCGCCGACTCGTAGTTCGAGCTCCTGAAGCTTGAGTATTTTAGGGAAGTCGAATGTGTAAGAGCGATTATCTAACGAGCTGAACTTCCAAGGTTTGATGCCTTCTCTAGCTTTAGCCATTTGTGGTGTGTTCGAGTTCTCAGTGAGGTCGAGCTCTACAGTGAACGGTTCGCCATGTGCCACGTAGTAGGGCTGAGGTAACTTG
>CAXMPP010000024.1:0-18940 GCA_964195395.1 uncultured Thermodesulfobacteriota bacterium
CATCGCGCGAATCCCAGAGTAAGCCACCGAGCAAAAGCATTCTCCGAGTCGTAGCCACTGGCCCAATCCCCTTGATTTCCTTGCCGTTTTTCCTTTCGGCATACCGCTGCTTGAGGATGGAGAAAGTTTCTTTCGATTCTAACAAAGTCTCTGGCAAGCGACTCAAACCATCTAGGGTGAACCAATAGAACACCAATCCAGTCATTGGAAGTACCATCAGCCACAATGGAACCAACGACCAGCCCCAGCCCAAAACCACAGCCCAGTGCAGATAGATCACGGCCATGATTGTCATCACGGTGCTCCCCCATATCAGTATGAGTAGTGGTTTCACGCTGATACGCGCCCCCACTCCAATCATTCCTATTAGCTTTACTAAACCATTATCAGCCTGCGACATGTCGATACGCTAACGAGCAAAATATGAGATGCAATCACTTTGCTGATAGCGACTCTCGAGCTGTATTCTATCACCTACCCCACCGCAGATCTCTCTCATCCCATAAATTGACGAAAAACTACCCCCTGCAAGTCGTTTAACATCAGCGTTCAAAACAGATGTACGCCGAGAGACGTTGACCTCGAGCCGATCTAGCAGTAAAATGCTAGTTGAATATGTTGAACGAAGATCAATTGCCTCACATGCTCAAATTGCTGGATGATGACGAGCCCGCAATTCAGGAAGCACTGCGTGAAGAGTTCTCTGACACCTCTGGTGACCTCAGTAACGAACTCGCTGCGCTAGCGATTGATCTCAAACCAGCAGACCAACACCGCCTTTCCCTGCTATTGCTCCCCGGAAGACGTGAAACACTCATTCAGGAATGGCGGATACCTCAGGGTGGAGCCAATGCGCTTGATGAAGATTGGGAGAGCTTTGAGGACATGCTGCGTCTCATTTCAGACTACCTGCATGATGGTGTCACCTTGAGGCCGTCTCTGCCTGATATGCTCGACATCATAGCTGAAGACGCTACCGCTGCCTGCCACCACATCTCAGAAAATATGCTTCGTATCTGGATGTTTGAATCCGGAAGATTTATCGGCAATAAAGACAACTACTACACCCCAGCAAACAGCGACCTTAGCTGGTGTGCTGAAACAGGACTCGGCAATCCGATCAGCCTTGCATTGCTATACATGCTGGTGGCTCGGCGTCTTGATTTGGACGTCACTGGCTGCAACTACCCAGGTCATTTTTTGGCTCGCATCCAGCTAGACTCTCGACCTATGTTAGTAGATTGCTTCCACAAAGGTCGCTTAATTTCAGTGGAGGAAATCCTCAATGAAAACAAAAATATTTCCATTTACGCCAAGCAGGCAATTCTCACGCAAGCTCCGCTGGGTCACATTTTATTACGTATTTTGCGCAACTTAGAACACAGCTTCACTAAACTGAAATTCCCGGAAGACGCCAAGATCTTC
Source organism: uncultured Thermodesulfobacteriota bacterium (assembly GCA_964195395.1). Lineage (GTDB taxonomy): Bacteria > Verrucomicrobiota > Verrucomicrobiia > Verrucomicrobiales > Akkermansiaceae > Rubritalea. Next base: position 1,426 of record CAXMPP010000024.1, read on the forward strand.
AAAATGATTTTCGAAAGCATGCAACCCAAACCGTGAGAGCTGAGTACACACATATCACGGTTGACGGGACTGAACTCCACCGCATGACTCTCCTTCCAGATAAAGGAGTGAAGTGCACAGCGGCGTGTATTTTCTCACATGGTCAAGGCGACTATGGCGAACGGTACCTCGATGTCCTCCACCCCTTCACTGACCGCGGCATCAAATGTATTGTCACTGACCACCAAGGCCATGGCCGTAGTACAGGTAAGCGAGGCCACATTGACTCCACTCACTTCATCGACAAAGTCATCGCCAGTAACCTAGCAGCTGCTGGTGACTTACCAGTCGGCATCGCAGGCCACTCGATGGGAGGATTACTCACTCTCCGCCACCTCGCGTTGAGCCTACAAGGGAATCTACCAATGCCTGAATTTTGCTGGGTCAATGGGCCACTACTTCACCCTGGAAATGGCCGCCCAGATTGGTTCATTCGCATGGCCAACCTGCTCGCCTCTATTACACCCAGCACAACGATCCACACTGGCGTCACGCCGGAAATGTGCCAACCAGAAGACTCCTCGGCTGAACGCTCACCAAAAGACCCACTCTCGCTCGGCCACCGACGCGTCTCAATTGGCTGGGGAAGCGAGCTGATACGAATTGCCAATTTCACCCAAACTACCCTGATCAATAAGAGCTACGATCAGCCCTTTCTTTTCACCCAAGGTGGAGCGGACTCAGTCTGCCCGGAGTCCAAAGCCGAGGACTTTTTCACGAAGCTAGATTGGCCCATGAAGCAATATCAATGCTTCCCAGAAATGCTCCATGAAACCTTTGCCGAACCCAAACGCTTCGAGCTCTTTGAAACTTTGGGCACCTGGATTGATGCTTACTTTCTAGCGCAACAAAAGACGCACGCATAGAGCGGTAGCCGCCACAAGCACAGCCAAGCCACAGGCGCCAATAATGCGATCCTTACTCAAGATATCAGGTCGGCTCACTGAGGCACTTGGCGGGAAAACGATCAATGCGTATGCCATTCCTGCTACCAAACCACCAGCGTGAGCGGCATTGTCTATAAAGCTAAACCCGAGCACGCCCATGACAGCAATCATCACTAAGCCGGCGAGAAGGCGCTTGCTGGCTGATTTGGGCACGAGTGAGCGGTGCATAGTCTCAAAAACCAGTAAGAATCCTAATAAACCTAGAATTCCACCAGAAGCTCCAACGCTCGGAGTTTCAGGCATAAAATACGCAGTCGCCATGCCGCCAGCGAAAGCTGAGATCACGAACACGAGAATCATATGCGGCCAGCGTGCCAACACTTCAGCACGTCTGCCCAAATAACGTAAAGCTGCAAAGTTCATCAGCCAGTGCACGAGGTTCCCATGAACCAGCGGAGCTGTGAGGTAACGCCACCAAGGATCGCCACCAGCAACTGTCAATTTTAGTAAGCCCACTTTAGCCACGGATTCCTGGGCCCAGTCGATACCCCCACTACCAAACCACTGAGCGGCACAAGTTACTACCATTATAGCCAGCAACACAAAGGTGAATGGAGTGAGGTGCAAACCCAACCAACTATCAAAGCGAGCGTCTGCAATTTCTTTATCCCAATATATCTTATCCCTCTTGCCAGCCTTACGTAGCTCCTTCCAACCTTCATACAAAGGAACTAGTCCAAATATCAGTAACATGATCGCCGTGACAGCAACCGTCGGTGCATTCAAGACTGCTCGCCAATCACCTTGGCTATTCTGATAAGCCGCGTAGACAGCCCAAAGAGTTACAGCTCCCATTACCAACGAAAGTCGGCGCCCATCACTAATATCATTGCGCGCCCAAACAGCACGACGCTTTACTAAAACCTTACGCAGCCCGACCACTTCCTCGGGCGCGACTATGTAGTCAGATTCGGGCGACCAAACGAGGTCAACGCCCAGCTTTGATTTCTCAATCGTCTGGCTCAGTTCCACCAAGGATTCCGCAGAATGGCGCTTCCCCTTGGTATCCTGAAAACCAAAAACACCAGTTGCTGGCTTTGCTGGAAATGCTTCCGGCCTCGCCCACACTGGTGCTTGTTGTTCCGTAGACACGTGTTGCGTCCCCGTAATAAGTTATTCCGCTGGAGTTGTCTCAGCTGGTACAGCTGGAGTCTCTTCAGTCGTTTCAGTTTCAACAGGAGTTGGAGTCACCTCTTCAGTTACTGGTGTTTCAACAGGAGTTTCTGGAGCTGCCTCTTCAGGTACTGGAGCTATTTCCTCCAAGATTTTTTTTACTTCCTCAGCTGTCTCAGCATCCTCAGTTTGCTCTTTCGTCTCAGCTTCTACTTCTTGCTCGATGTTTTGACCAGAATTCTGGGCAGCCACGAGAACTTGTAGAGAAAGCGCGAGCACGAAGAAAAGAGTGCCTAGCCAAACTGTTCCCTTTTGGAGAACGTCTGTGGTGCGGGCACCAAATGCTTGATCAGTCATGCCACCACCAAAAGCGGCTCCAAGGCCCTCTTGCTTTGGACGCTGCATCAGAACAACCAAGCATAGTAGCAGAGCAACTGCTACCATGATAACGAGAAGAATATTGGTGACGATTGGTATGAAGCCACTCGCTGCTATAATCATAGAATTCATGAGGCGCGGAATATGGTCAGCAATTGGCCCATTGTAAAGCCATGATTTACTGAGAATTTAAAGGATTGGGTTACTTTCCTAGACGGATGATTTCGTTCTGCTCATTGCAGACGACTTTCTTCGGCGTGACGGTCTCTTCCGAGAGGCCAAATGCCATGATCGTGATGCGCTCACCTTTGCCAATCACGTGCGCGGCACCACCATTGAGAATAATTCTACCGGAACCAGATGGCCCAGCCTGAGCATAGGTTTCAAGGCGACCTCCTTTAGAAGCTGAAGTAACCAGAACCTTCTCTCCCTCAATAAGATCCACAGCCTGCATTAGGTCTAGTGGGATCTCGATGCTGCCTTCATAATCCACCACACCGTCGGTGCAAATCGCACGGTGGATTTTTGATTTCAAAAAAGTGCGTAACATGACTGCACCAATCACCAATTCAGAACTAAAGTCAAATCTTTCTCACTAACCAATAAATAGCTCGCGGATCGGAGCTGCATTAGAGCACCAAATCACAAGCAAGCTTGATCGCGTGCGCCATCGAGGATGAATTTGCGATGCCTTTTCCGGCGATGCCAAATGCCGTGCCGTGGTCTGGACTGGTACGTGGTCGTTGAAGACCAAGTGTGGTATTCACGCCAGTGTCGAAATCGAGTAATTTCAGAGGAATAAGCCCCTGGTCGTGGTACATGCAAAGCACTGCATCGTACTCGCCTTTTACTGCGTGGCCAAAGACTGTGTCAGCGGAATGAGGACCGGAAAATTCGGCCACAGAAAATTCTTGGTTAAGCTGCATCACTGCTGGCGCAACGATTTCAATATCTTCGCGACCGAAAGCGCCATTCTCTCCAGCGTGTGGGTTTAAACCACAGACTGCGATTCTTGGAACTTCGATCCCCCTTTGTTGACAAAACTGAGCGAGTAACTTCCCAACACGAACGATCTCAGGTGTACTCAGCAAGACTGGAACCTGTGCGAGCGGCACGTGGATGGTTACTAAGGCGACTGTCAAATTTTCCCCAGTGAGACACATTGCGTGGTTGTCACAAGCGAGGCGGTCAGCAAAAAATTCTGTTTGGCCGGGAAAGTCAAAACCCAGTTCATGCAAAGCTTCTTTAGCCACCGGCCCCGTAACGATAGCATCTATTTCACCCGTCTTGAGCTTTTCAGCTCCATCTTCGAGGGCATCCAGCGCTGCCTGGGCAGTTTCCAATGTGGGCTGACCGAGAGTGACGGTCTCAAGCCTACGTCCGAGAATTTCAAACCGTACACCGTCTGGCACTGCGAAACCAGCAAGTGCCGCATCGATAATTTCTGGACCGACTCCAGCCTGATCCCCCAGAGTGATTCCAATTGTCTTCATTTCTCAGACCTAGATTTGCGGAGTAAGTAACCCCAACTTCACACTCCTAAAATTCGTAATCGAATTTTAGGCCATATCTTCGACCGTGACCGAAGTTTGCTTTCGCGCGCCTAGATAGATAGCCTGATCAACCACGCGGCTTGGTTCAGAATCGAATCGGTAGCCATGGCAGTTTGGACAGGTGATCGCAGCAGATCCAACAATCGAGTCACAGCCCTCACAAACCTTATAAGAGGTAGGGTTCGATGCGATTTCTTGCGCCTTTTTGAGGCGATCGTTGCTGACTGATTCTTTCATATTGTATTGGACACTGATGTGTCACTCCTTCAATAGTCGCCTAAAGAGACAAAAGCACAAGCCCAGTTAGGGCTAGTGCAAAAAAAGAACGGAGGCCTTCGCTCTGAAGCACCTCCGTTCGTTAAATAGATTTTTGACCTGCAAATCGTATTACTTGCCTAAGCAAGTGAGCAATTATGCAGCTTGAGCAGCTTTGATAGCCTTAGCTGTCTTGCTCTTAAGGTTTGCAGCCTTGTTCTTGTGGAAGATGCTTTTCTTCGCACAGATATCTACGGCTGAAGAAAACTGTACGAATGCCTTCGTTGCTGCGTCCTTGTTACCTTCGGCTGCTGCTGAGAGAGAGTTCTTACGGAGAGTCTTTACGCGGCTCTTGAGTGATGTGTTGATCGCGTTACGTTTGTCGTTCTGACGAACGCGCTTGAGTGCTTGCTTTGTGTTAGCCATGATTCTTTTGGTATAAAATTGATTAAGTTCGGCTTTGCAGGCCGGAGCGCAGAAACTAGTCATCCAGCTCGCCTTGTCAAGCATTTGAGTCCCATTAGTGCACTTTTTATGAGAATTCCTTACTTATCTCATCGAGTTGAACCCTTGCACCTCAAAAGGTAAACGGCACGCTAGGCTTTGTTACTGCCATCTGCAGTATTTTGCTTTAGAGCAGCTTTCTCCATGCGCACATATTCTCGCCCTTTGGGAGTCTCACCGAGAGCAGCACGAATCACTTTCACCTCAGCATTCACACCGATGCGCGAATACAGATCAACAACATCTCTTGAGGTCATACGAATGCATCCATAACTAGCGGCACTGCCAATCCTGCTCTCTTCCGGAGTTCCGTGAATATAAATATAGCGACGAAAGGCATTCTTATTGCGCTTTTCAGTCCCCTTAAGCCAAATGATACGAGTCACAATAGGATCACGGCCAGGAGCGTTGGGGGAAATTACCTCACCAGTAGGATGGCGAGACTTGAAAACGGCCCCGTGTGGCTGCTTGTATCCAATTTTCTTCGCCACCTTCATTTTCCCCAAAGGTGTTCGCATGCTGCTAGGAGTGTCACCTAGTCCGAACTTTGAGGTCGAAATTTTATACGATTTCACCGGCTTACCATATTGAGTCAACAACATGGTCTGGTCTTCCACACTCACCAAGATCTTACTATGATTGGTGTCGAGCGAGCTAGAGCAACTGCTAAGGAGCAGAGCTACGAGCGAACAAAGAAGTGTGAGTATGCGGAGCGATAGAGCCATTGAAAGATATTACTTACCTTCATCTACGATTGCGCCTTCCTCATTCTTACGACTGATTGGCAGCATGCGGTAAAGTGATGGGACTGAAGTGTAGAAGAATCCGATCGGAAATGGGCAAAGCAACACAGCCGTGACGTAATTCGCGTCAATAAAGTTTGAAATTACAACCACAGCAAAGAAAATTGCAAATGCCACTTCAATAACTGGCATCATCGACTTCATCGTCTTGTAGCGGCTTGACTTCACTTGATCAGATGAAACTGATTTTTCTTCACCGATACCGTACTTAGGTGTGCGAACAAAACCTGACTGATGATTACACAGAGCTTCGATCACAGCCTTGGCATTGTTCACGGACATCCCGATACCGAGCGCCAGCAAGATAGGAAGGTAGAAGATTTCTTTATACCAAGTCTTAGGACGAAGCGCCTTTTGAGCCATCAGGTAGAACAGCGCCACTGATACGGATCCAAAGAAGAAAATGGGGACATTAAGAAAATGCTCAAGCCAAGGATAAGTCTGCAATATCTCCCACTGCGGAAGGCTCTGCTGCTTTGGGTAAAGTAAGAAGCACAGCACGATGAGAAGAAGGTAGGCAAAGTTTGACGTCAGGTGTGCAGTCGCCTCTAACTTACACTTGAGCGGGTAACCACTCTTCCAAATATCTGCGAGACACTTCTTGCAGCACTGGATCGATCCTTTTGTCCAGCGATGCTGCTGACTCTTAAATCCATCCATGTCCACAGGAAGCTCGGCTGGAGTCACAACATCCTTGAGGAAAACAAAGCGCCACCCCTTCAGCTGAGCTCGGTAACTGAGATCCATGTCTTCAGTCAGAGTATCGTGCTCCCAGCCACCGGCATCTTCAATGCAGCTTTTGCGCCACATTCCACCAGTGCCATTGAATGTGAAAAATCGACCCGAACGATTGCGAGCCGTTTGCTCTAGCTCAAGGTGACCGTCAAGGAACATCGCTTGAATACGAGTCAGCATGTTGTACTCGCGATTGAGGTGCCCCCAACGAGTCTGAATCATTCCAATCTTTGGATCTGTAAAATGATGAACCGTCTTTAGAAGAACGTCTGGGTGGGGTGCAAAGTCAGCATCGAGAATAAAGAGCAGTTCACCCTTTGCTGTCTTCGTACCATTTTCCAATGCTCCAGCTTTAAAGCCAGTACGGTCACTGCGGTGAATGTACTCAGCATCAAATCCCAAAGCATGCAATCGAGCAATCTGCTCTTTACAAATATCGACAGTTCCATCCGTCGAGTCGTCTAAAATCTGAATTTGAAATTTATTCTTCGGATATTCAATGAGAGATACGTGATCAATCAAGCGCTCAATCACGTGCAACTCGTTGAAACACGGCAACTGCATCGTAATTACAGGCAACTCTTCCTCTGTGTACTCTCTCAGAGGAACCGGAGTATCCTTCGCATGCTTGAAATACAAATAGAGGGTTGCAAGCTTGTGAAACCCACAGCCAGCAAGGCCTATGAGCACTACAAAGTACATGATATAAGTGATCCAATTCATCATAACAGTTTGAGGGTATAGTGGATGCGCCGTGGTGAATTACGACATATTCTTCGACTGCAATGCACTAAGGACTCTCCATTGTCAATTCCTACTTACCCACTAGATATCGGCAGTCCTGAGTATTTCTGCACACTTTCATTTGCCAATTGAGGTGAAATTATGCTTATCTAAAGCTATGAAATCATCCACCCCTTGGATTCTCGCGCTTTCTTCCTTGGTGCTCCTCCCTCTCACCACTCTAGCTCAGAACAATAATAAAGGAGCTATTCTCCCCGCAGACCTCATTGACGACCCACACGTCCGTGAAGAGCTGGGGATCAATGAATTCACAGCTCCCTCCATTCGCTTGATCTTCGACGACCTTTCACAGCTTGCGCCTCTGCCCGTCAAGGAAACAAAACACGAGATCCAGAAGCGCATGCCTCTCGATCGCTCCGACCTGTCTCTAGAAATTGGTTTCCTCATCGCAGAGGGCTTCCTCGCCGTCCAGAACAAAGCTTTCAACGACATCGAAGGCATCGCCAAAGAACTCAATAGTTATGGCAAGGCTCTAGGCGCAGGCGACCGAGTCAACCGTCACGCAGCCTCACTGCTCGATCACGCCAAGAACAGCCGACCAGAAAAACTCAAAGCTGAACTCGCAGCTACCCAAAAAGACGTAGAAATAGAACTCGTCCAGCTACGTGACGCGGACCTAGCCCACCTCATCTCGCTCGGCGGCTGGGCTCGAGCTCTCGAATGTGCCGCCCTCGCCGTCGATAAAGATTTCACGGAAGAACGCGCCAACCAACTTTTCCGTGAAGACGTTGCTGACTACTACGAAGTAATCCTCGGCTCACTTGACCCACGCGTCTCTAAACGTAAGCACATCATTGGTATCCGCAAAGTCTGCGAGGATCTCAAAAACACAATGACTCTCGCAGCCGACGAAGAGCCGACAGAAGCCAAGGTCAAAGCCATCCGCAAACAAAGTGCTAAGCTAGCCTTACTCGTGCTTTCTCGCGGGAAGTAATCCCCGTCCACACGAATTCACCCTTGTAAGTCCACTTCCCTGTGCTGAGTTAGGGCCATGAACATTTCTGTATTTGGACTGGGGATCATTGGTTCGCGGTGCGCTGACAACCTCACTGCCGCTGACCACCAGGTCATCACCTGGAACCGCACAGCTAAAAAGCGGAACGACTCGGTTAACTCACCCGCTGAAGCTGCCACCAATTCTGAGATTCTATGCTTCTATCTTAAAGATGGATTTGCTTGCCGTGAAACTTTTGAAGCTCTTCGCCCAGCACTCACGGACAAGCACACTCTCATCAACCACTCTACGGTTGATTTAGACACTACCGAATGGATTGCTAAACAATGCGCAGCACTTGGCGTTGCATTTCTCGACTGCCCATTCACAGGCTCCAAGGTCGCGGCACAACAGGGTGAGTTGGTTTATTACGCTGGTGGCAGCGAAGACTTGATCGATAAACTCCGTCCAGTTCTAGGCGTCACTTCAAAGGAGGTCATCCGACTAGGCGACATAGGGGCTGCAACCATCGTCAAAATAGCAACTAATCTTATCTCGGCTTCCACAGTCCAAGCTCTCTCTGAAGGCATGGCCATAGCAAAAGCTCACGGAGTCGCGCCAGAGACTTTCATCCCAGCAGTACTCTCGAATGCTTGCGGATCTCCACTTGCCGCGATGAAACTCCCAACAATGGCAAGCGGCGACTACGACACACACTTTTCCCTAGATAACATGCGTAAAGACTCAGTCTTCGCTATTCAACTCGCAAAACAAGCGGGCCTGGCCACTCCTTGCATCGAGGCCACCTCTGCCGCAATGACAGCTCTCTGCGAAAATGGCTGCGCCGACCTCGACTACTCAGCACTCTACAAACAATTTTAAGCCTATGCAGCCCTACCTACTTCCACCGAATTCGACGACATTGTTAGCCCGTGCTATTTTCAAGCTAACAGGCTCAGATGCCGAACGCTACCTCAACGGTCAGTGCTCTCAAGACGTACGTCTAGTGACTGAACAAATTGCGCTCTACGCAGTCATTACTAACTTCAAAGGCAAACTCGACGGCGATTGCTTTATCCGACGCCACAATGGCGACATCTTCATCGATTGCCCCATCGAACTCCGCGAAGATCTCTTCATGCGACTAGATCGCTACATCATCGCCGACGACGCGGAGCTGACAGATGTCACTGACGCGTTCGATATACTCCACACAATCGAACCAGCAATAACACCGGAAAACAGCTGGTCTGCCAATCGCTTTGGACAGGATGGCGTTGATCAATTCTTCGCTAAAGGTTCCGCACCTACCGCCACTCTCAATCCCACAGAAATCGAAAAATCTCGCATCAGCCACAAAATCCCACTTTGGGGAGCCGAGCTCGATAATGAAACTCTCCCACCCGAAGCTTCACTCGAGGCCCGAGCCATTTCCTACACCAAAGGGTGCTACACTGGCCAAGAAGTGATCTCACGTATCCGCTCAGCTGGTAAGACCAACCGCCACCTCGTACTTCTTGAAATTGACGACTCCATGACTATTGGATCCCCCTTGCTATGCGAAGGTGCAACAGAAGATAAACCCGCTGGCTTAATCACCAGCACCTGTGAAATTAATGGTAAACAAATCGCTCTTGCATATCGCAAAAGAAAATTCCAAGACATCACACAGTTCAACAACGCAAGTGTCGTGACTCCATAGCCACCACTTCAAAATTTCCACTTATCACTCAACATGAGCATCGCAGATAAACAACAACAGCTCCTCGACGAACTTGACCTATTCCAAGACTGGACCGAGCGCTACGAATACGTCATAGGCCTCGGCAAGCAACTCCCAGCTATGGATCAAGCCCTACTCACCGAAGACCGACTCATCAGAGGATGCCAGTCACAAGTCTGGTTAGAAGCAACAAAAGAAGGAGACAATATCCGCTTTGTGGCCGACTCCGATTCTCTCATCACCAAGGGAATGGTTGCTATTTTTGTCCGCATCTTAGACAACGAATCTTCAGATGACATCCTCACTGCCGACATGAGCTTCATCGATAAAACGGGCCTAAAAGAGCACCTAGCCCCGACACGGGCCAACGCGCTTAACCTCATGGCCAATCAGATGAAGAAGTACGCACTCCTGCTCTCCTCTACCTAGCAACACGCTATGTGCTCAGACTCTTCGACCACCGTGCCAATCACGGACTCACATTGCCACCTTGCTTCGCATAAGTTTTCACATGCGGAACTAGAGCAAATCATCCTCAACGCAAAGGCTGCTGGAATCCACAGGATGGTCACTCTAGCCACCTCGCTGAAAGATTGCCCTATCAACGTCGCCATCTGCGAAACTTTTCCAGAAGTGTTTTGCGCCATCGGCATCCACCCATGCGATGTCCATCAAACACCAGATAACTATCTCGCTCCACTAACAGAGTTCGCTCGCCACCCTAAATGCGTTGCCATCGGCGAAACTGGCCTCGACTACTTCCACCCCGCTCCAGAAGGCTGGACTGACGACAAGTACCACCAACGCCAACGCGACTTCCTACGCCAGCACTTCCAGTTAGCTAAAGAGCTCGGAAAGAATATCGTGATTCATACCCGTGATAAATCGGCATACCAATCTCTCCACGACTCACTCGATATTTACCAAGAATTCTCCAACGATGTACACGCTGTCTTCCACTGCTTCCTTGGACCGTGGGAAAATGCCCAGCGTATCATTGATCTCGGCGGCTATGTTTCTTTCACTGGAATCGCCACCTTCAAATCAGCAAAAGACTGTATCGCTGCAGCCATTCAAGCTCCCGCTGGAAGAATGATGGTCGAGACAGATTCCCCTTACCTAGCCCCCACTCCGCACCGAGGCAAACGTAATGAACCTGCATTCACACAGCTCGTTGCTCAGAAAATTGCGGACGCTCGAGGCGAGTCCATTCAAGAGTTTTCAAAGCATACAGAAATGAGCGTGAACACATTTTTCAACTTTTCTTCTAACATTGAGAAAGATTTATGCTAATCTTACGTTTCCATTAGAACGTTTAAATGCTAGAATACCTGCAATGAAAAATATCACCCTATCAATTATCTCAATAGCCTCCGCTGCACTCGTTTCTTGTAACAACCAAACAGGGAACCCATACGGAGCGCCAGCGGCAAATCAAGCCGCCGCCCAAGGAGCAAACCCCTACGCGGTACCGCAATCAAACGGAGAAACCGGAAACAATGCACCCTACCAGTCACTGCCGGGCGTAGGAAACACACTTCCCCCTGCTCAAGCTCCCGCATACGGTAATAACTCCTACACGCCCCCAATTCCCGCAGCACCAGGCGTTGCAGCCCCCGCAGCCGGTTCCACTCTTCCTCACACAGTCGTCAAAGGTGACAGCCTCTGGAAACTAGCCAGAGACTACGACACAACAGTCGAAGCAATTCGAGCTGCAAATGGCATCTCGGGCAATAATATCCAACTCGGACAAACCATACAAATCCCTAATAACTAGTTCTCTAATCTAGAAGATTTGAAAAAGGTGACACGTCGAGTACGTGTCACCTTTCTTTTTTCACCCCACTAACAACTATTTAGTCTCGATGATTTTCCACCACCAAACACTCCGCTCATTATTCGCAACCCTCATTCTCAGCACCACATCATTCGCCCAGACTCTTAGTGCTGAATCATCATCTCAAGAAAAACTAACAGAAAATCTTTTCACTTCCAAAAACTCTGAGGAATTTAACCAAGCACTCGCGCTGGCCACTCTAGCAAAAGTCCCAAAGCAAACTCTCCTCGAAGCGCGTTTCATCTACCATGTTGATCAAGCCGACAACCACGCCCTAGCTGAACTTTCCAGAGAACTACTTCCTCTCCAAGATTCTTTCAATTCACAGCTCTCACAAATATTCACACTCGAAGATGATTGGAAAGCCATCGTAAAATACACCCAGGCTCTAGCCAACCTAGAACAGGGAAACGCCCAAGCATTCGAGGACAACATTAAAGAAGCTTTTTGGCTCAGCCCACGCCAAGCCTCAGCCTTCGCCCCACATGTTGAACAGTTCAAACTCGAGCTCGCTATGAAGTCTGTAAAAATCAACTTAGACCTCACTCAATCAAACCTTTTAGTTTCTCAGAATGAAACAATAATAGAGCCTAAAAAGGACATCAACATCCTGTTCTTTTGGTCACCGTGGAGCAGAGAGTTCACTGAAACAATTGATGATTTTACAGCTCTTTGCTCCGTTGCAAAAAAACATGGTATCCTTATCCGCACCATTATCGCGGAACAATCAAATGAGGTAAACCAAGACGCCATTAGCTTCATAAAAGAGTCAAAGCTCAAAAACTCGACACTCTGGCTAAAAGAAGATCCAGCCCTCCATTTATCAACGACTCTGCGCATACAATCGATCCCCACCGTCGTCCTCATAGATAAAAACGGAAAAGTACAATTCAACGGCCATCCCGCATCTCCAACATTCTGGACAACTCTGAAGAAATTTCTCCCAAATGCCAAACGCCCCCAATCGGAGCGCTGAGCCCCAGCTCGGCAGCAACTTCACACTCCCATAGTCTGAAGATACCATTGCCACAGCTCCTGTCCCCAGAACACCCAGAAAAGAGCTCCAGCAATGATGCTGGGACCAAATGGCATCACCTTCCCGAAACCGAGTCGGTTAAAAAGCGCCCAAACAATACTCACTAGACAAGCCGCAAATATTGTAAGCAACAACGATGCTGGTCCAAAACAAGCACCCAGCATCCCCAACAAATCCACATCCCCCATGCCCATCGCCTCCCTTGGCACCACTGCCTTACGCGCCTTACCATCCAATGAACTTAATTTTTCAATAGGAAACACCTCGCCATCAATCGTGACTTCATTCTCGCGGATAACCACAGTCTCCACCTTTTTCTCCACTCCATCCACGTGGACAAATTCAAGATCCTCGATCAAAAGCTTATCAGTCTTACGGAAAAAAATGTCTGACCAGCCAATGACTTCTTCACCGAAAACAAAACACAATTCCTCTTCATCCGATTCTGGCTCTTTCAGCATCCAATCGGTCTGCAATTCGTAAGCATAAGACTGCTTTCCAAAAGCAAGTTTACCCAACAAAACAACGAGCCAAAGGCTGACCCATCCTATCGCAAACCCAAAGCCAGACTTAAGCAAACTACGAGTCCATTCCGTTTCACCCCAGAACTCCGGGTGCCAGGCAGCCATAGCCAAACCCAGAATTGTCCCCGCAATAGTCAACTGCCGAGGAATCACCATCAGTTCAATATCGATAGCTGAGATCGCAATAAGAATCGAACTCAACAGCATGAAAAAGACTGCCACCGATGGATCATCAAAATAGAACCAGCATCCCACCCAGACCAACGCAGTCAGCAACTCCACAACAAAATAACGCACTGGTATCGAACAATCACATTCGGCACACTTGCCACGCTGTATCAACCAAGTCACCAAAGGGATGTTCCGCCACATGGGTATCGGATTCTTACACATCGGACAAAAACTGCGTTTCGGAGTATTCACTGACAATCCACGAGGCAGCCTGTAGATTGCAACATTCAAAAATGACCCTACAGCCGCCCCTAAAAGTAAAGCGGTGAATCCATATAATGGGTGTGCCCAAGGTAAAAGGAATGTCATAGTCTCGATATTCAAACTCGACAAACTGAGCAAGCAATCCCCAAATGACCTAAATACAAAATTTCTTTACCTAAACCATGCCTAACCTTCTCAAAGCTGCTCAAAAAATAGCACAAACACTTCACCAGGCAGGACACACATGCTACTTCACTGGCGGGTGCGTGCGGGACACATTGCTCAATAAATCCCCCAAGGACTACGACATCGCGACCTCTGCCACTCCCAAACAAGTCCGCAAACTTTTCCCAAAGTCAGATTCCATCGGAGCACACTTTGGCGTGATCCTCGTCAGGGTTCACGGTCTAGCGTTTGAAGTCGCTACATTCCGCACTGATGGCACTTACACCGATAACAGACGACCCAACTCGGTAACCTTCTCTTCACCACAGGAAGATGCATCTCGACGCGATTTCACAGTCAATGGACTTTTCCAAGAACCCCTTACCGGTGAGATTATAGATTTCGTCAATGGCTCAGCGGATATCGACCAGAAAATAATCCGGGCCATCGGCAATCCCGTCGACCGATTTCAGGAAGATGCCCTGCGTCTGATGCGTGCCATTCGTTTTGCCACAAAGCTCGATTTCGAAATTGAACCAGCTACATGGGAGGCCATTTGTGAAAATTCTCACTTGTTAGAGCATATAGCGATCGAGCGTATTCAAGCTGAGTTCAACCAAATCCTAGTCCACAAAGACCGCGCCCGTGGTCTTGATTTGATGGTCCAATCTGGCCTCATCCGCCACTGCATACCCGAAGTTTTAGACCTACAAGGCTGTGAGCAACCACCGCAATTCCACCCAGAAGGCGACGTCTATGTGCACACTAAAATAATGTTAAACATGCTCAGCGGCGAACCCTCCCTCGAGCTTTGCCTAGCTGTACTTTTACATGACATTGGTAAGCCCTCCACCTATAGCTACAATCCAGAGGAAGATCGCATTCGCTTTAGTGGTCATGACCAAGTAGGAGCCGAAATGGCTGAAGTCATCCTCAAGCGTCTCAAGTATTCTAACAAAACGATCGAAGAAGTCTGTGCAATGGTCAAAAATCACATGAACTTCATGAATGTCCGATTCATGAAAACTTCAAAAGTGAAACGCTTTATGGCGCGACCAACCTACCAACAAGAAATGGAACTCCATCGCGTAGACTGTGGCAGCAGCAACGGCATTACTGAGAACTATGATTTCCTCCGCGCTAAAGAGTTGGAATTTGCAGCAGAACCACTCATTCCCCCTCCACTCCTCTCGGGCAAAGATCTAATCTCACTAGGCTACCCTCCGGGACCAGACTTTAAGCCCATCCTAGAGGCCATCCAGAACGAACAGCTCGAAGGCAAACTCAGCACTAAAGAACAAGCTATCACTTGGCTCTCTGACAACTATTAGACATCCACACTATCCTTCTTATCCTCGGCCTTAAATGCAGAAAGAAACAGAAGGCTAGCGGCAATACAGATACAGCTATCAGCCACGTTGAATGAAGGCCAACGGTAGTCAATAAAGGGAATCGTGACATCAATAAAATCTACCACGTAGCCTTCACTTAGACGGGTCCAAAAGGTTTCACCCTCATAGCCCTTCAAGAAAAATCCTTGAGTCAGACGGTCAATCAAATTGCCAATCACACCAGCAACCAAAAGAGGTGCGGACCACTTGGCTATACCCACGAAAACGCCTTTTTTCCAAAGTACGCTGACAACAATCAATGCGACAAATGGCACAATAAGAAAAACCACCGGAGCCCATGCGCTTCCATTGCCAAACCCAAAGGCAACTCCTTGGTTGTGCACTCTGCTGATGTTAAAGATTCCCTCGATCACGGGGATCGTCTCGACATGATTACTAGCCAACCAATACTTCCCCTGAAACTCACCACGAGGCGGTAAATATGGGTACTCTTGGATTGGCAGATAGGGTTGCTTGAAATTAAAGACAACCCACCATTTTGTGATCTGATCGATCACAATCAATGGCAATGAAATCTTCAGTAGCAATGGAATCAAACGCGGCATGCTGGAAACCTGCACAGCTGAGCAAAAAGGTAAAGCTTACTTCACCACGCCTTCGTATTTAAGCGTATAAACTTCACGGCATGCATCAGAGCAACAACGTTTGCTCTCGGCCTCACAGCCTTCGCAACAGAAATGCTGAGCATTACAGGACTTATTCTTGCAGTTCACATAGCGCTCACTTGGGCCACCGCAACTCACACAATGGGCTACCACCTCTGGGTTCACGTGATTAACTGGCACCCCGATGCGCTCATCAAATACATAACACTGACCATCGAAATCTTCGCCTTGAACTTCCGGATCTTTACCGTATTTAACGATCCCTCCGTGCAGCTGGCTCACATCATCAAAACCTTCTTTAACTAGGAAACCACTAAACTTTTCGCAGCGAATACCACCTGTGCAATAAGTTAAAATCTTCTTTCCCTCAAACTTCTCGCGGTTGTCACGAATCCACTCAGGCAAGTCACGAAATGCTGGAACTGGAGGGCGTATGGAATTTTTAAATCGCCCAAGATCCCACTCGTAGTCATTACGTGCATCAATGATCACAGCATTAGGATCCTTGATCGCTTCACACCACTCCTTTGGCTCCATATAATTACCTGTGCAATCATTTGGAGAAAAATCATCCTCACCTAAACCTAAGGTGACAATCTCTTCACGCGCCTTGATCGAAAGCTTAGGGAAAACGTGATCTTGCTCAGCATCGATCTTGAATTCGATAGCTGACGTCAAAGCTTCATTCTCCATTGCATTCTTATACCTTTGGCAATTCTCCGTTGTCCCTGAAAGAGTTCCATTGATCCCCTCCTTACCCACAATCACTCGCCCTCTCAACTCCAGCTCTTCACAAAGCTTGCGATGGGAATCGCGGTACGCCTCTGGATTTTCGATTTCGACATAGAGGTAGTAAAGAAGGACTTGATACGGAGCGTCTTGCATGCGGATTCGGTAGCGCAGCTCATTGCTAAAATCAACTCAATTTCCCGCGACCCGAGAACAAGATATGCGCAGTCCTTGCTAGTAAGTAGACAATCCAAGCACTCGAAATAATCAGCATTGTCCAAGGAAACACCCATCCTATTCGAGTGTAGATTGTCTGAGACGCCCTAGTTGGCAATTCAACAAGCAACCAGCCTGGCTCCATAGGCTCAAGCCATTTACGCCTAATACCATGCGCATCAATAAGCTGAGTAATCCCTGAACCTGTAGAAACAACCATCCACCGCCCATTTTCCGCAGCTCTGTGTCTAAAGAGCTCAGCGTGCTGCCAATGCTCACGCTCTGTCCAACTTTCAGCATCTAGACTAGGCACAGCAAAAAAAGTAGCTCCATCAGCGGTCATCCTCCTGACGACTCCCTCGTAGTCATTATCAAAGCAGATAGGCGTACCAAACCTCAGCCCTTTAGCTTGCAATGCTTTAGCTTCTTTCCCCGCTCTACCGTCATCAAAGAAACGAACCGTATGATTCTTATAATGCACGCCAACCTCTCCTTCATCTGTCAGCGTCAATGCTGTATTGTACCAGTAATTCTGAAATTCAGTCTTCGTACCGACCACAACTATGGCGTCTCGAGTCTTAGCTAGATCAGCCAAAGCCTTCCAAGTCTTCTCAGACTCACGAACATCCATTCCGAATGCGTACTCAGGGAACAAAATGATGTCCACCTCCTCCCTACACTCATCAATCATTTCTAGGTAATTTTCCAAAAATCCCTCCTCCGATTGCAGTGCTAAAACACGCACTTTCTCTCCGGAATCAGTATCTG
>CAXMPP010000025.1:0-18243 GCA_964195395.1 uncultured Thermodesulfobacteriota bacterium
AGCGATCGCTGAAGCTGCCGTAGAGGCTCGCCTTCTGATGCGGATTATCACCGTAACGAAGTTCGTGATCCAGCGGAAGCGTCATGCTGAATGAGGAGCGAGTCCCCTCTGCCGCTTGGCTGAGGTAGTTTGTTATTGCTCCATCGTAAGCTGATGTACGGAGGAAGACTTTAACTGAAAGTTCCTCGCGAAGCTTGAAAGTGGTATCGCCATCATGCTCAGCCATTTCAGCTAGCACACGGTCGTAATCACTAGTGTCAGTCACCACTGTGACACTCTTGTAGTTCTTAGCTGCGGAACGAAGCATTGATGGGCCACCGATATCGATATTTTCGATCGCTTCTTCCAGAGTCACGTCTTCGCGAGCAATTGTCTGCTCGAACGGGTAAAGATTTACCACGACTATGTCGATAGGTGGGATATCATGCTCCTTCGCTTGAGCTAGATGAAGGTCACTATCCCGCTTATGCAGTAGACCGCCATGCACCTTTGGGTGAAGCGTCTTGACGCGACCTTCGAAAAGCTCGGGTGCGCCAGTAAAGGTTGAAACATCGATCACTGGAAGACCAGCATCACGGAGAGCAGCAGCTGTGCCGCCGGTCGAGAGGAGCTCAACTCCAAATTCGTGGAGTCCTTTCGCGAATTCGACCAAACCGGTCTTATCAGAAACTGAGAGTAGCGCGCGTTGAATTGCCATAATTTTGATTTTATTTGCTCGCTTCCCAGTTCGGAGTGGAAGCGAGACACGTCTCGTACCTCAGCCACCCGCGCACGACAAGACCAATGTGCTGATAATTGAGTCAGCTTCAAAAATCTCGGTCGCATCCTTCATCAATAAGTCATAACCAAGTTGCTTTTTCTAAACGAGACAATGAGTCACCCCCGCACTTCTTTATTGAGTGCAGCACCAATATAGAACAACCGCAACTATGGCTACCGCCTAAAAAACTCAAACTGAAGAGAGTTGCACTCAAAAAACTCTCCCGGATTTATTCAGGCTTGGTTGAACCTAGTCTTTCCACTCCTAACATCACTCCTGCGCCGATCAAGACCGCCACGAAGGCAATAGCTAATTGCGTGTCGATCTGAGGTAAATGATTTGTGTAGCTGAGGATTTTTTCTTCGCCATTTTTAAGGATCGTTTCTCCGGGAGTTTTCCATGGCCAAATGATGACCAGTGAGCCGGCGACGAAACCGGTGATGACCGACACCGCTATGTCATGAAACCTCTTGAAGAGCCAGCTAAGGAAGTGAGAGAGCGCTATAAGACCGACGACAGCCCCCACCCCGACCGGAAGTAAGATTGGTAGTGATTCAGCTAGATTCCCCTCACGCAGCTTATTGACGGAGGAAATCATGATGAGTTGGTAATTCCCCATCAAAAGGAGAACAAAGGAGCCGGATACTCCTGGGATGATCATGCTGCACATGGCAACCACCCCGCAAAGCATGAGGTACAAGAGATTGGTATTCTCACTGGCTGATGGAGTGAATGCCAAGCAGAGCGCGATCGCCAGACCGGCAGCTAATGCCACAAACCGAGAAATCGACCACTTCTTTACCATCTTCCCCACCGATGGGATGGATGCCGCGATCAAGCCAAAAAATAACGAGGCGACGTAGATTGGGTATTTCTCAAAACCAACTTCTAACGCCTTAGCTAAGGTGAGCACACTGGTCAATACTCCCGCTCCAAGAGATGCGAGAAACCAAAAATCCACGTGATCGATGAACTCCTTAATTTTGAATGAGCCGAGCAACTTGATCGCCTTAAAATCAAACGATTTCAATGCGTTGATAAGTCGCTCGTAAATGCCAGTGATGAAGGCGACTGTGCCGCCTGAGACTCCAGGGACAACATTAGCTGCGCCCATGGCAAAGCCTTTTAAAAATACTCCAAATAAGTTCATAGTGTGGGGATTAAATGAAAACAGCGCAGCTCATTTCGAGTCTGCGCTGTGTGAAATTTCAAGGTGAAATGCGGATTACATTTCAAGCATCATGCGAGTAGGATTTTCAAGGCATTCTTTGATGCGGATGAGGAACGTTACTGCTTCTTTGCCATCCACGAGGCGGTGATCGTAGCTGAGAGCTAGATACATCATCGGGCGAATCTCAACCTGGCCGTTCACGGCAACTGGGCGTTGCTGAATGGTGTGCATCCCAAGGATACCTGACTGAGGTGAGTTGAGGATCGGTGTGGAAAGAAGTGAGCCGTAGACGCCGCCATTGGAGATAGTGAAGCTGCCACCCTGGAGGTCAGACATTTCAATTTTTCCTTCACGTGCCTTCGTTGCGTAATCGATAATGTCCTTCTCAATAGTAGCGAAGCCTTTCTTGTCGCAATCACGGAGGACTGGAACAACGAGACCTTTATCAGTTCCGATTGCGCAACCGATATCGATGAAGTTGTTTTGGATGACGTCCGTGCCTTCGATGCGACCATTGATGCTAGGTACATCCTTGAGCGCTTGAGATACAGCTTTCACAAAGATGGACATGAAGCCGAGTTTGCAACCGTGCTTCTTGACGAAGTCTTCCTGAACCTCTTTTCGGAGCTTCATAATGGCAGACATATCCACCTCATTGAAGGTAGTAAGAATAGCGGCACTTTGTTGAGCATTAACGAGATGTGTTGCAATCTTTCGGCGCAACATGGACATTTTCTTGCGTGTCGTACGACCTTCTGTAACTGCAGCGCCAGCCTTCTCACCTGAGCCAGCAGGTGCGGAGAGTGATGGCTTTATCGCAGGAGTTGCTGCTGCTTTAGCTGGTACTGCAACCGGTGTAGGTGCTGCAACTTTAGTGACAGGCGCTGGTGTTACTGCAGCGACTGCGGGAGCTGTGGCACCGACTGTGATTTTAGCGATCAATGTGCCGATGCCGACTTCTTCACCTTCTGGAGTGATGATTTCGATAGCGCCAGAAACCTCAGCTTCGAGCTCGGTGGAAACTTTATCAGTCTCGAGAGTGACAAGCACATCACCTTTAGTGACTACGTCACCAGTCGACACTTGCCAGTTAGCAACATTCGCTGATGTGACTGACTCACCTGCGGCAGGCACGAGCACCTCTACTACTTCACCGCCAGTGGATACTGGTACAGCAACGGCGGGAGCTGCGACTTCCGCGACAGGGGCGGATACAGCAGCGGGAGGAGCGGATGTGTCAGCGGTATCGATCTTGGCGACCACTGTTCCGATAGCTACTTCTTCACCTTCTTGGATGAGGATATGTAGAGTTCCAGATTGCTCAGACTCAAGTTCAGATGAAACCTTGTCGGTCTCGATGGTCAGGAGAATGTCGCCTTTTGAGACGCTAGCGCCATCGGCAACGTGCCACTGGGCGACGTTTGCTGATGTGACTGACTCACCTGCATTTGGGATAATTACTTCGAATGACATATGTCTAGTTGGATAAAGATTTGTGAGATTTAGATGTTGAACGCCAACTCAAGAAGAGTTTTCTGTTCACGTTTGTGTACAGCCTTAGAGCCTGTAGCTGGGCTAGCTGCACCCTTGCGTCCAGCATAACGGATGCGAGTATCGAAGGTATCCATGAGGAGTGGGCTAATGAAGCTCCACGCACCCATATTCTGAGGCTCTTCCTGACACCATACGTACTTGGCTGCGTTAGGGAACTGGCTCGAAAGCGCTTTTACCATTTCCTCGTGGTATGGATAAAGTTGTTCAACTCGGAGAATGGCAGTCGTTTCATCACCTGTGTCTTCACGGTGCTGAATGAGATCGTAATACACCTTACCGGTACAGAAGACGATACGGTCTACTTTTTCTGGGTTAGTGAATACCTTGTCGTCAGGGAGAATCTCTTGGAAGCATGTTCCATCAATAAAGTCATCAATGTCTGAAACTGCTTCTGCACGTGATAACAGACTCTTAGGAGTCATGATGATCAGCGGCTTGCGGAAGGCGCGCTTTTTCTGACGGCGAAGTGCGTGGAAGTACTGCGCTGGCGTTGTAAAGTTACCGACCTGCATGTTATCGTCAGCACAGAGCTGGAGGAATCGTTCGAGTCGAGCGCTTGAGTGCTCAGGTCCCATTCCTTCATATCCGTGTGGAAGCAACATCACAAGCGAGCTTGGTGTCTGCCACTTGGATTCTGCGGAAGCGATGAACTGGTCGATAATAACCTGCGCTCCGTTAGAGAAGTCACCAAACTGAGCTTCCCACATGGTAAGCATGTTAGGGCAACCCAGCGAATAACCGTAATCGAAGCCTAACACTGCAAACTCAGACAGGAAGCTATTATAAACACAGAACTTCGCCTGATCTTCTGAAAGTTTTTGCAATGGTATATAGCGCTCACGTGTCTTGCTGTCGTAAAAGACTGCATGACGCTGAGAGAATGTACCACGACGGCAATCCTGACCTGAGAGTCGAACTGGATTCCCTTCCATGAGAAGTCCACCCCATGCGAGTGACTCAGCAAATGCCCAGTCAATACCTACGCCACTCTGAAGAGCTTCAGCACGACGTGGAACAAAGCGCTTAGCGAGTGTTGGGTGAAGATTGAACTCAGCAGGCACGTTGGTAAGAGTGTTACCGATGTGCTTGATTGTGTCGAGTGTGAGACCCGTATTTACAGGAGCATGTGAGTAGGAAGCTTGGGGTTCCGCGGTGGAGCCTGAGAACTTAGAGCGATCCCCCTCCTTCTCGATAGCGCGCATTTTCTGGTAACCTTCTTCAAGTCTATTCCAGATATTGTCTTGGACTGCATCCGCTTGGAGTTGTGTTAGCTCACCAGAAGCAACAAGTTCAGCCTTGTAGGTCTGACCGAGTGTCTTGCGCTTGGCAATCTTACCGTAGATGTGCGGTGCGGTGAATGCTGCTTGGTCGGTTTCGTTGTGGCCTTGGCGACGGTAGCAATACATATCGAGCACGATATCGCGACCAAACTTCTGGCGAAACTCGAGAGCGAAGAGTGCGGCCCAAACGAGCTCTTTTGGATCCTCGCCATTGACGTGAAGAATGGGAGCTTCGATCATTTTTGCAACATCAGTTGCGTAAGCGGATGAACGAGCGTCTTCTGGCATCGTGGTGAAACCAATTTGGTTATTCACGATGAGGTGGATAGTACCGCCTGTGCGGTAACCTGGAAGCTGTGAGAGGTTGAGAACCTCAGCAACTGAGCCCTGTCCAGCAAAGGCTGCATCACCATGGATGAGTATTGGGAGGACTTGCTTGCGATCAGTCTGCACACCATCGTCACCGATGATTCGTTGGCGAGCCCGAGCCTTACCTTCAGTAACTGCGTTGACTGCTTCAAGGTGCGATGGGTTTGCCGCTAGGCTGAGGCGAACTTCACCGTCAGCAAGTTGGCGCACCTTTTCGTATCCAAGGTGGTATTTAACATCACCATCACCAGCAACGATCGCAGGAACGTAATCTGGAGTGAATTCGTAAAGAAGAGTAGTGAGTGACTTATGGAGGAAATTACGCAGAACATTGAGACGACCACGGTGCGCCATGCCAAGTTCGATCTCTTTCACTGAACTAGTCGGGCACTTCTCAAGAATAGTGTTAAGAAGAACCATCAGTCCTTCACCACCTTCAAGCGAGAAGCGCTTCTCACCGAGGAATTTCTTGCCGATGAATGACTCGAATAACTCAGACTCAAGAATCCAACCGAGAATCTTTTCATGCGAATGATCTTGTGCGTAACGCTCTTCAAAACGATGTTCAATTTTTCGGCGAATCCAATTACGCACAACCGTATTATGAATGTGCATGAACTCAAAACCGATCTTACTAGAATAACATTCTTCTAAGCCTTGAATCATCTCACCAAGCTTCATCTTCTTACCGGCACGGAAAAACTGTGTGGATGCTTCACGTTGAAGATCAGCATCAGTTAGTCCAAACTGACTCAGCTCAAGGCGAGGATTACGTGGAGCCTCGTCTTGGAGTGGGTTGATCTGAGCCTGTGTGTGACCAAGAGTACGGTAGTTGTACACCAAGCTAACACACTTACCTCGGAAATTTAAATTGTGCTCATCGGATAATGGGCTTTCAGCAGGAACTGATGCAGCTCCAGACTTAGCGGTGTTTACTCCACCTTTTTCTTTGACCTGGGCCGAGCCGAGCTCGAAACCTTCGAAAAATGATGACCAGTTTTCCTCAACAGTGCGCGGGTCGTCGCACCACTGTTCATATTTTTGGTCAAGTAGGTCTGCATTGAGTCGAGCAGAGACAGATGATTTCATTTTGGGTGGATGTGTGGGCTGTAAACTTGTCCGTGCGCAGCATTTAATGCTTGGTCATCACGGAAGATGACTTTACTTAGGAGTCCAACACGCAAGAGTCAATCGCGCATCTGATATTTTCGTCGCAAATTTGACGATATATTCATTATTTCTATTAATTCGCCTCATTATGATCGAAGTTCAAAATCTCACGAAACGCTACGGCCGCTTTACAGCAGTTAACAATTTAAGCTTCGAAGTGGGTAATGGCCAGGTTGTTGGATTCCTCGGACCTAACGGAGCGGGTAAAACTACCACGCTAAGAATGCTCACGGGCTTCCTTCCTCCCAGCTCAGGGAAAGCTAAAATCAACGGTTTCGATGTCTTTAAAGAATCAATTCAAGCGCGCCGATCAATTGGCTACATGCCTGAGAATGTACCACTCTATGACGATGTTAGAGTTAAAGAATATTTAAGCTTCCGCGCTCACCTTAAAGGCTTGCGCGGCCGTGATGCTCGAAATCACGTGGGTGAAGCACTCGATATGTGCGGACTGCAGCACATGCGTCGCAGAATGATCAAGACGCTATCAAAAGGGTACCGCCAACGCGTCGGGCTCGCCGACGCACTGGTGAATCAGCCACCTTTACTTATTTTAGACGAGCCAACCAATGGCCTAGACCCCAATCAAATCCGCTCGATTCGTAAGCTCATCAAGCGACTGGGAGAAAAACACACAATCTTAATATCCACTCATATACTCAGCGAAGTGGAAATGATTGCGGATCACGTTGTGATTATTGATTCAGGTCAAATCAAAGCTTCTGACACTCCTGAGAATCTCATTCGCAATATGCGTGCAGCTGGACACATCGAACTTGAGGTGCGAGGTGACGCCGCGATTATTCAAGCCGCAATCGAGCGAGTCGACAACGTGAAGAAGGTTATAGCAAATCCGACAGCGACCGACTGGCTCAACTTCACGATCCTTTGCGATTCAGGAACTGATTCTCGCGAGAAAGTGGCACGACTCGCCAACCAATACGGTTGGCCGGTGCGTTCATTGCACCGACACAAATCCACATTAGAAGAAGTCTTCGTGGAACTCACACGACAGGACTAACACCTCTAGTTAGAGCTTAGTCTACGTCACTAAGGCTCTTTTTGAGTTCCTTAAATTCTTTAAGCAATTTCGGTAGGCGAGCAAGGGAGGCGAGCTTCTTCTGCTCCTCTTTTACCGGTCGGGCAGGCATACCCATATACATCTGGCCACCTTCAAGATTTTTAGCCGCGCCAGTGCGTCCTAATAAGACAGCTTGATCACCCACTTTAATGTGGCCTGCGACACCCGCCTGAGCTGCGACGGTCACATAGTTCCCTAGCTCACAACTACCAGCTAATCCGGTCTGCGCCACCACTAGGCAATGTTTACCCGTGACAACATTATGGGCGACTTGCACTAGGTTATCCACCTTAGTCCCCTCGCCTATAATTGTTCTACCGAAGCGTGCGCGATCAATCGCAGTGTTCGCTCCGATTTCGACATCATCCTCAAGCACGACAATGCCGACCTGATCCACCTTGGTGTGCCGTCCGTCAACAAGTTCGTATCCATATCCATCAGAACCAATCACGCAGCTAGGCTGCAGGATAACCCGGTCCTCCAGCTCACAAAACTCACGGACGACAACATTAGAATGAAGAACGCAATCTTCACCGATGACAACCCCTTCTCCAATAGAGACGTTGCTATTGATCTCGGTTCCATCACCAATGCGAGAACCGCTCTCGACAACGGCGCCAGCTTTGATCGAAACTTTATCTGGGTTGAAAACAACATCACCCGCGACCCATGCCGCAGGATGCACCCCTGCCTTAAAGACTCTTTGTTTTGAGGCCAATTTTTTAACAATGAGTCCGAAAGCGAAGCTTGGATTCTCAACCTCAATCGCCACTGAGCCACTAGGGAATTCCTCAACTATTGAGGGGACTAAAACCACTCCAGCGTTAGTCGCTAAATAGTCAGTGTAATATTTCTCATTACCAAGAAATGACACATCAGCGGCACTGGCCTCCTTGAGTGATGCTAGACCGCTGAAGCTACTTGCGCTCCCCTCACTGACGAGCTTTCCACCCGTTAGTTCAATAATTTCTTCCAATGTTAGTTGCACGTAAATAGAATGCATGGTCTATCCAAATTGTCACCACAGTTTACAGCTCTGCCTGATTTATGACATAACATATCATCAATCAGGCTGGAGACTTATTCATTTATCGACACTCAGTGCTTTTCGGCTTCAAAAACATCCCAGTAACTGCATATTCCTCGCATGTCCGCAGTCAACTACAAGGTCGGTAACGAAAAGCTCATCAAGATACTTGAAGGAGCATCCAGCCATCTATGCCAACTCCTTAAAAAACAAGGTAGATTAGATGGAGCGCTTCGCATTGCTGTCGTTGGTGGCGGTTGCTCAGGATTGCAATATAAAATGGATTTGGTCGACGGCCCACGCGATCGCGACATCCTAGTGACCAGTAACTCTGTCAATGTGGTCATCGACCCCAAAAGCGCGCTTTTTGTCGCTGGAAGTGAACTAGATTACTCAGACGACCTCCAGCAAGGAGGATTCAAAGTGACGAACCCCAACGCGCAAGTCACTTGCTCATGCGGTGAAAGTTTTGCAGCTTAGTGAGTTTTGACTCGCACTGCCTCATTCTATTTCATAAATACATCATCAATCTCATGAAGTCTCTTTATCTCATTCTCAGCAGCATCCCTCTCCTCACTTTAGTTTCTTGCTCTAGCTCCACCACGGTAGCTAACAATCTCAA
Source organism: uncultured Thermodesulfobacteriota bacterium (assembly GCA_964195395.1). Lineage (GTDB taxonomy): Bacteria > Verrucomicrobiota > Verrucomicrobiia > Verrucomicrobiales > Akkermansiaceae > Rubritalea. The sequence goes on from CAXMPP010000025.1 coordinate 9,035, forward strand.
CCCGGTTATCGCTGACAAAAACTACCCTGCTGCGCATCAGTACAAAACTAGTAAGACTCAGGTCATTAGCCCCTACAGACCTCACAATGTGATTGATGTGAAAGGCATGAATCCCGGACACCTCGTCAGAGACACTTCAACAGCTAAGCGCGATAAGGCCGGAAAACCAATCGTCTCAACCGCTAAGATCTTCCGCATCCCTGAGTTCAAGAGCTAATAGTACTAAGCTAAAACCGACTTTCAAAAAGCCACCTCACTTAGGTGGCTTTTTATTTGTAAAGGTTTCCAGCCTCAGGTGAAGGGATTGATTCGATTCGTTCCACCTTCATCACAGGATATGTGACTCCGTTGATGTGCTCGTAGAGCATTTCACCACCTACTTTGACCCAAGAGTTTGGTTCAAAATCTGGAAATTCACCTTCAAACTCCACGGACATAGGAATGGCCTTCATGTCGGCGGCACAGCAAGTGATAAACATCCGGTAAAGCCGCATACGATTCCCCTTAGGGTTCCGATTCGGCTCAGATCTAAGCATCGCTTCGGTCTCAAATTTCAATCCCGTGAAAACACGCTCTAATTCAGAATCACCCGCTGAGTAGAACAGTTCGAGTAAATTCATTTCGTAAAACCCGTCCGGAGTTTTCTGTCTAGTCGCATTCAAGGTTTCCTTAGTGAAGGGTGGAAGGTCGGCCAGAAATCGCATGGAAGCTGGATCGAGATCCTGAGCTGACTTTTTAGCCAAATGAGTATCATCCAGCTTATGCTCAGTCTTAACGAGCGAGAAAATAAGCGGGAACAAGATGATTGAGAGCGCGACGACTGGATTGAGGTCAGATCCTTCATGGTCATGTCCGCAGTCACCGCCGTGGTGGCAATCGGTGTGGACTCTGAAATTGATAAGGTTGAAAAGACCAACTACCGAGCAAGCCAATCCGCCAATCAGCACAGTGAATTGAAAATTAGGCGCTAGATAAGCATCCAAATGCACACTCTGGTAAAAGTAGAGCATCACCCCACCCCAAGTCAGTATACAGCACGAGAATAGCACGCGTTGTAGGTATTTCCACATAACTTACAACCCTCCCTTTCCGTGACCAGAGAGTTGATTACTCAAACTCTGACTCCATAAAAATAGTCCATCCCATTCAGCCCACGCGATGCAGACCCCTCCAACAGCCACAAAAAGGAAGATGCAGAAGACGAACAAGAATTTCCCACGCATTACTGTCTGATAGAGAAAGAGCAACTTCACATCAAGCATTGGACCAAATACCATAAATGCCATTTTTGATGCGTAGTTAAATGACCCGAGAGATGCGGCGAGGAAGGCGTCAGAGGTGCTACAGACACTCAACACAAAGGCTAACACCATCAGTAATGCAGTCCCCTTAAAGGGATCTGAAGCATAGGCTGAAATGCTATCGTGATAATCAACCTGTAGAATATTGAACATCGCTGTCAGGCAAACACCTATCGTAAAATACACAGCGACATCGACGAAGTCTTTCATCCCAGATCGCATAGCAGCCACAACTCTATGCGACGACTCTTCAGGCTTCGGCGCGTGCACATGGGAATGATCCTCTCCGTGATGCGACGAACAGCATTCAGAGGTGTGTTCGTGGTGTGCGTGTGAGCAAGATTTCTCTGGAGGCTTCGAAGCCTTCACTTTTGCGAGCAGAGACTTACGGATCACCTTCTCCACAGGGACGAGCATCAGCACTAATCCAACAATCACCGCGATCAAATACCCGATCCCGATTCGTGATAAAGTGATGTACAGAGCTTGCTGCTCATTGAATGCGCTCCAGGTGCTTAAGATTGTGATAGGATTCACGATGGGCGCGGCAAGCATATAGGTGAAGGCGCACGAAACAGGTAGCCCCTTAGCCACCAACCTGCGAATCACGGGAACCACGGCGCATTCACACACGGGCAACACCATGCCGAGTAGACCGCAGAGTAAAACCGCGGGCACCTTACGCTTCGGCAAAAATCGCTCGAATACCCCTGAAGGCATGTAAACATCGATGAATCCACTCACCATCGTCCCCAACAATATGAAAGGCGCACCTTCAATCAGAAGGCTTAGAAAGAAATAGGCAAAAGTGCTTTGAGAAAAGGATTCCATGGGAAATTGCTCACAAGAACTAGTGTGAGAATGGCCATCCGTCAACTCAGCGAAAGCAAATTCCAAGTAAAATCAATAGTCCCCAACCTTAGAGTCAAATACTGATTGCTTCTGCCAAATATCCAATTCACATTGCAGCTCACATGTCGACGCAAGCACCGAGTAAATGGACTCCAAAAAATGGCCCTGAACTACAGAAAGGACCACAGAAAAGTGATGAGGAAGATTTCGCCCAGCGATCCTTACCTAACGCTCTAGGTCCTGAGAAATCTTTACTCTCCTCAATGCTTCAGGATCCATCTGAATATGTGATGCGCTCCGAGGAACTCGGCCTCACTCCAGAGCATTTCTACCACCCGTCACACCAGACACTCTATCGAGTTATCAAGGATCTCTCCGAAGGCAGCACTGCCGTCGAGCTTGTCTCACTTACGCAGCTCCTAATGGATCGCGGAGTTCTAGAAAGTATTGGCGGTCCCTCTGCGCTGACCGAAATTTACACTTACGCCCCAACCGCGGCACATTTCGATCACCATCTCACCATCGTTAAGGATAAATACATCCTACGAAACATCATCTCATCCTGCACCGAGGCCATCACGCGCTCATTCGAGGATCAAGAGGAGGTCGCCGGCCTGCTCGACGAGGTGGAACAAAAGATTTTTTCGATTCGCGAAGGCGCTGACATCGAGCAAGCTCCAACAGTCAAAGAAGACGTCCGAAAAGTAATCGAGAGTTTTGAAAAATTCCTTGCTGGCGGTGGTGCCCCAATGGGACTCAAATCCGGCTACAAGCAACTCGATACAATGTGTAATGGCTTGAAAGCTGGTGAGATGTTTGTCATCGCAGCCCGTCCTTCCATGGGTAAAACCTCGTTCGTGATGAACATCCTTGAGCACGTCTGTCTCGATGCCAAGCTCCCCTCCATGTTCTTCTCCTGTGAGATGACCTCTGAGCAAATCGTACAACGTCTCCTCTTTGCGCGTGCCCGTTACGCTATCACCAACCTTCGTAATGGCTTCATCCCCACTAAGGCCGAGTTGGTGAAAATCAAGAATGCCGCTCAGGAGATTGCCGAGTCAAAACTCTTCATCGACGACACCGCAGGTATTTCAATTTCCGAACTGCGAGCCAAAGCGCGACGCAAGAAGAAGGAAGAAGACATTCAGATCATCGCTGTTGATTACCTTCAGCTCATGAGGTCGACCTCAAAGCAGGCTCAAAACTCACGCGAACGTGAAATTGCCGAGATTTCATCCGGACTCAAAGCGCTAGCCAAAGAGCTCAGCATTCCAGTTATCGTACTAGCACAGCTTAACCGTGGCCCTGAAAGCCGTACTGGTGGCTCCCCACGTATGTCTGATCTTCGTGAGTCTGGATCTATCGAGCAGGATGCTGATATGGTGGGACTGCTCTTCCGTACCGCTTACTATGCGGACAGCCAAGAAGAACGTGATGAAAAAGACGGTGAAGCCGAGCTCAACTTAGCCAAAAACCGTAACGGACCAACAGGCTCAATTCCCCTCACCTTCATTAAGGAACTCATGCGTTTCGAAAACAGCACGAAGGAGATGGAGCCAGGTTAGTGATCCTCTTGTCTCCACGGGTGGAGAATTTGATGCTTGCCGTGAAAATCCTCTAGATAATAGGCACTAGCGGCTACAGCGGCGACGTACATGGCAGGCAGAACGATCAAAGCAAAACCAAAGGTCGCTAAAGAAAGCCATGCCGTGATGAATAGCATCAGCACGTTTCCGCCGATGAGAATTCCCGCGCCAGACACATAGTGATGTTTGTAAAGGTGGCCAACGCCTGGGATGACGCTAAGTATTGCTGCTATTTTATTCCTATCAGCGTGCGACCATGCCTCGTTAGTTTCGTGAAGTGTGTTCATGGATATATACTGTTTATGTTCAACAAGTAATGTAACACGATACCAGCTCTCAATCGAGAGTAATCCACCTAGTCGTAGACCTTGTTGTATTTGTCGGACTCCCCTAACTCAGTGTATTCTTTATCCGATTGATCGATCTGACTCACCTTCTCAAAGATAATCACAGCAAATTGATCTTTCGCTTCGTCTCCATCTTTTGGATAGTCGAGCTTCCATTTTTTCACTTCCTTCCAGTCTTGGCTTTCATGGAAAGAACTATATTTGAGGCGGTTTTCGTGATCGCAATAGAGTCGATCCCACAAGAAGACGGTACCTACTAGCATCGTATGCAGCGGCGCATTTTCTATCCTCTCACGCTGCTTAGTGGCGAGTGTGCCTTGGGTGAAATTGTGAGTCACGTGTTTGGCTAGAATGAGCGTACCCTCGGGATAGTTGTTTGATGCCCAGAGTGAAGCCTCAGTGAGCTTATTGTTCATCTCCCCTTTCCGCAGAGGTCTTGCTATGATACCAAAAACTGGCTTTTCATCCCCGTTGTAGATGGCAGCCCAGTTTTGGTGACGAGCTTGATGATGGGTCATGTTGAAGCCTTCAAAAATAACAAGTGCTGGTAGGATCAAACCGAGACACTTACGCCAACGCACGTCGTTCTTCCCCACAATGAGAGACAACCCCTCAGCAGCCAAGAGCGCAATGAAGGGTGCCATAGGCATAAGAAAGAGGTAGTACCCCCCTGAGGCAAATGCCCCCTTCCAGTAAATTAGAGAGTGGAGGATGAAGTAGAGCGGATAAGTAGCTAAAAGGATACTCCAGTCGCCAAATCTAGCACGAATGTTAAACATGCCTCCAATCGAGAGAATAAAACAAAAAGCACCGACACCGCTCGCCAGTAAGGGGACGTAATGATAGATCGTCCCGCTTCCATACATGGTGGTCGGCTCAGATTCAAAGTACACCGAGAATGGGAAACTTCCGTTAAAGTACAATGCTGCTAGATTGTACAATATAATAGCCGAGACCGTGCTGAGCCCATAAAGCGCATCGCGACCAAGTTTAGGTAGAGCACTCAAGACCTTAACTTTCCCCCTGAGAGCCAGGATACACTGTTTACCAAATCCCCCCTCGCTAAAGGTGAGCCACATCCCCCAGGCAGCGGTAAGCAAGATACCCTCATGGCGAATCAATGATAGATAACCAAAGCAAAATCCAGCGAGATGCCAACGCTTTGTGAGTGCTAACCAAACCCCCAATATCCAAAAAAGCATGAATGGCGTCTGCGTGAGCACCGGATAGCTCAACTCGGGAAACCAGGATTGATACATCAGCATCATTGGCACCGTCCAAAGAAGCCGCACTTTCAGAATGCGCCCCACTTTAAATGTCACCCAGACTGATAGCAGCGCCAGAACCAAGGTGAAAATCCTAGTGGCCGTAAAACCAAAAGGTGCGGCGAAACAATGGAGCAGGTTGCGACCTGGTCGTGTCCAGTGATTGAAAACTTGATCAGAGTTCTCCCAAACACTTTTAGAAAAGAGGTAATGACTAATTTCGTCATCTAGAATCCACCCAGTACTCGCAAGCAAGCGATAGAGTATCCAGACCACACCCACCAGGATGCTCGACCACATTAGCCAACGTTCTTGTCTTGTGAGCGAGTTCATAGATTCCTGTTGGCTTATTTGATGGGTTTAGGCTTTATCCGAGTCAGTGGTGATAACCATCGGATTCTCATTGCGTCGCCATAGGCCGTACTTGAAAATACAATAGATTGCGCGAACCCCATCTTTCCAGCCGATATGCTTACCTTCATCGACCGATCTTGGGTAGTAGGAGACTCCAACCTCCATGACGCGTAATTTGCGACGCGCGATTTTAGCCGTCACTTCCGGTTCAAAGCCAAATCGATTTTCTTCGATTGCGATATTTTGAATCACTTCACGGCGAAATGCTTTGTAGCAAGTTTCCATATCCGTCACATAGAGATCCGTCACCATATTCGACAAGGTTGTTAGGAAGCGATTCCCCATCGTGTGCCAGAATCTAAGCACCCGTCGTGGGTTATTGCGCAGGTAACGCGAGCCGTAGCAAACGTCGCAGTCATTATCAATCAAAGGCTGCACAACCAATGGAAACTCGTTAGGATCGTATTCCAGATCTGCATCCTGCACGATCACAAACGGCAAAGTAGCTCCTTGGAACCCAGTACGTAGCGCGGCTCCCTTCCCTTGATTTACTTCGTGGCGCAGTAAACGAACTTTTTCATTTGAGTCTGAAATGGCTTGAACAATATTCGAAGTCCGATCGCGGGAGCAGTCATCTACAACAATAACCTCTCCCACCAAGGGAACCGCAAGAACGGCGTCTATAACCTGAGCTACAGTTGCCTCCTCGTTATAGGCTGGGATAACCACTGAGAGTGGTTGATTAGTAACTGGTAGACTCATAAAAGTGTGGTTTTTGAAATCAGGATAACTTGGAAGCCTTCTTTCACTAAATTATCGTGAAAATACCAAGAATTTTCTCGCAACAAAATTTACTAAGGCTGAACTCACGGCAAATGCCCCCGCTGCAAGCCAGTTGGGGTAGTCTAGATCAACCATCCAATTCTTACCTAACTCGCCTCCTGTAAAGCTGACTATCGAGATGAATGTGAAGACTGCCAACTCATTCCAAAACCCAAATTTACCAGGGGTGAAGACTAACCATCGGTTGGAAAAATAGGCGAACAGATTTGCTGGCACAAAAGCAGTAAACAACGCCACCCGCAGATGAGTCTTACGCGTATCCAACGGCAAGTCGTCTGACATATATTCTGGAGCGTACCACTGAAACATTGCCACCACGAGCACGAGGACTGCAGTTGAAAGAACTCCACAAACTCCGTATTTAAAAAACTGAGCCCACAGCGGCCCCTCCTTGAGCATGAGTTCATCGAAAATCACTTTAGGATGCAAAGGGATTTCCCCAAACACAGGGACGATGATCGATGCTGCGTATTTTCTTTGTGTGCTCATCTAGATAAAAAAACGCCGCTAGCATGATGTTAGCGGCGTTTTTGGAAATTGGTCATTCGGAGGAATTAACCACCGATATCAGAGCGACCACAGAGCACTGCACCTTCTTCGGTGCTAAGCATTTTAGTGGTGATGTCACCCTTGAGTTCAGAACTAGCCTTGAGCTCACAACGCTCGGATTTGATAGTGCCCTCTACTTTACCGTAGAGTTTCACCTCGCCAGCTTTGATATCACCCTTGATTCTTGCGTTTTCACCAATAGTGACTTTACCTTTATCTGAAGTGATTTCACCGTCGATCTTACCGTCGATGATCATATCATTAGAAAACTTGATCGAACCTGTGATTTCGATCCCACTCGCGAGAACATTTGTTGCATTGGCCATAACTGCAATGAAGTCATCACATATTGACGGCTAGAGCAATTCAATATTTATAAATAAAACGCCTGATTTATTCCTCTTCGTCATTGAGTTGAAACTCAGCCCACTCAACTGCATCATTCAAAGCTGGTACAGCATCATCTAGAAGCACATCAAGATCAGGTTCATCGGTAGCGTAACGGAACGCAAGCAATGGACCGCCATGCTCAATCGTTGGTTCTTCTTCACCAATGGTGCTCTCACGCGCGAAGTACCAATCAAGGATACCTTCTTTGGTATTAGGGTTCCAATGGGCAATCAGTTCGATTGTGGCCATTGGGTCTTCCTCACCAGCTTCGCGCTGCGAATCGATATCCTCATCGTCGCAGTCAATTCCTCCCACGATTTCAAGCTGTGTGCTATCTGGATGTTCGCCGAGGAGTTCTTCAATAACTGCGTATTCCTCACTTGCTTTTTCGATGATTATCATAAGGCCTCAGACCATGCCTCATCCGTAATCAGCTGCAAGCCTGATTTCGCTAAATTCGCTCGTGCCGACAAAACTCTATTGATCTATAAAGAAGCTAAGGTTCTCCAACTCCATCGCAAGATCTACACGGGTGACAACCACGTGATCTGGCGTCTGAAGAATTGTTGGTGAAAAGTTGAGGATACCCTGCACACCTGCCTCCACCAATGTGTTAGCCACTTCTTGACCGAATTCAGCTGGGACACATAGGATAGCCATGCGCACCCGGTGCTTTTTGATGAAATCAGCCAACTCGCTATCTGGATACACAGGCACAGGGACTCGCACTGTGTCTATACTTTCTGGGGTTTTGTCGAAGGCAGCTAACACCTCAAACCCCTCCTTCAGGAATCCTTCGTAACGAAGCAATGCTCGTCCTAAGTTTCCTGCACCAACAAGAATGACTGGCTGTAGAGTGGCTCGCCCTAGAACCTCACGGAAGGCAGTAAGAAGCACCTCAACAGGGTAACCAAGACCACGTGTGCCAAATTGGCCGAAATAGCCTAAATCTTTACGCAACTGAGCAGGCTTCACCCCAGCAGCGGACGCTAAGGCCGACGAACTAACGGTCTCAATCCCCTTTTCGCTCAATCGTCTCAAGCATCGGGTATAAATCGAGAGCCGATAAATCGCCTTGCGCGGTATTTCTACTTTATCCACAGATTAAATATAGATGTCGTTTAGGATGCTGGCAACAGAATCCAAAATTTGAACTAGAGCGATTGCGCTATTTTATTGGTTATCTCTAGTGCCACATCTAGAGCTGCAGCGCCTTGAGTGCCGGTAACAGCCGGAGTTTCCCCTTTGGCCACACAGTCAATAAAGGATACCAGTTCTAGCTTCAGTGGCTCATCTTTCTCGATTTCCACATCACTCTTCTTGATCTCCATACCCTCTTTCCAATACATTTCACCACTTTGCTCTTGGTAGTCGAGAGAGAGATAACAGTCGCCCTGGAAAACCCGGAGTTTGCGCATCTTCTCAGGTGAAATACGGCTCGCTGTCACGTTCGCAACACAGCCATTTTCAAATCGAATACGAGCGTTTGCGATGTCTTCACGATGGGTCAACACATTGACACCTACCGCATCAATACTCGCAATCGGACTCTTGACGAGATGGAGGATGATTTCTAGATCGTGGATCATCACATCTAACACCACTCCAATATCCATGCTGCGGTTTGGGAATGGTGAGAGGCGGTGCGCTTCAATGAATTTGGGTTCGGTGAGGCGTTCTTCAAGCGAGCGCATCACTGGGTTGAAGCGCTCAATGTGGCCA
>CAXMPP010000025.1:18253-18515 GCA_964195395.1 uncultured Thermodesulfobacteriota bacterium
TATCGGCTTCTCCATCAGGACGTCACAACCGAGTTCCATGAGTTTACAGCCTACCTCACGGTGCACCACTGTAGGTACGGCCACGCTCACGGCTTGAGTAAGTGCTGCTAACTCTTCTAATGAAGAAACTGCAACTCCGCCAAATTCTTCGGCAACGGCTTTAGCGCGATCAATATCCTGATCGTAAATTGCTGTTAGCTCCACATTCTCTAAAAGCGAATAAACACGGGCGTGATTACGCCCCATTGATCCAGTACCCGCT
>CAXMPP010000026.1:0-18435 GCA_964195395.1 uncultured Thermodesulfobacteriota bacterium
TGCTCGCTAATGATCAAAAAGATCTCTATGAGGCAAAAAAAAGTCAGTTGCTCGAAGTAATTGAGCTTTCCTTGAAAAAAGCAAACTAATGTCGAACTATAAGCAATATCTTCAACGTGAGCCAAAGCTAGCTCTGTCGAAAACTCTCAAAATCTCAGCATGGGTGTTGACTGCTGTTGTGCTAGGGTTGGTAGGGATGATGCGTCGGCCTGAGTTGAAAATAGCATTGCCTGATGGCTTTAGTTTTGGATTTCTCCCGCCTATCCACGCGGCTTTAAATAGCATCGTGGCAATCGCTCTGGTGGTAGCCGTGATGGCTATTAAGAAAAAGAATGTGAAGCTGCACACGAGAGCTATCAGTGTGGCGATGATTAGCTCTGTGCTCTTTTTACTCTGTTACGTGGCTTACCACTTTACTACAGATGAGGTTCGTTACGGTGGTGAAGGAGCCATGCGTGGTGTGTACTTCTTTTTCCTTATCAGCCACATCGTATTAGCGGGCGTGAGTCTGCCATTTATCCTTTTTACTTGGATCAACGGACTTACGAACCAGTTCGCGAAGCACAAGAAACTCGCCCGCTGGGTGTTCCCAATGTGGCTTTATGTGGCGGTTACTGGACCGATCTGCTACTTCCTTCTCAGGCCCTATTATTGAGCCGTTAGAACTTAAAATTAAAGAAACGCATGAAAGTGATCCGATACCAAGATGCTGAGTATGCTGACTTCGTTCAGCAACTAGACCGTCAGGCTATTCCAAGCACAGATCTCTATGAAACTGTGGCTGCCATTGTCGATGCTGTAAAGCAGGGCGGAAATAAGGCGGTGTACAAGTACACTGAGAAGTTCGATAAGTTGGCACTGACGGACGAAACTCTTTACGTGAGTGAGGCTGAGCTAGCTGAGGCTGAGGAACTCGTTGAGGACTCAGTAAAAGAGGCCATCGCGGCATCTAAGAAAAATGTCCATGCATTCGCGCGCAGAAGCATGCGGCAAGACTGGAAGTACACGAATACCGAAGGCGCCGAAGTTGGTGAGCGATTCGTTCCCTATGATCGTGTCGGCGTCTACGTGCCAGGTGGCAAAGCACCTTTAGTTTCTACAGCATTGATGACTGCCGCCATTGGCCAAGCAGTTGGGGTGACTAACATCTTGGCTGCGACTCCTGCTGGAGAAAATGGCAAGGTGAACCCGTCTTTGCTCTATGCTCTTAAAGAATCTGGAGCGACTCAAATCATCAAAGTCGGTGGGGCGCAGGCGATTGCAGCCATGGCGCTCGGCACTGAGACCGTGAAACCTGTTGAGAAAATTTTTGGACCAGGAAATAGCTTCGTAGTGGAAGCCAAGCGCCAATTGGTGGGGGCCGTGTCTATCGACCTTTTGCCTGGGCCGAGTGAAGTTCTGATCATCGCTGATGACTCAGCAAACCCAGCCTTCGTGGCTGCAGACTTGTTAGCCCAAGCTGAGCACGGTGGTGATAGCGTGGTGGGATTTGCTACTACTTCCATGGAGTTGTTAGCCAAGGTCGAGATCGAGATCGAACGACAAATCAAGAGTCTCTCTCGCTCCGAGTACATCCGCAAAGTCCTCGATGTTGGGACATTTGCTTTGGTGGTAGAAAATCTAGATGAAGCGATACGCATTTGTAATGTGTTCGCACCTGAGCACCTTTCACTCGTCGTTGAAGATGAAGACCGATGGCTAGATCAGGTGAAGACGGCTGGAGCTATTTATGTGGGAAACTTCGCGGCAGTAGCTGTCGGAGATTTCCTCGCCGGACCTAGTCACACACTTCCTACCGGAGGTTCTGGGAAATCCTTCTCAGGAATCCGTTCCGACCAATTCCAACGTCGCACCAGCATCGTACGCATGGATCAGGCGAGCGTGCAAAAATCAGAAAAGTATGTTGCTGAATTTGCCCGAGTAGAGGGGCTTGATGCGCACGGAGCTTCAGTGAGTATCCGTGCAAATGCTGAATAATGACCGCAGTTCGGACTTCACAGTCACGTACTCGTAGCATAAACAAGCGCCATGGAATTTAAAAACGTTACAGCTCTAGCGAAAGCCAATGTTTACTTCGATGGTAAAGTCGTCTCTCACGGCATCACCTTCGAAGATGGTACAACTATATCTTTTAGAGTCATCTTCCCAGGCAGTTACCATTTCGGTACTGAAGCCGCTGAGCGCATGGACATCATCGACGGAGCCTGCAAGGTGACTCTCGATGGCTCTGAAGAAGTTAGTAGCTACACAGCGGGCCAGCACTTTGATGTCGCTGCTAATGCAGGATTCACCATTGAGGTGGTAGATGGATTAGCACAGTACGTTTGCTCCTACATCGAAAACTAAGCAAGTTTGTCTCACTCTAAATGATCACAAAAAAGCTCAGGCCATTCGGCCTGAGCTTTTTTGTCGTGATGAAATGATCCAGAAGCTAGTTCTGACTGTTGATGCTACCACGAATTTTGAGTCTAGTTGAGACCTCAAAAGTAGCCCATGTTAAACGTTCAAAGCCTTCCTTGAAAGGCGTACGGGTCACAAGTTCGGCCGTGAACGTACCACCACCAGCAACAAAATCCTGAATTTCACTAGCGGGAATTGTCGCGTGTAAATCCTGCGGAGTCACTGTGTGGAATTCATCTACTTCGTATTCCGAGGCAATGATGGTCAGCAGGTCTTCCGCTCCTTCGGCAAGATCACTTACTTCACCCTTATAAATGCGAACGTAGTTTATAGAAGAGGGGTAGAGGTCTTGAGCTGATATATATATAGTGGGTGCCGACGCGAGTTTTTGTCCTTCAAGGTCAACGGCTGAATCTAGGTCTCCACTAGCAGAACCCGTCATTGTTGCGTCAGCAATAGGCCAGACGTGGATTGTCTTTTCGTCAATCACGTACCAAGTTAAGTCTTCGTTTGGTAGTGCGTAGATACGAATCCTTTCCTCCCCTTTTTGTTTATGCTCAAATTCACTTTGGAGTGAGGTCTCAATGTCAGTCCAGGCTGTGGTGCCGTTATTATTGACGAAAAATGATTCGACAACGCGTAGGTTTTCACCTTCTTCATTCGATAGAGGTAAGCGATCTTCATCGCTTGAATATTCTACAACTAATCTCTCAACATAGAGGTACTTACTAGAGAGTGGAGCGTCATCGTCCGTTTGGATGTTGCTAAAGTCGAGCTGTGCTTGAAAAGGAATGTCAGCTCGTGTTCTTGTCACTGACTCATAGGGATCAGCAGATTTAGTTTCGATGACTCCCGTTGGTATGTGGGCGCCAGTGACAGTTTCGTCGAGTAAGTAAAGATTTGTGTCAGGGGCTAGTCCGATGCCGAAAAGTTGAAATCTAGCTCCAGATGCGCCTACTGGCATCGCTCCGGCTACATCTCCATCTTCCTCGCCTACACCGTCGGGGCCAGCAACATAGACGTCCATAATGACGTCGGTGCTGAGGTCTGTTTGGCGAACAAAGTCATCGGCGGCAAAGAGCCCGAGGGTGGAACTGAGTAGTGCAATTCCTGCAATTGAATTTTTATAAATCATGTCCTTAAATTAAGGTTGGGGTTTAGCGGGGAGCACTGAAATTGGATTGTTTTTGTAGACTGCGACAACTATCTTTCCCATGCCTTTTAAGCTCTCCATCTTTTCGGCACTAATGGGAGTCTTGCCACTTGCTTGGTCTAATGTGACTTCATACTTGTAAATCCAGCCGTAATTTTTTCTTAAAAATTTGGGCCAAATGGTGAAGACCCCTGTAGGTTTACTTATCTTACGCTTCGCGTGACGCTCAGGAACTACAAGTACTGCCCCACGGGGGACAACGGTGTGGAAGCCCGAGCTGGCAAGGATGTCTGAGTCTACATAGGGTCCAGACTTAGCAATCTTAGGCCGTTTGAATGTAGGGCCCTGCGCCGAGGTAACGGGAGCAAGGATTGAGAGTATAGCGACGGTAGCAATGGTGAGCAGAGGGAGTGTTCTCCCAAAGTTCACATTGGAAAATTTCATATATCGAAGGATTCAGAATGAATTAGTCGGTCTGTTGGCTTACTGCAGAGCCGCCACCTGAGCCTTCGTCGTCGGCCTCCCCGTCATAGCCCGGTTGGATAGACTCGTCGATAATGCCACGAGCAGCCCATTTTTCAGCAGACTTACCAGGGTTACTAACATCTACACCATCAATGTTGTTACCGTGGCCATTGTTGGTTTTATTGACCGCAGCATTAGGCGCATCTGTGCCGCCCACCTCAGTAGATCCGTCTGTGCTGCCGGAAGAGCTTGAACCACCAGATCCAGACCCGCTGCTTCCTGGAGACCAGCTAGCGTTAGTTACGCTGAAGCTAGGGGCTGTGCCGTACACGCCTTCGCGGCGGATAACCCAGTAGCATTGAGGAGTGGCTCCTTCACGGACAGTGGCGGAAACTTCTAGATCTCCTACGGGTACAGGTGGATTTTTAAGACACACACCTTTGATAGCTACATAACTTGAGCCATCACCGGTCATCTCAGAGGTTTGTTCGATAAGAAGATTGATATCGGCTGCTTTTACTACGAAAGGCTCTGAGAGTGTGACCGTGCCCGAACTTTTGTCGTAGATGCTCGTGGCGGTAAGGGTGGCTGTGCTGGCATCGCCGCCCGGTCCTAGAATAGTTCTTCCTGCGATGGTGACAGTGAGAGTAGATTCGCGTGATGTGTCTCCTTGGTGGAAGTCTCCATTTCCCTTAATAATTGTATCTGATCCAGTAGGAGTGCCTGCGCTGAGCTGCCACTCCAGGCCTGTGATCTCGTACTCGTAGAATAGACCGAGGGCTTCGGAGTGTTTGATATCGGTGCCAGTGACAGAAGAGGCTGACTCCATGCCTGGCGCGGCAAAAGTGATGTCTCCATACGAATTGGCTACCAATAGTGCGGTAGCGGCTGAAGTGAGAGCAATGTATTTCATGTGTAATCTGTGGGTTTGTTTTAGTATGGGAGAAATGCTGTGTGACATTATGCTGATAGATAGGACGTGATGTAAATGGAACTTTTAGTGGGTGCTCACGGATCTATCATAAATAATAGAACATAAGTTCTGTTATTGTAAGGGTTTGTCCTAATTTCGACTTGTGATCTTTTTTGAACATTCCTGCTCTTTATGTCTAAATCGTGCGCATTTAGGTCTCTTGTTGTGTATATGTGCACTTAATTTTTTGAGGTATGATTTATGGACAATATCAAAAGGGTACATCGAGCCGTCAAAATTGCGGGGTACTATCATATGTTTATAGGCTGAAACCTTACAAAAAAAGGCCCTAGTCGTTTTTGACTAGAGCCTTTGAAAGTTGGAATAGCTGGAGAATTAATTACTCGAACTGAAGTTGCCGTTGAGTTTAAGAGTTTTTTCGATCTCCATTTTATTAGAGTAAATAGAGCGATCACCAAAAGGAGTGTTTACTCGTAGATCTACAGTGTAGATACCAGCTTCTGTCATTAAGTAGCGGAGTCCTGAAATTTTCTTATTTGCCGGAGTCCAGGACTCTTCGTTAGGGTTTTTTGTGACTGAATTTTCTACCACTTTAGGCTCAGACCAGTCTGGGTGACTCACTTGAATGTAGTAGTCTGAGCGTGGGTACATGTCCTTAATTTTGATCTTAATTGTCGGAGGTGTTATAAATTTTTCACCTGAGGTAAAACCAGTGAACTTACCCGTTGCCATGGGGAAGATCATGACCTTTTGAGTGGCTAATTCTGTGGATTCAGTGAAGTAGCCATCAGGGTGGGCATAAATGACGAATTCTTCATAGCTTCCAGAAGAGCCTTCGAGTGCTGGGAGACTTATATTGTCAGTTTCATTCTTGTCGATTTCTGACTCACCAACGATTTCACCACTGCTAAGTTGTCGGGCTAACATAACGGACTTTGCTGCATCTTGGACACTTGGGTCGTCCGTGATGAGTCCGTCGATAGTGTATGTCACTGTGAATGGTTGGTCAATTCTAGTCCGAGGTATAAGAGTGTATGGGTCATCGCTGGTAATAGAAATTTCAGCCTGTGGGTGATAGGCGGATACTGTTTTCACATCGAGTAGGTGCTCTTCGGCAGTGGTGGAGTTGAGCGCCCAGAGCTCGAAGACTGAAGAAGTTATGACCTCTTTTTCCGCGTCACTCGTGCCTTCATTGGCCAAGCCTGACATTTCGAGGGTCGTTTTATCTGCATCGTTTTGAATCTGCCGGAGGAAGTTGACATATTCATCCGCGTAGCAAAGTGAGGTGCAGAGAAGGGTGCAAGTGAGAAAGTGTTTCATAGTAGATAGAATGGGTTAAGGCTTTGTTAGCTCTTCTTGCTCAGGTGGAATAAGCGCTTTAGTACTCACTGAAATGGGGGCTTTTGAATAAGTGGCAATGACGATTTTTCCAAGTCTTGAGTATTGCTTAATCATTTCTTGAGAAATAATTTCACGTCCTTGGGCTTGTTTCATTTTCACTGAAGCTAAGTGAATCCAACTTCCATTACGTGCGATGAAATCGTTCCAGCTGAGTAGCTTGCCTTTCGGTTTAGTTACAATCTTAGAGTTTAGAGACTTCGGTACATAGAGTACTGATCCTTTGGGAACGAGTGTCCACTTTCCTGAGCTTGCGAGCAAAGTGGAGTTGCCGATAAGCGTTCGCTTGCTCGGTCGAACAATTTTGGAGGGCTTGTCTTCGCTAGCTTGTAGTCCACAAGGGAGAAGGAGGCTAGCGCTGAAAAGCATTACGCGATAATGAAGGCGCATGAGATTGACGAGGTGAAATTAAAGAAATAAGTTTCAGATCTTCGCTGTGGGACCATAAAGGATTCCTAGTTGTTACAGTTATGGCCGCCACCGCTGTATCCACAGCCCTTTGAGCGGTCCGAACTGCGCTTACCATAGGATTTCTTGTTGTTCTTGTTGCACCCACCATTGTGGGTTGTGGAACCAGTGTTTCCTTGAGCATTTTCGGCATTGTTGTTTTCAAGGCTATTGCTAGGAGCGTTCTGGTCGCCGTTGCCCCAGCCATTGTTACCTTGTTGGCCGTTGTTGCCGCTATTTTGGGCTACCTCTTGGTGATCGTTTACACTCTCACCTCCATTGAGGTTTTCTTCAACTTCACCTTTGGCTGAGCCAAATTCAGTTGCTACTTCTTCGAACCTCACGAGCACGATGGTGTCTTGCATGTCGAATCCGGAATGGCCTGTGCTTTTATGGGTGAGTTCAGCTGTGTAGAGAATGTCCATTGGTCCCAGAGTGATTTTACCATCCTTCATGTAGGGTTGGATGTATTCTTCCGCTGAGCTTTGATCAGCATAACCAGAGGCATAGGACGGAGGGGTATCTCCGTCTTTGAGAATTTTGATTGTATCGTCTGAGTTATAGTTCCAAGAATCGAAGTAGGCCGCAAACTGAATTTTAGTTCCCTTGGGCACCTTCTCTTCGATGTGAATCACCGATGGGTCTACTTGACTGCCATAGCCTGAGAAGATTGATTGCCAAGGGCTATTTCCAAATTTAATAGATGAAGAAGCTGCATACTCATTACGGCCGTCAGTGATGCCAACACCAATGATACTTACTTTAACGATGAGTTCTGTTTTAGTCTCGATCTCGTCGGTAGTTGAATCGATCTCGAGAATGTCCTCGAGCGATTTTGGGTGTGTGATCTGCCATTCAAGCTTTGGGATTGATCCCGAAAGAACAAGGTCATGATCTACGATTAGTTTTCCTACAGGGATAGCGGGTTCTTGGCCAGCAGTGAGAGCTGTTACTAGAACAAGGCTAGTAAAGAGAGTTAGTTTAGGAGTATTCATGTGATCGTTGAAATGAGAGATTGAAAGCCCATTTTTTATGCATAAAAAAACTCAGAGAGTTGGACTCTCTGAGTTGGGAAGGAAGGTATTAGTGTTGAATATATTAGAATTTAGCTAGCGCGTCTCTCCAGATTTCACGGCTTTCTTCGATGAGCTTTTCGTGGTCTCGATCAGAAATGGAGCCACTGGCCTTAGCCTTGTCTTCTTTAGACTCAAGCGAGTCGAGTTTACGACGGAGGGTCTTAATTGCTCCTGAGCTGAGTCGGTCGGTAGCTTCACCGAAACGAATGACCTCTTCCATGTGGAACTGGAGGTGATTGACCTTTGGGGTGATGATGCCAGCTGGAGCTTTGTCAGTCATTTTCGTTTTGATTGACTTCTTAATCTCACTGAGCTCTGTGGATGTTTGTTCAGCGCTGGCAGCATCTCCTGCTGCGAGGTGTTTAGCTCCTACTGTGAGAAGAGAATTGACGGCATCGCGTGCGTCTTCTTCGGTGATACGGTCTTCAGTGACAGCACTTTGAATAGAGCGGTAGAGCTGGCTGTGTTCCGCTCTTAGGCTGGACTCTGACTTGGTGTAGTATTCACCACCTCCAGAGGGGGGTCGCTGGTATTCGCGGAATTTGTCAGCGAGTACGCCAAATTCTGAGGCATCACCTACGATTGATTTGGTGGCATGGTTACGGTGGTGTTTGTGTCCAGATTTTCCTTTGAATTGTGCTGAGGAGGATACAGTTAGGAGGCCGAGAGCTATGATGGATGTGAGTGTGTTTTTCATGTTTAGTGGTTTTAGGTTCTGAGACATGAAACTGTGTTTTTTACTCAGAGTTGCAGAAAAGGTTCATTTATTTTACACCGAGCGCTCTTGCGTATGATTCTGAGTTGTGTTTTAGATGTCGTCATGGCTAAGCAAGTAACTCCCGAGCATTATGAGCTAAAGATTGTACTTTATCAGATTGAACCCGCTATCTGGCGTGAGGTATCAGTGCCGTCGACAGCTACTTTCCTAGAGCTTCATCAAGTTCTCCAAGCTGCGATGGGCTGGGAAGATAAACACTTGCACGAGTTTCGTCACGGCAAAGGGAAGCGTCTTACTAGTGTGATTGCCTCAGTGGATGAGGATATTGTGCAGGGAGATGATTTTCGCGATGAAAGTGCGGTAACTCTCAAAGAGATGTTAGGTCGCAGAAGATTCCCATATAGAATGCTTTACCGTTATGATTTTAGGGAGGATTGGATCCACGAAGTCGCCTTCTTGCGTAAAGTCGAGTGCGATGAAGCTAAGGCCAAAGTATTAGGTGGCGAGCGCAATTGCCCGCCGGAAGACGCCGGTGGAGCACACGGTTATCAGGCCTGCGTCGATGGTGATCTTGACTGGATGGATGATGACTATGATCCCGCAAAGTTTGACGCTAAACTCGCTCAAAAACGTGTGGCTAAAGTGAAGCTTCGCTAGAGCACGTTTCACCTTTAGGCGAAGTAGTCTAACAGGAGTGTGTTGAGCGCCTTACGGAAAGGGCTAGGTAAGGGGAGCTCTGGAAGTTCTGAGAGTGGGTGCCAAGATTCATTTTCTTGAAGCGTGATTTTCTCTGGCGCTTGATAGACATAGAGCGTCACTTTGTGATGGGTGATGGTGTAGTTGTCCTTGAGCAATAGCGGCTGATTTTCTAGCTCGTGTGCTTGGCGCTCTGGGAGTTTCCACATGCCTGACCTGCGGGCTTTATCACTGGCCTGGTGCAAGAGGATTGCTTGGTTTTTAGAATCTACGGCGAGCATGCATAGCTCATCTAACAATACGGTTTTCTTGCGCGCTTTTTTTAGTGGCAACTTGGTTGGGTCAG
This sequence comes from uncultured Thermodesulfobacteriota bacterium, assembly GCA_964195395.1. Taxonomy (GTDB): domain Bacteria; phylum Verrucomicrobiota; class Verrucomicrobiia; order Verrucomicrobiales; family Akkermansiaceae; genus Rubritalea. The sequence continues at coordinate 9,634 of CAXMPP010000026.1, forward strand.
ATGTTAGGCAGCAACTTTTTACTGGGCAAATGTCACACTGTGGGGATTTGTTTGTGCAGATCTGCTGACCTAGCTCCATCAGTGCGGAGTTGTAGAGTCTTGGGTGGTCTTTGGATACAAGGCCTTCAGCCCATTGCCATAGCTGTTTGGTGCCAGTGGAGCTATCTACGCGTTCTTGGTAATCGAATAGCCTAGAGAAAATGCGAGCGACATTCGCATCGACGAGTGGCTGGCATTGGTTGTAGGAAAATGAGGCAACGGCGCCAGCGGTGTACCGGCCAATCCCTGGTAGGTCTAGGATCTCCGAGTGTTGTGTAGGAAAGACTCCTGAATGGTTGTCACAGATGGCTCTCGCTGCTTTTTGCAGGTTTCTAACACGCCTGTAATACCCGAGCCCTTCCCAAGCGCTTAGGATTTCTTGCTCTGGAGCGTCGGCGATGGAGGCTGGGGTGGGGTAGCGTTCGAGAAAGCGGGTGTAAAATCCTTTTCCGAGCACTGTCGCGACTTGAGTTTGTTGGAGCATCACTTCCGAGACCAATATGTGCCAAGCGTCTGTAGTTTGTCGCCAAGGATAGTCTTTTCCTACAAGTTTGAACCAGTCAACGAGGGCTGATTGAAATGCTTGAGTTTGCTTGGGGCTGAGCATTTTAGACTGAAGTTGGAATCGAGCTGATCGTGGTGCTCAGGCTGTGCTCGGCACCAGGATCGAGGATGTGCACGTCTGCTAGCGCATTGGCGGTCTCTACGCATACGAAGTCATGAAATTCATCGTCTGCTAGGTCTGCTAAAGATTGGGACTTTCCGGTCCAGGGGTTCCATACGACTGTTGACTGGCTCCCAGACTTTTCAACGCTGATAGTGCGTTTGAATCCTGGGTCGTGAATGAGCACTGACTGATCAGTTTTCTGATAGACGTTATCCACTTCGAACTCGAAATGGATGGGGCCTTCTTGGAGTTTTTCTACTCTGTCTAAGGAGTCGAGATAGGTAGTGTCCTCCAATCCCGTGAGAGTGACTTTCTGAATATCACTGATGTAAAAATAGCTGTGTAAAGCGCCACCAATAGTGACTGGGGTGCTGCCATTGTTGGTGGTTTTAAGTTCAAGGCTAAGCGATTTACCCACTTTGATGGTTAGTGTGAGGCTGGTGTCGTACTGCCAGATGTCGATTGCTTGAGTATCGAGCTGGAGAGTGATTTCAGTAAATTCCTCAGTGCTGCGGCTCTGGATTAGTTGCCAAAATCGATTTCTAGCGAAACCGTGAGCTGGCATTGATTGATCGCTTGGATGCGCGTTAAACCACGGCCAGCAAACGGGAATGCCACCGCGGATGGCTTTTCCTTCTTTGAAGATAGCTTCACGACTTGTAAAGATGACGGGCACTTGATCGCGAGGAATCCAATCGATGACATGCGCGCCGTGTAGCGCGATTGTGGCTGAGGCGTGAGCGTTGCTAATACGAATCGTTGGGTAGCCTGGGGCAAAATCCTCATACCAGAGTTCAAACGGAATGAGGTGTTTTTTTGAGAGCGTTGGAGCCATGGAGATAGGCTGTATTGGTTCTAGTTCTAGTCAACTGATAAGCGCATCATTTATTCTAACATCCGTATGGCGAATGAAACAATGGAACTTCGTGGTTGATCCCACATTGAGCTGTGATTCACTGGAGGGAATGGAGGTGCGTAAACTCATCGAAGCTTGTGATAGAGAGCTACAGGCAATCGGAGCTCAGCGTGAATTACTCTGTGAAGTAGAGGGATTTCCTATCTACGCCTATTCACTTATTCGGAAGGATAGTGAGAGAACGGTCTATCTGTCCTCAGGGATTCATGGTGATGAGCCAGCTGGACCTTTGGCGTTGTTGGAGTTGTTGAAAGAAAGAACTCTGACGGAATCGTGCTCGTGGTATGTGTGTCCGGTCTTGAACCCAACGGGACTTCAGGCGGGATCTCGTGAAAATTATCAAGGTTTGGATCTGAACCGAGATTACCTCAATCGTTTGTCTTTAGAAGTCGCTGCCCACGCAAAATGGTTGGAGGGGCGAAAATGCGATTTTGCGATCTCTTTACACGAGGATTGGGAGAGCTCTGGCTTCTATTTCTACGAAATCAACCAACTCGAAGATCGACCACAACGTTACATGCGTATGGTCGAGGCCCTCACTCCAACTATGCCGATGGAGCCTGAGGCTCTCATTGATGATCATGAAGTCCGAGAGGCTGGCTGGATTTACCATGGCAGTGAGCCCGATGAGCCTAAACATTGGCCAGAAGCCATTTTTTTGGCAACATTGGGATGTCCCTTATCCTTTACCTTTGAAACTCCAAGCAGTCTCGATTTGCAGCTGCGTGTGAATGCTCATAAAGCTGCGGTTTGCGCGGCGCTTAGAATCTGTATCTAAAATTGAGATTGATAAATGGTAAGAAAGTTATTACTGTTTTAGGCAGTTCCCCGAGGTGTCAACGACACTTAACTATATAAAGTAGAAAGAAGTTATGGGAAAAGCAGTTGAGAAAGAATGGTTTTATCTAACTTTGGGTCACCGCCGAGGGCCGGTGACTTTTGAAGAATTTTGTGAAAAAATAGCAACGCAGGAGGTCTATATTGACTCTACTCAGGTGTGGAAGCAGGGAATGAAGAAATGGGTGAATCTGACTGAAGCCAAGCCCTTTGAAGCTGCGATTAAGAAGGTTAGATCAGTCGCTAGCCAGTCGGATGCCCGTGTGAGAGACGCAGCGGGGACAAAGGATATTGATGAAGATATTGTTTGCCGTGGGGCTTCACGCGCGTTGTTTAATATCTATTTTTATTTTGGTTGGTTGATCCCGATGGCACTGGGGATAGTCATACTAACAGAACTGCAGGTGCAGCAATTGCTCACTCCCACGAGGGTTAGCTCTAGCCTCTTTTTTCAAGTGCTCCCGCTGGTTATATTAGCTATAGTAACTTGGCAAATGGCTGCGACACGGATGCAGCACGCAGGGTATTCAAAGGCACACGGGCTAGGAGTCTTCGTACCTATATACAACCTTTGGGTCTACGCGATCTGTTTGTTTGCCCCCAGAAATTACGGACGTCGCAAAAAGTTAGGATCGGGCGCGATCTTTTATATACTGCTGCTTGGCGTCGCTATTGCTGGGAGCGTTTTATTCCTTGTGCCAAAAATGGGCTTAAAAAATCTATCCCCACTAGTGGTGACAAAAAATATGACTGACTTCTATAAGGGAAAAATAGGTTTCAATGCCCGTTACAACGCCCATGCAGGGGACGCTGCTAGTTCAAAAGCTCGTCAGGAGCAGATGAAAAAGCAGAAAGAAGTGGAGCGTGAACAGCAAAAAGGAAGTATGCGGAAACTACCGTAGTCTACATCTCGCTAGGTTCTAGCAGTCGGTTGTACCTCTCGATGCTTTTTGCTTTCCCAGTTGTTGGATCGATCTCTGCGATCACACCACATAGTCTCACGGGGCCCTTGGCTACAGGAAAGCGGGTCGGGAGTGATGACTTGAAGCGGTAGATAATGCTTTCTACGTTACGGCCTAAAACGGAGGTTTCGGGACCACACATGCCGGCGTCGGTTATATGGGCTGTTCCCTTGGGCAGGATGCGCTCGTCCGCAGTTTGAACATGCGTGTGAGTGCCGACGATGACGGAGGCTTTCCCATCGAGGTGGTAGCCCATCGCAATTTTCTCACTGGTAGTTTCAGCGTGGAAGTCGAGGAAGATCATTTTTGTGCCCTCTTTGATAAGAGCATCGACGGTGTCCTCTAGGATGATGAAGGGGTTCTCTAGAGCTTGCCCCATGAAGGTGCGGCCTTGGGCATTGAGCACAGCCAGTTTTCCTGCAGGGGTGTCGATACTGATGAGCCCGCTTCCAGGGACACCTTCAGGATAGTTGATAGGGCGCAAAATACGGTTCTCAATACTGAGGTGGGCGGCCAGCTCGCGTTGGTCCCAGGCGTGGTCACCAGTCGTTATCACATCCGCTCCAGCTTTGAATAGATCGTTGGCTATAGAGGGGGTGATCCCACGGCCGCCAGCTGAGTTTTCCCCATTGACGATAGTAAAATCGATAGCATGTTCCTTCTGGATGGAGGGAAGAAATTTGATCACCGACTTTCTGCCGGGTTCACCGACGATATCTCCTAAAAAAAGAATGCGCATTGCGTAACTTGGTCTTCGTTTCTCTCGTAGTCAGATGTAGTATCTTCGCTAGAGTCCAACGAACAAACCACACTGCTTCCAGCGATACCAGCCCTATCACCATTATGCCCCGTAAAAACTTAGCTTTGGAAATTTCCCTAGTCGTCAGCGCCTTGCTTGGAGCCTTTATTGTGCAAGCGGTGGTTTCACAAACGAAGCCGCCCAAGATGCCCAAATTTGAAACGTCTAATCAATCGGAGGAAATTTTAGAAATAGAGGAGGGGGAAACTGTGGAAATTAGCAAAAACGAACAGCCCAGTAACGCGATCCCAGTCAAATATGATAAACATCAGTCCGCTCTAGGTCATGCTCCGCAGTGGGATTCCTTGGATGCTTATCAGTACACGGTTTCTCGCGCTGAATTTATAGATTTGATGAGTAATGTGTATTCAGTGGGGCCCTATTGGAAGGATTGGTTTACGCTGGAGGCTGAGCACGTCTTGATCAAAACGCACGGTAGTGATTTATCAAAAACCTACAAATTGGCTTTCAAAAATGAGGTTGTTGAGGCGAAGCCCAAAAAGTTCTGGCGCTCTAAAGTGGAACTCGGAGAAAGTTCAGAGTCAGCACCTTTGTTAGGTCTACGGATAGCTATCGACCCTGGACACATTGGTGGCGATTACGCCGGAATTGAGCACAGAAGATTCATTTTGAAGGATGGAGTTCCGCCGGTTCAAGAGGGGAACATGACGCTCACTGTAGCAGAGTTATTGATGAATCAATTAGAGTCATTAGGGGCGATCGTTCATCTTGTCCGGGATAAGAATAGCCCCGTCAATCCGTTCCGACCGCAGGACTACTATGCTTATGCTAAGTCCAAGCTGGTTTCGAATAAGTCTGCTGTGACTGAGCAAAGTGTGAAGCGTGAGGCCGAGAAGCTTTTCTATAGAAATGGTGAGATTCGGGCGCGAGCGGAACTGGTCAATAAAGAGCTAAAACCTGACATCGTTCTTTGTTTGCATTTCAATGCGGATGCCCAGCCCGATCCAAAGAGTCCTCAACTCTATAAAAAAGAGCACTTCCACATGATCCTCAATGGAGCCTACACGCAGAGCGAGTTGGCGCATGACGATGAGCGCTACCAATGTGTTCTTAAGATTCTACAAGGAAACCATGCTGAGGAAGCTAAACTCACCGCCGCCGCCGCCGCGAGCTTTCATGCTGAATCAGGCTTACCAGCCTACCAATATGAGCCGAACTCGCGCAGGGCCGTGAATGTGGATGGAAACCCTTTTTTATGGGGGAGAAATTTGATAGCTAACAGATTGTACGATTGTCCAGTGCTGTATTTTGAACCCTATCTGATGAATGGTAAAGATTCCTACAAGCGGATGCAGGTCGGAGACTATTCTGCACTAGGTTTTGTAAACGAGAAACTACGACCATCGATCTACCGTGAATATGTCAATGCCGTGACAAAAGGCCTTGTTGATTATTACACCGCTGAAGAAGTGATTGAGAAGCCCCCTGAGGTTCCAGTTGAAGACCCTCAAGTGATCGATCCACTCGTGAAAATTGTCGCTGAGGCGGATTCGAAAGAATCGCAAAATCTGCCCGAAGAGGAACCTTCAGAAGCGGTTGAGTCCGATCAATCTAGCAGCGAAGTTGAGACCGAATGAAACACTTATTAATTGCCGGAAATGGCTTCGTTGGAAAAGTTACTCAGAAGTTATTCACAAAGAATGGCTGGAAGGTAACAACAATGAGTAGAAATGGAGTTGGAGATCACCATGCTGACCTCACTTCTCTAGACTCTTTATCTGATCTTTCTAAATCAATAAGTTACCCGACACATGTGCTGCATTGTGCTAGTGCTGGAGGAGGTGGCATTGAGTCCTATCGTGCAGTTTACCGCGATGGAACAAGGCATTTAACCGAGATATTCCCAGATTCACACATGTTATTCACATCGAGCACCTCAGTTTACCCACAGGTGAATGGTGAGCTGGTGACAGAGGGATCAGCGACCGATCTTGAGCGTGAGACGGGTCAGTTATTACTGGAAGCTGAGCAGGTCATTTTGAAGGCAAAGGGGACCGTGGCGCGACTCGCTGGGGTGTATGGCGATGGTCGTTCGTATCTGTTACGTCGCTTTTTGGCAGGGGAGGCTGCGATGGAGGAAGACGGCAGTCGACTGCTCAATCACACTCACCATGAAGATGCGGCACGGGCGATTTTGTTTCTTTGTGAAATGGGGGAGAGCACACGTGGAGAAATCTACAATGTTTGTGATTCACACCCAATGAGCCAGCTGGAAACGTATCAGGCACTAGCCACCATCTTTGGCCGTGAGCTTCCCCCGAGCGTTCCACGAAATTTAAAGAGCAAGCGAGGTTGGTCTGACAAGGCTGTTTCTAACGCTAAAATCAGAGCGCTAGGTTGGGAGCCAGCCTACCCATCGCTGATTGGAGCGGCAGAGGAGATTGCTGCGAGTCTCAAGTGATCGATATTTCACTGGCATGAATCGTGTCTATGGCCATCATAGCGCACATGATTTCAGAGATTTTTCACGCCGAAGATTGGCAGGAAGTAGCAGGCTTTACTTTTGAAGACATCACCTACCACGAAGCGGTGGTTGGTGGGACTGTGCGTATAGCATTCAACCGCCCAGAGTGCCGCAATGCCTTTCGACCAAAAACCGTGGATGAACTCTATCAAGCGCTAGAGCATGCTCGGGTAAACGACGCTATAGGTGTGGTGATCCTCACTGGAAATGGCCCGAGCGCTAAAGATGGCGGCTGGGCATTTTGTTCAGGTGGCGACCAACGTGTCCGCGGCAAAGATGGCTATAAGTACGACGGCACTGAGGATGCGACGGGAAAGAATCTTGGTAGACTCCACATTTTAGAAGTCCAACGCCTCATTCGATTCATGCCCAAGGTTGTCATGGCTGTGGTGCCTGGCTATGCGGTTGGTGGTGGGCATTCGCTGCACGTGATTTGCGATCTAACACTCGCTTCTGAAGAGCATGCCGTGTTCCAACAAAAAGATGCAGACGTCGCCAGCTTTGATGCAGGTTACGGATCAGCCTATCTAGCTAAACAAGTCGGCCAAAAACGTGCTCGGGAAATCTTTTTCCTAGGTCTTCGCTACACTGCGCAAGATGCGTATGAAATGGGCATGGTGAACAAGGTGGTGCCGCATGCAGAGCTGGAAAAGAAGGCGTTAGAGTGGGCCTGTATCATCAATGACAAATCACCAACCGCTCAGAAAATGCTGAAATACGCCTTCAACATGACCGACGACGGAATGGTGGGCCAACAAATCTTTGCCGGCGAAGCTACCCGCCTAGCCTACGGCACCGATGAAGCAGCAGAAGGGCGCGAAGCCTTTGTTGAAAAACGCCAAGCCGATTTCTCCAAGTTCTCTAGGCTGTATTAGAGAGGAAACAAAAAAGCCACTTGGATTACTCCAGCGCGGCTTTTGGTTGTTCGTAGAAGAGCCATCTTGGCTCTTTGTTTTTTAAGGGTCGTAGTCCTTGGTGATTCATTAAAGAGGCTGGAAGCCTCTTCTACGGCTAGTTCGCGACGATGTTGACGAGGCGGCCGGGGACGACGATGATCTTGCGGATCGTGAGGCCATCGGTGTGGGACTGGACTGAACTGTCAGCTGTTGCGAGGGCTTCGACTTCTTCTTTGGAAGCGTCTTTGTTGACCATGAGCTTTGCTCGGACTTTGCCGTTCACCTGAACCACGATCTGGATCTCAGATTCGATGAGGAATTCTTCAACGTACTGTGGCCAGACTTGCTCGGAGAGGAGGGTGTCGTTGCCGAGTTGTTTGTTGATCTCTTCGGTGATGTGTGGGGCAAATGGGTTGAGCACTTTGAGGAAATCGACGAGCAAGCTGACAGGGATCTTCTCAGCCTTAGTGAATGCATTGGTGCAGATCATCATTTGCGAGATCGCGGTGTTGAAGGACATCGAGTCGATGTCATCGCCGACCTTCTTGATTGTCTCGTGAACTACCTTGAGGAGAGCTTTGTCCGTTTGCTCTTCAGTGACTACCTTTTCTGAGAGTGTCCACACGCCAGCTTGGTTCTGGGTGAACACTGCGCGCCAGACTTTACCGAGGAAGCGAGAAACGCCTTCGACGCCTTTCATTTGCCACGGCTTCACCTGAGTGAGTGGGCCCATGAACATCTCGTAGAGACGGAGTGAATCCGCACCATAGAGCTCGACTACTTCGTCAGGGTTGACGACGTTGCCGATAGACTTGGACATCTTCTGGCCGTCTTCACCGAGGATGAGGCCTTGGTTGACGAGCTTTTTGAATGGCTCCTTTGTGGAAAGGTGGCCGAGGTCGTGGAGAACTTTGTGCCAGAAGCGTGCGTAGAGAAGATGAAGCACTGCGTGCTCGGTGCCGCCGACGTAGAGATCGACTGCCGCGCCGTCTGCGCTCCAGTATTCTTCAGCTTCTTTGGAGATGAAGCGCTCGGAGTTGTTAGGGTCGCAGTAGCGGAGGTAGTACCAGCATGAGCCCGCCCACTGAGGCATGGTGTTAGTCTCGCGCTCGGCGGTCTCTGAATATTGAATCCAGTCCGTTGCTTTGACCAGCGGGCCACGTGGGTCGCCAGTTGGTTTGAAGTCTTCCATCTCTGGTTG
>CAXMPP010000027.1:0-18046 GCA_964195395.1 uncultured Thermodesulfobacteriota bacterium
TGGCATTGTTGGCTGGGGTGGTGGGGGTGATGTTGTGGCCTTTGTTTTACTGGCAGATGCTCGATTACTACCCGCTTCAGGCGCACACGCGGCTGATGATTCAGGGATTTGTCGGTGGCTGTGTGATTGGATTTCTGGGGACGGCGATGCCTAAAATGCTGACGGCTCCGTCGCTGAAACTTTGGCAGGTTATGACATTGGTGGCTGGGTACATTGGCTATTGCACCGCGCATTCTAGTGGACTGCAGCCACTGGGTGATGGAGTTTTTGCCGCGACGTTGAGCTTCATGTTAGTATGTTTCGGGATGCGAGTAAAGGTGAGGAGATCTGCTGTTGGTCCGCAGATGGTGCTGGCTGTGATGGGAATTTTGAGTGGAATTTTGGGAGCTGTTTGGTGGGCCTTTTGTATGCCGTCAGAGCATTTTTATGTGACCATGTTTTCACAGCGATTGCTGTATCAAGCATTCATCTTGCTGCCGATACTGGGAGTGGGGAGCTTCTTCTTTCCGATGGTGCTGGGGGTGAAGAAGGAGGAGATAAAAGGGACCCAGGCTTGGAGAAGGAAAGCGGGTGAGAGTTTTGTTGTTGGAGCGCTTATTATTCTCACGTACTGGGTTGAAGTTCACGCGCAACAACGGGTGATGGCGTGGACGCGGTTTCTTATTTGTTTCATCTGGTTGACTAAGGAAAGTGGCTGGCTCAGGAGGACGGGCACGAAGGGCGTGATGGTGCATTCACTGCGCGCTGGTATTGTTTGTCTGCTCGGTGGCATGATTGCTGTCGCCGTGTTAGAACAGCATCGCGTAGCACTAGAGCACACGCTCTACATCGGTGGATTTGGGCTGATCACCATGATTGTCGCCACCCGTGTGATCTATGGACACAGCGGGCAAGGGGCGAAGTTTCAAAGGTGGATCAAGCCGCTGGTGGCGTGTGTGGCGCTGCTTATGTTAGCAATGGCGACACGAGTCTCCGCCGACTTCATGCCTGCCATACGCAACACCCACCACACCTATGCTGCGATCTGTTGGGTGCTGGTCAGTGCCATCTGGGCCCTAGCCGTTTTCCCCTTCCTTCACCGCCGCCCACCAGTAGTGAAGGCCAAACCTGCCGCGCCTGTGAAGTCGGTGTTAGATATGGATTTCAGGAAGAAGTGAGAAGTTGTTGCGGTCCAATTAGGGGGCTGGGTTATGTAGTGTTCCAGAGCCCAAAAAGCCAAGCGCTGGTGGGCACTTAGCTGTAGATTTTGGTAGTTGAGGAATATCTAGCTATTCGGGTGTTTCGTCTAGCCAGGCTGAAAACTGAACACTTGAAACTGAACACTTGAGTATCCCTCCTCGGCTTCGCCGAGGTTATTGATTCACCTTTTTGACGAACATGGCTTTGAGGCCGATGGAGAGTCCGTCCATTTTACAGGAGATTTCGTGGTCGCCTTCTTCCTGGATGCGGATCGGCTTGGACTTGGTGCCACTTTTTAGGACATTGGAGGTGCCGCTGAGCTTCTTATCTTTGATCATCTGGACGATGTCACCGGTTTGTAGGATGTTGCCGAAGGCGTCCTTGACCACGCGTGGGCCAACTGGCGCTTCTTCCTCTGCGGCGGCAGCTTTTGGCCATTCATGGCCGCAGACCATGCATTCGAGCTTATCAGAGTGCTCTGCAACGTCGTCCATTGTGCAGAGTGGGCAGGTAGTATCAGACATGCCTTCAGCTAGGCTGAAGGAGTGATAAGTTGCAAGTGTGAAGTGGTGAATCGCTGCGCGATAGTTTGAAGTGTTCAGTGTTCAAACTGGTTAGATGAAACCTATGTGTGTAGTCTGTGTGGGTGATGTCGTCTCCTCCAAAATCGAGAAAAGCGTGGTGGGTTACCCTTGGGGTGACTTTTTGTTTGTTTGCATTTCTGCTCGTTCTTGGATCAGGAAGGACTTGTGGCGGTGGGGCACGGATATACGCAATCAACAATGGAAAACAGCTTTACACCGCACTTTTTTCCTATGCCAAAGATCACGATGGGATGTACCCGAATGAGCAAACTGCGGTGGCGGAGTTTGGTGAATCTGGCGACACGGCTGAGGCGTGTTTTACTCAGCTATTGAATGCTGGTGTGATTGATGATGAAGAAGCTTTTTGGAGTAAGAAGAACATAGTTCTCGGTACCGTCGCTGCGGAGACTCCGGATAACGACGGCATACTCACTGCTGGTGAGAATGCTTGGGGGTATGTTCGAGGTTTGACCACTGAAGATTCACCCGACACACCCATTTTATTCGACAGCTCAAAGGTTGCAGGGGAATTTAGTACCCGAGTGTGGGAGGGGCAGGCGTTAGTAGCGAGGCTCAATGGCTCGGTGCTGATGATGGACATTTCGCCCGCCGATAAGCCAGTTGGCCTCGTTTTAGAAGAACGTGACGGAAAGAAAGTGAATCTGTTCAAAGATCTGCCAGAAGGAGCAGTGATACTAGTTCCTAGTTTGGAGTAGGGTGAATTCTATCGCGACCACGCGATCTGGTTGGACATTTGACCTTATGACTTTGGACATTGGGGAGTGTCGAAGGTCAGAAAGTCGAATGTCGAGTCAGCAAAGTATGGGTGCTTTGATTCCTGGGTTAGAAGAATACTCGAGCGCGGAGTCCGAAGGATACAACACTGTCCTTGTCTGGGTTGAGCGCGGGGTTTCCTATAAGGTTGATATTGGGAATGACTTCAAGGTTCCGCGTCAGCCGGAGGCGAGTGAAGAGCTCGAGAGCGTATTGGTCATTCAGTGCCGGCCCGAATGTGTCTTGGTTAGGTTCGGACCAATTGAGACCTAGGCCTACCAGGCTAATTCCGTCTGATAGATGATAGGCCGCTCCAGTGCTAATCGATTTCTGGAAGAGGCTGCCACCGTCCTCGGCGTAACCGCCTCTGAGGAAGTACATCCACTTTGTGCCAATGGAATGCGAATATGAAAAGTTGGCTCCCCACCCATCAGACACTCCTGCGTCATTACGTTCATCGACATGCCAGAGTGTGACGTGTGCGTTGTCGAGGTAGAAGCGCTCTTGTGAGGTAGTCCAACCTAGCTCGATGGATTTGAAGTATTCGTTGTCGTTAAAAAAGGTGTCGAAGCCATTGAATGGGTCGGTGGAGTCAGCATTGGCGTCAGCAAAACCGGTGATTAGGTAGAAGTTGTCCGTAAGCATGGCGTTGAAGTAGGCTCCCAAGGCCGCATCGTCGGGCACTCCGATAGTGGCACTCCCCGTGCCAAAGCTAAAGTTGGTGAAGCCATTCCAAGGTGAGGCGAGAGCGTAGAGATCCACCCAATCCGTGGTGTCGATCATGCCTGCAATCAACTCGATGCGGCCGTCATTGAAAAGTTGTTTCCAATAGAGGTTTGTGAGCCTAGGTCCGGAGTCACTGAGAGGGCCAAAAAGAGCTCCGGCGTAGCCCATGTCGGCTGCGGCCCCATTGTAGGCTGGAGTCGTGTGGCCATGTCTGTGTTCAGCCTTCCAAATAAAGGTGCCAGTGTTACCTGATTCACGGCCAATGAGGTCCCATGATCCGTAAAATCGTAGAGCTCCACTAGCATAGAAATCCCTTCCGCTGAGACTACTCGAGGCTGCAAGTGCTCCGGAAGTGTAGTCCAAGGTGTAGGAAAATCCATGTTGTTCACGCAGGTGGTCTTTCCAGTTGAAATAGCTTTCAAGTCCGCCGAGCCCAGTCAAGGAATCTGTAATGCTCGCGTCATCGTCTTGCTGATTTTGAACAGAGTTTGGTCCACCAAAGCCGGTTGATGAAGCTACATCCACTGAAGTGTCGGTTTGGCCAACCATTTGTGGTTCTCCAGCCATTCCGGAAAGGCATGACAGTGTGAACAGTAAAATGAAACTGCTGGATTGTTTATTCTTCATATGATCTCTCAGGTTTTTGCGTTTCTAACGGAGGTGCAATATTGGATCGTTCTAGGTGTGTTATGCTGGCTAAATATGACCGACAAATGGGCGACGCACGCAACCGTGGTAAATGAACTCGGTTAGAGATGTGTAGTCCCAAACCGGCATTTTTGTTAATTTCTGAACAGCCACTGCGTGCGGAGAGAGTTCCGTGCATTCGAGTAGAATGACAGCGATGTCTTTATCCTTCTTAAGCAGTCGCTTGATGCCTGCAAGGACATCGGCTTCGAACTTAGCTGCATTGTACTTGCCAGTGCAGGCCATCGCTGCGGCGAATTCTAGATCATCTCCGCAACCTTCGATCACAACGCGCGTGGCTTTGTCCTCGGCACTCAACCCACAATTTTCCATCGCTGGGCCACTACTGAGAAGCGGTCCGTTGGCGGTAAGCACGCCAACCTTCTTGTTGCGTGGCATGGAGCGCACGATCATTGGCAGCATCATCAGGCTGGAGGAGAAAAAGGGAGTGTCGATTTGATCCTGCACAGCCTTCTGGTAGTGACCAAAGAAGCCGCAATTTCCCATGATGGCACTCACGCCCTGTAGCTCGAGCCACTTAGCGGCCTCGACGACACCATCGGTAAAGTTCTTAACCGGTGTGGTAGCCATCACGTCCAATACGTTGTTTGAGTTCATCTCGCGATAGAGCATCGGGAAATCAAAGGTGGTGGCATTGCCCATGTTGCCGGGCATCATAGGTAGGTTGGCACGAAACTGAACTAGTCCGATTGTCACGCCTGAGACGTTACGTCCGCTCCACCAAGTAAGATCAGAATTGTCTGGGTCGAAGCCGGTTTCTTCCGTGTAAAGGTCTGTATCTTTCTCGCCTGGCTTGAGCGTTTTCCAGTCGGGAGTGCTAAATTTTCCAGCCTTGGCGGCCTCTTCGGCGCTGGCTTGCTCGGCGGCTCCTATTACTGCTCCACCAAGTATGGCGGCTCCGATAGATTTCCCAAGAAATTCTCGGCGAGCAATGGGGGCATTATTTGTTGGGGTAGATTGATCTAACTTGTTGGGGTTTTCAGGAGTCATAACATTCGACCATTATAGAATAATCCTTTTAGAGTCAAGATGGTTTGAATGGTGTCTAACAATGGTAAAATGTGTTAAGTGACTGTTGGGGTAAGACTTGAGCTATAGAGCGATCGCCGCCACTCAGATCTTTTCTGACTTTGGACCTTATGACTTTGGACACTGAGGAGCATCGAAGGTCTGAAAGTCGAGCTAGCAAAGTCTGGTGACTTTGTGGGGGGGGGCTATCGCGGCCAAGCGATGTGGCTAGACCTTGGATGTTCTGAGTTTTGGATGTTGGAGCGGGCTGGTCTGCTAATCGTCTGCAAAGAAGCTGGAAGCATCTTCTACGGTACGAAAAAGCCCTGCTGGGTGAATGATCACCTAGCAGGGCTTAGAAAAATGATGGTATAAAATTGCGAAGCAAGTGACTGGCACTTATCACTTCGCACTTTTTACTTATCCCTTTTTATAAATCGTCTTACCTGTGGAGAGGAGGTCGTCACAAGCTTCTTTCATGCGCTCGCAGAGGCCTTGCTCACCCTTCTTGAGGTAGGAACGTGGATCGTATTGACCCTTAACTCCGACTTCGCCGTCGATCTTAAGAACACCTTCGATGCTCTGACAGATGTGAGTGACCACTGGGCGTGTGAACGCGTACTGAGTGTCAGTGTCGATGTTCATTTTGATCACACCGTAGCCGAGTGTCTCGCGGATGTCGGAGAGCTCAGAACCTGAACCACCGTGGAATACGAAGTCCATTTGCGCAGCAGCACCGTGCTTCTCAGTAACAGCAGCTTGGCCGTCACGAAGAATTGTTGGCTTGAGCTTAACTGAACCTGGCTTGTAGGCGCCGTGAACGTTGCCGAATGTAGCAGCGAACATGAAGCGACCGATTGGTGCGAGTGTCTCGTACACCTGAATCATGTCTTCAGTCGTTGTGTAGAGCTTCTCAGCTGGGAGATCAGATGTGTCGTGACCGTCTTCTTCACCACCTACGCAGCCAGCTTCGACTTCGAGGATGATGTCGAGCTCAGCGCACTCCTTGAGGAGTTCGGCAGAGATCTTCATGTTTGCATCGAGATCGATAACGGATCCGTCGAACATGTGGGACTGGAAGAGTGGTCCTTTGCCTTCTGCGATGCGCTTGCGGGAAGCTTCGAGCAGTGGCTTGAGGAAACCTTCAACCTTGTGTGGGTGACAGTGGTCAGTGTGGAGACCGATGAGTACGTCGTGCTTCTCTGCGAGGAGGTGCACTGCTTCAGCGAGAACGATAGCACCGAATGCCTCGTCTGCTACAGCAAGACCTGAAGCGAATGAACCGCCACCAGTAGAAACCTGGATGATTCCGTCAGAGCCGGACTCGGAGAATGCTTTCAATGCGCCGTTGATGGTCGCGAGTGAAGTTACGTTGATTGCAGGGTATGCGTAGCCGCCCTTTTGGGCTGCGTCGATCATCTCTGCGTATTGTTGTGGTGTTGCAACTGGCATTTGACCGCTTTAGCCGATGTCTGACTGATGTGCAAGAGTTTAGATAAGGCAGCAGATTTCATGCTACTGTGACACTAGTTACCGCCCTATTTATGACTGCCATCTTTGTACAAAACGTATAATGAGTGCGTTAGTCGATCTTGCCGATTTATTTTTTTATGCCAAGATGATTGCCATGAAGTGTCTATTTTTGTTTTTTATGTTGGTTGTTGTTAGTGCAGCCACTCCCTCTCGCGTGACCTGGGATTCCGAGGTGTTTTTGGGTGCAAGTGATGTGCAATATGCGGTCATGCGGACGCACCATGACACACTGGGCAGCTACTATGCTGACGAATCTAAAACTTATTTTGATGAGTACAGTCTGGAATCGGGTAAACGAATCGCTAGCACACTCCTGAAAACGCATCGAGTTTCTATAGATGTTGATGATTCGTCAAATGTAACGGTGACGAATACTCCTGAAAACAAAGAGCTTAAATTGGCAGAAATTTTGACTAAATACAATGTGTCGCTGGCTCCTAAGGCGATGCCAGAATGGGGAAGCCGCCTGCAATGGGGGACCCAGGGTATACGTCTAGACGATAGCGCCGAAGTAACCCCAATTTATAGTGCTGAACTCAAAGAGAAATATGATTTGGAGCAGCACAAATTGGAAAGTGATGAACTCCTAGGTGTCATCTCGCAAATTGTCGTCGAAAGGGGAGCTGTTTTTCTGACCTTAGCGATCGATTATTCAAATGGAGGCGATGATGGAGGAGGGATGAGTTCAAAGGTTGTTTATATCCCAGCAGCTAAAGCAAAGCGCTTGCTGGATTGGACGCTGAAGGAGGAAATCTACCTGCAGGCTGGAAAGTTTGAGACCAAAGAAGACGCCCAAGTATTCGCAAAAAATCTCACTCAAGTGTCTGATTTGAATAAAATTTATTATCCGAATATTCAAATATGGTCTAAGGCGGGGAACTCGGACAACCTAGTTTACTTGGTCGTTCTAGGAAACGCCAAAGGACAGATTCAGAACGATAGAGTCGAAAAATTGAATCAGACGCTTAAAGTTCATTTGGTTCCAGTTTCATCAGAGCCATTATTGGATCGTTTCCCTCTGGAGGATGAATAACTACTTGATTATCGAAGTGGTGACAATCTAGATACTATTAGCTGAATACTTTTACTGGCGCTTTTCTGCTTAAATGCTTAGTTAGTTGAAGTAAAAGCACGGCAAGGGCCGAGTATAGATAAAAAATATTCATGGATCAGATTTGGATTTGGGTAGGCATTGCCTTTTGTTTGTCGCAGTCGGCGATGTTTTCGGGGCTAAACTTGGCCCTGTTTTCATTGGGCCGAATGGGCCTAGAGGCTGAGGCTGAGAAGGGGAACAAGGCGGCGGTATCGATCCTCAATCTACGGCAGGATTCCAACTTATTACTGTGTACTATTTTGTGGGGAAATGTCTCTGTAAACGTATTGTTAGCATTGCTTACTGATAACATATTGGCAGGTTTTGGTGGCTTCGTGCTCTCAACAGCGGGAATTACCTTTTTTGGTGAGATCATCCCGCAGGCGTATTTTTCGCGCAATGCGCTAAAGGTGGGTGCTAAGCTCACTCCAGTGATTAGATTTTATAAGGTTTTTCTCTACCCCTTGGCTAAACCCTGTGCCTTGATTCTGGATGGTTGGATTGGGCCTGAGGGACCCTCGTTTTACCGTGAGCGCGACATCGAGATTATCCTGGAGAAGCACATCGATGAAGATGATAGCGAGATCAGCGCCAATGAAGGGCGTGGTGCGCTCAACTTCCTAGCTCTCGATGACCGTAAAATCTCTGAAGAGGGAAGTGTGATCAAGCAAAGCACGATTATCAAGTTGCCGACGAAAATGGATCTCCCAGAGTTTGCCGATTTCAGTACCGACAAGGGAATGGCATTTCTCGCGAGCTTAAAGATAAATCCGGCTAAGTGGCGGGTGATCACTGATGAGAATGATGTGCCTCTAATCGTGTTGGATACGCCTGAGTTTTTAGCGCGCTATATGGCCTATGACGGGGAGGTGGATATCTACCGTTTTTGTCATCGGCCTATTTTGGTCAAGGATGTGGACGAAACTCTAGACCTGGTGTTAGGGGAATTTGTTGTAGAAGCAGACGACCGCAATGACCATGTGGTCGACCAAGATGTGGTGCTCTATTGGACTGATGAGCAAAAGCGCATCATCACGGGTGCCGACATTTTCGGGCATCTCTTGCGAGGTATTGCCCAACGTGTACCGATGGATCCGTTAGACCGAGCTGAGGAAAGTGGCCTTAGGCCTGAGAGCTAGAGTGACCTAGTGAGAAGTGAGGCAAAAGGGGTGCCTATTTAGAGATGAGGTGGTTCGGGAAATCGGCCACTTTTTCACAAGCGATTTGTTCCATTACCTGCTGGATCTGACGTTTCAGCATGGTGAAGGTGTGGTGGCCACCATTTTTGCCGAGAGCTCCAACTCCGTACATTGGGGTACGGCCAAGGAAGGTAAAGTCGGCACCAGAAGCGAGGGCATTGGCTATGTCTGGACCTGAGCGGATTCCTGAGTCCATCATGATTTTAATCTGGCCCTTGAATTGCTGAGCGAGCTCAGTGAGTGGGACGATGGTGGACTGGCCGGAGTCGAGCTGGCGGCCGCCGTGGTTGGAGACGATCATGCCGTCGAGACCGAGCTTGATTGCAGCCATGGCGTCCTCTGGATTGACGATGCCTTTGATGACGATGTTTCCTTGCCATTTGTCGCGGATTGGCTTGATCTTTTCCGCTGTGAGCCGGCCGGAAAAAGTCTTGTTCATGAAGAGACCTAGGTGCTTCATGTTGAGACCTTTCGGGATGTATTGCTTCATGGTCTCGAACTCAGGTGCGCCGGCGAAGAGCTGACTGAGGGACCATGTGGGGTGGGTGCACATCTGGAAAATGTTGCGTGCGGTCATCCGCGGTGGAATGGAGAGACCGTTCTTGATCTCCTTTGGGCGGTAGGCGAATGTTGGTGTGTCAGCGAGGATGACGAGAGTGCGACAACCTGCTGCCCATGCGCGCTCTAGCAGCTTGTCGCGGAGTTCTTCTTCTGCTGGGTGGTAGAGCTGGAACCAGAATTTTCCTTCTGTGATCTCGGCTACTTTTTCGATGCTCGCGGTGCCGACTGTGGAGAGCACGAAGGGGACGTTGTGGTCGAAGGATGCCTTGGCTAGAATCTCGCAGCAATTAGGCCACATGAGACCTTGTAGACCGACCGGTGCCATACCGAATGGGGCGGCATAGGTCTCGCCGAAGAGTTCAGTCTCTTGCGAAGCTCCGTTGTAGTCGCGGAGGTAGTAGGGCTTGAGCTGGACGTCGCGGATGTCAGCCGTGTTGCGAGCGAGGTTGACCTCAGAGAAACATCCGCCATCGAGGTAATCGAAAGCGAAGCCTGGCATGCGCTTCTTTGCTTGAGTCCGGAGAGCCTCCACAGATGGGAAGCGTGAGTCGAAATAATCAGTCATGATTTATTTTAGTCTTAAAGTGGTTGGGAAGTCGTGGCCAGCTATTACTCTTTGTCCAGCGATCCATAAGAGCGATCGAGGTGGACGTAACCGCCGTCTGGGTAGAGTATCTGGCCAGTCGTATGGCTGGAGCGATCTGAGGCAATGAATACTACCATGTTGGCCATTTCCTCGCTGGTCGTCATGCGTGATTCGAGCGGGATGCGTGATTCTATCTGCTGCTTTGTTAGCTCAGGGTCTTCCAGAGGGTTGAGCCAATTTTGATACATCGGAGTCATTACCTCAGCGGGGACGATGGTGTTGACGCGGATGCTAAACCTTGCGAGGTCGAGCGCCCATTCTCGAGTGAGAGCATTCATTGCACCTTTGGAGGCTGCGTAGCCTGAGGTGCTGCCTTGGCCAGTGTTCGCAACTTTCGAGGAGATGTTGATGATGAACCCTTTGCTTTGCTTGAGCGCATCGAGTGCGAAATGGGTGAGAGCAAAGACGTGAAAGATGTTCTTCTGTAGCGAGGCGAGAAAGTCTGCCGGACTGTGGCTGAGTGAGACTCCATCATTGACTCCAGCATTGTGAACGATGCCATCGAGTCGTCCGTATTTGGCGAGCGTCACTTCGATAGCGTTCTTGCAAGCTTCTTCAGAAGTGAGTTCCGCTTCAATCACGAGACCTCGACCACACTTGGCAATCAGCTCTTCACCCACTTTAGGCGAACGACCGACGATCACTGGAATTGCTCCTTCAGCGGCAAATGCTTCTACGCAGCCAGCTCCAATTCCCTTTGATCCGCCAGTGATGATGACGACTTTGTCTGTGAGATTGAGGTTCATGTGTAATACAGGTTTAGGCGGAGGTGGGAAATTTGCAAGTATGGATTGTGACTGCAGAGGGAGGTCGGAATCGAATTCTCAGCAAGATGTGGAGATCGCAAGCATGGAAGCTAAAAGCTATCTAATTGGTTGTTAGGTCTGTTTATGCAAAAAAATAGCTGGAGCACCGATGAAGTATGTGCGTATCAATCTTCTGTTAAAATTTGTAAATCCACCACACCAAGAGAAATACTATGAAACTAAAAACAACCCTCATGACCTGGGCTGCCACTTGTTTGGCTCTGCAGGCACAGATCGTCTACCAAGGAGAAGAAGGACCGGGTAAGGGCAAGCATATCGTCTTTGTCGCCTCTGATCACGAGTATCGTACTGAGGAAAGCTGCCCAGCCTTGGCGCGCATATTAGCGAAGCACCACGGATTCAAATGCACGGTGTTATTTGGGGTCGATGAGAAGGGGTATATTGAGGCTGGTGCATCAAATATTAAGGGTTTAGAGGCGTTGAAGGATGCTGACGCGATGGTGATTTTTGCTCGTTTTCTGGATCTTCCAGATGAGCAAATGAAGCATATCGTTGATTTTGTCGAATCTGGTAAACCGGTGGCAGGTTTGAGAACCTCCTCACATGCATTCAAGATTCCTAAAGGAAAAACGTACTCGAAGTTTGATTTTAAATACAAAGGCGAGGACTACCACAACGGCTTTGGAGAGCAGGTGTTAGGTAATACTTGGGTAGGTCACCACGGGCACAATCATAAGCAGGGAACTAGAATTCTGTTGGAAGCCTCGCAAAAGAAGCACCCAGTGCTACGAGGGGTTGAGGATAATGCGTTCTGTCACGCTGGCGGCTATGTTGGTATAGCGGGGGATGACTTCACTGTGTTGGCCAAGAGTCAGCCGCTGGTATCGATGGATCCAAAAGCAGCCGCCGATCCTAAGAAGGCGGCTATGCCGTCGGCCTGGGTGAGACATTATAAAGGGAAAAATGGCCAGAAAGGTCGCGTTTTCCACAGCACTCAGGGAGCGTCTGAGGATCTGCTAGATGTTAGCTACCGCCGACTCGTGATCAATGGCGTGTTCTGGATCAATGGATTGGAAGATGCCATCAAGGCTGACAATAAAGTTGATTTTGTGGGACCGTATAAGCCGAGCACTTTCAAGTTTGGCGGGCATGTGAAGGGGGTAAAGCCTACTGACCTCCAAGACTACGATTCTCCGATCATGCCACAAAAGTGAGCAGATAGTTAACTGATACATCGGTAGAACACGACGTTTCTGCGTAAAAATAAGAAAAGGGATATTCTATACGGATATTCCTTTTTCTATGGCTATTTCTCATTATAAATAGCCCCCATGTCAGCGTACTCAATTGGCCTCGATTATGGCACCAACTCATGTCGATCATTATTGATTGATTTGGATTCTGGAAAGGAACTAGGATCAGAAGTTTTCAATTATCCATCAGGAAAACTAGGGATACTCACGGATCCTAACGATCCCAATGTGGCTCGTCAGAACCCTCAAGATTATATTGATGGCTGTGAGAAGATCATCCGTGGCGCAATCGCTCAGGCTCAAGCAAATGATCTAGCCTTTTCGCCGTCAAAGGTCATCAGCATAGGTGTCGACACCACGGGTTCTACTGTGATCCCGGTAGACGCTGCTGGTAACCCCTTAGCATTTGACCCTCAATTTGTGGATAATCCGAATGCCAAAGTATGGCTTTGGAAAGATCACACCGCTTTCAGAGAGGCCGAGCAGATTACTAAATTAGCTCAGGAAATGCGGCCGCAATACCTAGAAAAATGTGGTGGCACGTATTCTTCTGAGTGGTGGTGGTCAAAAATTCTTCGTGTCCGCAAGACCGACCCCGCAGTATTCGACGCGGCATTCTCGTTTGTCGAGCACTGTGACTGGCTCACGGCTGAACTCGCTGGCGATACCAACCCGCTCACGCTAAAGCGCTCAATCTGTGCCGCTGGCCATAAGGCAATGTTCAATGATCAGTGGGGAGGCCTGCCAGATAAGGAGTTTCTATCAGCGCTGGATCCAGCTCTAGCCGAGCTTCGGGATCGACTCTATGAGGATGCCCATGCATCTGATCAATTAGCTGGAACGTTATGTAAACAGTGGGCTGATCGCTTGGGTCTCGATGAAGGGGTCGCGATAGCGGTTGGTGCATTTGATTGCCACATGGGGGCTGTAGGATCAGGAGTTAAAAAAGGAACTTTAGTCAAAGTTCTGGGGACTTCAACCTGCGACATCACTGTGGCTGATAAGGGCATTGCGGATGTACCTGGGCTCTGTGGGCAAGTGGATGGGTCTGTTGTACCTGGCATGATCGGAGTGGAGGCTGGTCAATCGGCTGTTGGGGATTTGTTCCTCTGGCTGGTGAACCACATCGTTCCTGATAGTTACGGTGCTGATAGCGGCGCAAAGTTTGCTGCGATGGGAGAAAAAATTTCTAAGATGAAGCCTGGCGAAAGTGGGCTGTTAGTGCTGGATTGGAATAATGGCAACCGGTCGGTGCTCACCGATGTCAGACTCTCTGGACTTATGTTAGGACAAAGCTTGCACACCGAAGCCCATGAAATCTACAGAGCCTATATTGAAGCCACAGCCTTTGGAGCCTACACGATCATCAAGCGGATGGAGGAGTTTGGAGTGGAGATCAATGAGGTGGTCACCACTGGTGGCCTGTCACTGAAGAACCCTACTTTGATGCAAATATACGCGGATGTGATTGGCAAGCCGATGAAGGTCTCAGTGAGTGAGCAAACCTGCGCGCTAGGTGCTGCCCTGTTTGGTGCTGTATCAGCTGGCTATGGAACGCTGGCTCAACTGCAAGAGAAAGTCGTGAGTTATCATGATCGGGTGTATTATCCGATTGCTGAAAACCAAGTGGTCTATAGCCAATTGTTTGAACTCTACAGCCAGCTTCATGATGGATTTGGAGTCACGGAGTGGCGTGGGTCGATGGCTAATGTAATGAAAGAGCTGATGGATATCCGCGAGCAACAACGAAACTAACAGAATTATGACTGAAGATTTAAAACAGATGGTCGTCGAGGCCAATCAAGCGCTTGTTAGCTCAGGATTGGTCGCGTTGACTTGGGGGAATGTCAGTGCCATCGACCGTGAGTCGGGACTCGTCGCCATCAAGCCTAGCGGAGTTGCCTACGAGGAGCTAACCACGGAGAGTATTGTGGTGCTCAATCTCGACAATGAGGTGGTGGAAGGAGATCTACGCGCATCATCAGACACCAAAACGCACCTAGAAATTTACCGAAACTTCAAGGACGTGGGAGCAGTGGTGCACACCCATAGTCCGTCAGCAACAGCATTCTCTCAGGCTGGAGTTGGGCTTGCTTGCTTGGGAACCACGCATGCAGATCATTTCTATGGCGAGGTCCCCCTTGCCCGCGCCCTAACACCTGAGGAGGTGAGTAGCGATTACGAACACGCTACTGGAGTGAGTATCGTGGAACGTTTTGCAGAATTAGAGCTCAATCCTATGGAGGTGCCCGCTGTGTTGCTAAAGCATCATGCTCCCTTCACTTGGGGGAAGAACGCAGCCAAAGCTGTCGAGAATAGTATAGCGTTAGAAATGTGTGCAAAGATGGCGCTGATGACCTATCAGCTCAATCCAGATGCGCTGCCGATTCCAGCACACATACTCAATCAGCACTATCTCCGAAAGCACGGCAAGAATGCCTACTATGGGCAGGGATAAGTTTTTTTGATTACCAGAGTGTGACGCGGCGGTTTCTAACCGCCTCGTCCGTATTTGATAGTCCTTTGGGCTTGGCGGTTGGAAACCACCGCCACAGAATCTCAAAGCTTATTTTTCACTTGCCGATTAAAGGCAAGTGGGAGTCTGCTGCCTGAGATTCGCAAGCTAGATTGACATCGAGTCGAAGCCGCCGTCGACGACCATTTCGTGGCCGGTGATAAAACTTCCAGCTTTGTTAGAAGCGAGTAAAATGGTAGCTCCTGTTAGTTCGTCAGGGCTGCCAAATCGATCCATCGGGGTGTGTTGCATGATCGACTCGACTCGGGACGGATTGAGCACTGCTTTGTTTTGTTCGGCTGGGAAGAATCCAGGTACGAGGGTGTTGACGCGGATGCCTTGGTCGGCCCACTCGCGTGCGAGGTTCTTGCTGAGGTTGTGCACTGCTGCTTTTGAGGCAGAGTATGAAAAGACGCGGGAGAGGGGATTGAGGCCGGAGATCGACCCCAGGTTGATGATGCTTCCTTGTTGCTCGTTCTCTAACCAATGCTTGGCAAATACCTGACAGCCGTGAAGCGTGGCCGTGAGGTTGATGTTGAGAATGTTATTAAATTCCTCAGTGGTGATTTCTAACACAGGAGTAGGTGAGTTGATGCCTGCTCCATTGATCAGGATGTCAACTCTACCTGAGCGCTCTAACACGGAGTCTAGCACTTGTTGGATGGAGGCTTTGTCAGCCACGTCGGCTGCGACGAAGTAGGCGGTGCCGCCCGCGGCTTCGATTTGCTGGATTCTGTCTTTAGCTTTCGCTTCTGAGCGACCAACGAGGACGACATTAGCGCCTGCTTGAGCTAGGCCTAGGGCCATGTGGCCACAGAGTTCGCCAGTGCCGCCGATGATAACTGCGACTTGGCCGTGAAGGTTGAATAGATTTTCTAAGAAATGCATATGGAAATGAGTTTGTAGTATTTTACTAAGCTGATTGTTTGAATTGGCAAGCTACCATGAGAAGTAGTTTTTCGGATTGTTGTAGCAGATGTCAGCAATCAAGGTTTTGAGTGTTGCGGGATCGCTTGGGATTTCTCCAGCCTCTGCTGCCTTACCAATGTACTGGCAGAGGAGTCTGCGGTAGTATTCATGGCGGACGTAGGAGGTGAACGAGCGTGAGTCGGTGAGCATACCGATTGATGTGCCAATCGCTCCGAGCGAGCTGAGGATGTCGAATTGCTCACGGATGCCACGGATGTGATCGAGGTGCCACCAAGCGGGGCCGTACTGAAGGAGTCCCTGGGCTTTTTCGTTCTGAAAGTTCTGCAGAGCGCAGCAGATCGGTTCGGACTCCACGGGGTTGAGATTGTAGACGATGGTCTTGCCGAGGATGCCTGCGGAGTTGAGCGCATCGAGGAAGCTGATGAGCTTTTCTGTCTGGGGCTTACTCCCCATAGTGTCGAATCCGCTATCTCTACCAGTGATTAGTGAGGTGGATGAGTTGACATTACGTTGTGGTCCGAGGTGGAGCTGCATGGTCCATCCGGCTTGATGGTTCCATTCTGCCACGTGCTTGAGGATGGCGTAGGCGAATGCTTCCCACTCGTCATCAGATGCTGCTTGTCCGTTGAGAGCGTTGCTGAAAATACTTTCTAGTTCAGCTTCAGAGGCATCGCGTTGCGGTGCGTATGAAAGTCCGTGATCGGAGAGTCGGCAGCCGTGGTCTTGGAAATGCTGGTGTCTGGCTTGTAGGGCGACGACAAGATCTTTAAAACTATCGATGCGATTGCCGGTGAGTTCCCCCAGCTTTTGAAGCCATTGGTTGTATTCAGCTGGAACCTGCACGTTGTGCGCGGTGTCTGGTCTGAATGTTGGCAGCACGCTGACTGTCGAATACTTGTCTGCTAGATCTTTGTGCTGGGCGAGCGAAGCCGTCGGGTCGTCGGTGGTGCACACGCGTACGACGTTGAACTTTTCTAACAATCCGCGCACGCTGAGTGTGGAGTCATTTAGAAGCTGCTGATTCGCTGTATTCCAGATCTCTTCCGCAGTGTCCTTACTGAGTGTGAGGTGGATGTTGAAAACGCGCTTGAGCTCGAAGTGTGCCCAGTGATGTACTGGGTTTCCCGGAGCGAGGGGCATGATGCTGGCGAAGGCTTCGAATTTCTCCCAAGGGCTAGCTTCACCGGTGATTCTGGCTTCATCGATCCCGCAGGCCCGCATCAGTCGCCACTTGTAGTGGTCGTGCTTTAGCCAGAGTTCCCAGAGGTCTGAGAATCGATGGTCGTCGAGTATTTCACCTTCGGGAAGATGAGTGTGGAAATCGATGATAGGCAGCTCGGCAGCAGTCTCGTGGTAGAGCGTGCGTGCTGTTGCTGTGTCGAGGAAGACGTCCTTGTGGAGATATTCAGTCATGGGATTAGCTCACTGGTTCTTTTTTGAATGCTGGGAATCCTAGGGATTCTGCGATCTCGTTGAGCTCGTCAATCTCGGCTGATGAGAAGAGCAGGCCACCAGCGGCTTCGGATCTTTTTGCAGCCTCAGCTTCTAACTGACCTGGTAACAAGCTGCGCTCGTTGCCTTCCGTGAGGATGTTGTCGATGACGGCTTTGATGTTCTCCGTCTGGTCTCTGCCGCAGGCAAAGTCGCCACCTGAAAGTGCGTCGGGGTGGATGATCTGGAAGAAGAAGGAGGTGGTTGATTTTTCGTCAGCGCTGGGAGACGTGCGCCCACGGTGGAGTGGTAGTGATCCTCCGATGTAGGCGGCTGTCAGCTCATTGATCAATGACATGCCGTAGCCTTTGTGTGCGCCAAATGGTAGTAGGGCGTGCACCTTGTTAGGGTCGGTTGTTGGGTTGCCGTCTGAGTCTACTGCTGCCA
The DNA here is from genome assembly GCA_964195395.1 of uncultured Thermodesulfobacteriota bacterium. Classification (GTDB taxonomy): domain Bacteria; phylum Verrucomicrobiota; class Verrucomicrobiia; order Verrucomicrobiales; family Akkermansiaceae; genus Rubritalea. Next base: position 17,355 of record CAXMPP010000027.1, read on the forward strand.
AAGGTGGGAGAGTTCCTCCCTCACGCTTGAGCTGCTGGACTCGGCCCATGGCACAGGTGGAGGTGGCCCAATCGATAGCGATTGGATATCCGAGAGCTTCTGTGGTTGGGAAGCCCCAGCTGTGAGGGTTGGTGCCTAGGGTTGGGGTCTTGCCCATGAAGGGAACCACTTCCGCTAAAGTGGACGTGCAGTTCGTGTAGGCGATATAGCCGCGCTTAGCTGCCTCGATCACATAGCCGCCACCCCAAAGGTAGTGGAAGGCGTTGTCGACTGAAACGATTCCTACGCCGTAGATCTCAGCGAGCTCCATTGCTCTTTCAAAGGCGCGTTTTGCCACGGATTGGCCGAGCTTTTTGTTGGAGTTCCAGACTTCAGTCGCTTTGAAACGAGACTCGAGCACCTCGATCTCAGCCTTGGGGACGCAGCCGCCTTTAGCCGAGCCAAAGAGGTCGTCGAGGTGGAGAGCCTTGAGGGCGTTGTGTGTGCGGTTGCCGTGCCAAGTCGCTGCGGCTGCCATTTCAGCGGCTTCATCAGCTTCTTGTTTATCGTATCCTTTTGCCTGATAGGCTGCAGAGACGAGGGTGTTGTGTTCTGTGACGTTGATCTTATAAAATGTTTCAGACATAGAAGTGTTAGGAAAGTTGTGCCAACGCATCTTTGAGCAGAGCGTCGGGCGATTGTTGTATATCGAG
>CAXMPP010000028.1:0-9061 GCA_964195395.1 uncultured Thermodesulfobacteriota bacterium
AAGTGCGTCACATTCAAGTGCACAGCCGTAAGGCTGTGCTCGAGATGTTGGCGGGCGAGTACCGGAGTAGTTTCAAGGGGATGGGCATCGAGTTTGAAGATGTCCGCGAGTACCAACATGGAGACGACGTCCGATCCATCGATTGGAACGTCACTGCCCGCTCCGGCAAACCACATGTGAAAACATTCATGGAGGAGCGAGAGCTCACCCTCTACTTCCTCATCGACATCTCAAAATCTGGCGAATTTGGCAGTGGCGAACATAGCAAACGCGAAGTCGTCACCCGTATCTTTGCCCTGCTCGCCTTCGCTGCATCCCACAACCACGACAATGTGGGCCTCATTCTTTTTGCCAACGGTGTGGAACAACACATCCCACCGAGGAAAGGTAAGAACCACGTCATGCGGATGATCGATCTCATGCTCAGCCACCAAACCCAGACGACTGGCACCGACATCGCTGGCGCACTCCACCACCTCAACCAAGTTCGGAGCCGCCGCTGTGTCGCCTTCCTATTTTCCGACTTCTTCGACTCTAACTACGCCAACGCTCTGCGCGACACCGCACACGCACACGACCTCTCATGCATCGCCATTAGCGACCCACGCGAGAGCGTCCTACCTGCTGGTGGAATGATCGAGCTGCGTGACTCTGAGACTGGAGCCTTGCGCACCATCGACTGTAAGGATCCAAAACTCCGCCAAAGGCTCAATGAAAAGTCACTCCAACGAGAGTCATCACTGATCGACATCTGCCACGAAGCCAAGGCCGACTTGCTCAACATCAGCACAGAGGACGACTACCTCTATCAAATCATTCGCTTCCTCAAAGAGCGCAACAACCGAAGTGCCGATGTTCTCTAGATTCGCCCTTCTGACAGCGCTCGTATGCGGCTTCCTTGGAACACTGAGTTCTTGTAGCAAAAAGCCCCCAGCTCAGGATCTCTACGAGCTCAGCCAACAAACTCAGTTTGAGGGCATCTCCCTGCATTTACAGATATCCCAATCTTCGCTCAAAACCAACGAACGCGCACGGGTTATCCTTGATATCAAACATGATCCCAGCCTAGAAATCACCTTGCCTAATTTGGACGGGCAACTCGGTGACTTCACCTTTGCAGAGGTGACAACTCCGCCAGCTAAGCTCGATTCTCAATCATGGGTGCATCGTCACATAAGCTTCTTCATTGAGCCCGATCTTCCAGGTAAATCCACCCTTTCGTCCTTCGAATTTACAGTCGAAAACCCAGATGGGGAAATCTCGAAAATCCATACCAAACCAGTCGCTATCCAAGTCCTTTCAGTCGGTGTGGATGCTGACACCCAGCTCCGCGACATCGCCCCCGATGAACGTGATTCGCTGCTTCCATCTAACTCTAACGCCGCGATTGCTTGGATCATTGCTGCGCTGGCATTGGCAGCCGTTGGGATTTTCATTTTCATCAAAACTCGCCAATCGCCAGAAATGATTTCAACTCAGTCCTTAGATGAGTTCCTAGCGCTCGGAGAATGTTCTAGTGAACAAATCATCAATCAAATTGAGCCGCTCTTCTGTCAGGCATATTCAGAACAAACTGGACTCAACAAACAATGTGCCGATTTTGATAGCCTTTGCAGAGAACTCACCACCCCACCCACTGAGCTAGCCGATCTAGTCTCTCGCTACGAGTCAGCTCAGTATGGTAAAAAAATCCTCTCTGAGGACGAGATAAGAGACATCTATCAGCAGCTCTCAAAGCTCCTCGATACTGATTTTAGAAAGGTGGTCTGCTCATGATTTTTGCAGCACCTTCCGCATTCTACCTACTCTTGCTTCTTCCGGCCTTGTGGCTCTATCAGCGTCGACAAAGACGTGCAGATGCCATCGCCTATTCCTCACTCGAACTCTTCGAGGGAGCCCCCACGACCTGGCGCCAACGTCTACTTTTCATCCCACCACTTTGCCTACACCTCGCACTTGCATGCCTCATCACCTGCCTAGCAAGGCCCCAGTTAGAAACCACTGACTCACGTGAAGATCGCGAAGGCATCTCTATCCAGCTATTGGTGGATGTCTCTAGCAGCATGGACATGGACATCCAGACTGAGGATGGGCCGATGACTCGGATGGAAGTGGCTAAAAAGGTGATGGAGGAATTTGTCGCTGGCGATGGAAAGGACCTCACGGGGCGGCCAGATGACATGATCGGCATCATTTCCTTCGCCAGATACTCAGACAATGTTTGCCCAATGACACTCGGCCACGATGCGCTGGTCTACATGATCCGCGAGCTCACCATCAATGACCGCCCCAATGAAGATGGCACAGCCTATGGTGACGCCACAGCGCTCGCAGCAGCGCAACTCAAGGCCCATGAAGACCGCGAAGGGTCACTCAAAAGCAAGGTCATTCTTCTGCTCACCGACGGTGAAAATAACTGCGGCGAACAAATGCCGATGCAGGCGGCCTCGATGGCTAAAGAATGGGGAATACGCCTCTACACGATCAGCCTACAGAGCACTCATCCATCACGGCTAGTCACTACCGATGAAGGGAAATTCTTTCGCCCTCAGACGCTCTCTGAGTCCGACCAGGTGCTTGAAAAAATGGCGCTCGCTACCGGTGGAGTTTACCGGACGGCTCATGACCTAGACTCCCTGCAAGCCGTCTATCAAGAAATCAACACGCTTGAAAAAACCAAACTAAAAGAAGTCGAATTTTCAGATCTTGATGACGCCTTTAGCTCCTTTGCCCTAGCAGCTCTGGGCTTGCTCCTTCTCCGCTACATTCTCAACGCCACCCTCCTTCGCATCTCTCCCTAACAAGCTATGAGCGAAATAATATTCATCCAACCCGTGATGCTGTGGCTACTACTTCTCGTACCAGTCTTCGTCGTGGTATTCCGTATCCGGCTCACGCGGCAGCGATGTGACCTGCAAGGCTTTGGTGAAGGTGCCCGTGGCCGACGCTCAGAACACATTTCAATGGAACCATGGCGGCTAGCATTGCTTGTCATATCTGCCATCACGATCATCCTAGCTCTCAGCCGACCAGCCATCAATCCACACCCAAAACTCATCGCTCGAGATGGCCGCGATGTTGTCTTTATGCTCGATGTTTCTAAGAGCATGCTGGCGGAAGACCGCCTCCCTAACAGACTTGATTCAGCCAAGGCATCCATTGCTCAATGCGTCGAATCGCTTGAAGATCACCGGGTCGGATTGGTCGTTTTCGCTGGTTCATCCTCCATCGTCTGCCCACTCACCATGGACACAGATTTCTTTCTAGATGCGCTCGATAAAACTGGACCAGACAGCGTGGCCCACGGCGGCACACGGATTGGTGACGCCCTGCTGAAAGCTTGCGACAAGCTCTTTTCCGACTCCAAACACGGCTACCGTGACATTGTTTTGCTCAGTGATGGCGGTGACCAAAGTGAGGGAATCAGCTCGGCAGTCGAACAACTCAACGACAAAAAAATCCGTCTACTCGCTATTGGAATTGGCGACGAGAAAGTAGGGGCTCGCATCCCTTTGGCGGATGGCTCGTCAGACTACATGCTCTATGAGAAGCAAGAAGTCTGGTCGAAGCTCGATGGAGCCTTACTCAAAAATCTCGTCAACAGCTGCAACGAAGGGGCCTACATCCCCGTCGGAACCAGACAGATGAATCTCGACCAAATCTATCGCCGTATCAGCAGCCAAAGTGAAACCCAACAACTCGCTGAGGAAAGCGTGATTGATTACGATGAAATTTTCCATTGGTTCATCGCACTTGGCCTATTTCTCCTCCTGCTCATGGCGCTTATCCCCCACACTCTCAAACGCCCACGGACACAGGTTGCCACAGTCATCTCTAGTCTCGCAATTATCATGCTGATCGCCCCTCAGAGCATTGCATCAGAAAAGGCCCAAACATACTACTTCCAAGGTAATGCTGAATACCGTGATGGTGCTTATGACAACGCCGCTCTCAGTTTTGAAAATGCACTGACAGAAAAACCTTCTACCAAACTTGTTAGAGACATCACCTACAACCTAGGAAATGCGTATTTCAAAGCATCCAAAACGGCAGAAACAAGCTACGCCTCGCTCGCACTGGTAGAGCAAAGCATCGCCAAATACCGCCTAGTCCTCTTGCTTAATCGAAGCGATCAAGATGCCGCCATCAACAGCGAACTCGCGCGGATGGAGAGAAAAAATCTCAAGCTCACTATCGAGGAACAAGAACAGCAGCAAGCAGCCATGCGAGAAGCTCTGGAGGAAATACGTGAGAAGCTCACTACTCTCATCACCCAACAAGCTGACAACCTACCAAAGCTAGAACAAGTAAAGGCTGCTCCAGCACAATGGGATCTGCGGCAAATGGCAGTAGCCACTGGAACCAAGCAAGTGAGCACACTGATAGAAGACTACAATGAAACCTATTTCAAAGGAATCCCCCCTGAAGTCACTCCCCTCAAAGACACCCGTTCTCACGTCGCTACGGCTGAAGAAAAACAAAAGCTCAGCCTCGACCAATATCTAAGCGAGTGGCTCAAAGCTCTCACGAACGGCCAGCAATCTCTGCATGCTCTGCAGCAAGCCTTACTAGCCCTCCCTCAAGATCCGCAAGGTGACGCCGACCCGTCTGAAGAGGGAGAAGATGGCGAAGAGGGAGAACCCTCAGAAAGCAGCGAAGAAGGAGAAGAGGGCGAGGGTGAATATGGCGAAAGTGAAGGCGGAGAAGAAGGCGAAATGAATGACTCAGACACCACCAAAATGGACCTCGACTCCATCGACCTCCCACCACCGAGCAACTCACCCCAAGACATCATCCGCATGAGCCAAGAAATGCAACAAGCCCGACAGGCTTCCGGCTCGAAGAAACAAGGAACTCCCGTAGAAAAAGATTGGTAAATCATGACATTTTTCAGAATCACTCTCATACTCTCGCTCATTTCCTCTGCTCTAGCAGAAGTGAAAATGCACAGCTCTATCGCCGACAAGTCATTCTATGTCGGAGAAGCCTTCACCTACGAAATCCTCATTGATGGTGCGAAGAAGGTCACTCCAGACGAGGTCCCAGAGTCGAACGATCTGCACATCAAATTCCTAGAAATGACTCAAGGAAGAGAAGGATCGCCCACCAGCATAGCGCTGAGATATAAACTCGTTCCCATCCAGCCTGGCTACATCGCCCTACCCGTCTTCATGCTTGAGGCTGATGGCGAACAGATGATGACAGAGGAAGAACAATCGATAAAAGTTGCCAAGCCTGAGGCCCTCCCCGGTCTAGTTCTCACCAGAGGAATCCCCGACTCTCCTGTCTACGTAGGTCAGCCCTTTCATGTGCATTATCAATGGCAATCTCCCCTGCCTCTGATCGGATTCAGAGCGATCGATTTCACACTCCCGCTCTTCCATTCCTATGATTTCAGTGTCCGTTCACCCCATGCATGGATCGACGGAAATGACAAAGCTGCAATCGGCCTACCAGTTTCTAACAATAGAATAATTGCTCGGCATAGTTCTAAAGAAAATGGCGAACTCTTCCTTAACTATGTGTCATTCACCAAGATCCTCATGGCTAAGTCGGCAGGCGAAAAAACTCTCAGCCCGGCGACATTGTTGACCTCCTACGTCGACCCACCTGACCACAAAAAGCGCACTCGAGGTTGGAAAACAAACTACCCGAGCTACTTCAACAACAACTTCTTTGACACCCCAGAAGGCGAGGAATACAAGAAATACTTCGTCAGCTCTCCCACCCAAAAACTACAGGTACTGCCATTGCCCGAAGCCGGCAAGCCGCACGATTTCCTGGGGCAGATCGGAGCCCGGAAGATCAGAGTCAGCGCCACCCCTGAGATCGTAGCTGTCGGCGATCCTATCACTCTCACCATCGAAGTCGACGAGTGTGACTTCCCTGAAGTTCTTGAGTTTCCAGACCTCGATGAGCAACTGGCATTCACCCGCCAGTTTGCCATTCCCTCCAAGCAATCCCATGGCAGAATCGAGGGTAAGAAAATCACCTACATCCGCACCATCCGACCTAGGGCACAGGATGTGTCAGTCATCCCCGCCATTCGCCTCCCCTACTTCGATCCAGTCACCCAGTCCTATGGAGTGGCCGAATCCAAAGCCATTCCCATCACCGTCAAAGCATCTGAGGTCGCCACTGCCTACGATGCGCAAATCAGCGGCGCCGGCCCCATCCGAAATCAATTAGAATCTAACGATCAAGGAATCAAAGCCAACATCACATCGCTAGACGCGCTCGATGGTTCTGCTCAGTCAAAGACCCGATGGTGGATACTCTCCAGCGTGTTGCCCCCGCTCGGATTTGTCTGCTTCTTTCTAGGTACCAGAAACCAGCGGCTAGCAATCAGCAACCCAATCCAAGCCCGTTCCAATATAGCCTACAGCCACTTTTTGAAAAATATAGACTCAGCAAGCAATCTCAGTGGCGAAGGTCAGTTAGATCAGATCAATCACAGTGTGAGAAACTACTTCGCAGACAAGCTAAACCTCACAGCCATGGCCCACACCTACGCCGATCTTGCAAGAAAGCTCGAAAATCGAGTCTCTCAAAGCGACCTAGGAAAGTTAGAAACTCTCTACCAGTCCTGTGAGGCTCCTCACTACCGAGCCCAAACAAATGGGCCGAGTGACAATGACATTTTGGCCACAAGCAAGTCCCTCATTTCAACCATTGAGAAAGCACTCAAAGCATGAAGCGAATCACTACATTCCTTATTCAAACCCTCGCATTCCTCTGGTTCAGCACCCAGATCAGCATAGCGAACGACTCCATCGCTGGAAAAAGCATGGCGACCATTTTTACCGAGGCAAACCAACAATTCGATCAAGCCAACGTCTCAGCAATGAGCGCCCCCTCCGAAGCGCAAGACCTCTATCAGCAGGCAGTCCTCAAATACCAATACATCGCCGAACACAGCAAAGATCCATCCGCTGGGCTCTATATCAATCTCGGCAACGCACACTTCCTCTCTGGAGAACACGGCCATGCGGTGCTCAATTACCAACAAGCACTCCGCCTAGATCCGACCCAGTCGGATGCGCTTCACAATCTCCACTACCTCCGCAGTATCACTGTCGATGAACTCCCAGTCAGCCGCAGCCAACGCGTCGCCGACGCCTTACTATTCTGGCACCACTGGCCAGCCACCGTGCGGATCGCCCTGGTCGCTCTATCTAACATCGTATTCTGGGGGCTGCTAGGTCGCTTACTCTATCAGCGAAAAAAATGGCACTGGATCGCTCTCGCCAGCAGTGGAGCTCTAGCCCTCGTTTTCAGCCTATCGCTCTGGGGCAGCCACCGTGGCTGGGACCAAGGAACCGACGCCGTCGTCATCGCACGCGAAGTCGTCGCCCGCCAAGGCAATGGCTACATCTACGACAACGCATTCACCTCCCCCCTCCACGCCGGCACAGAATTCACCATCCTCGAATCCCGTGGAGATTGGTACCACGCCCGCCTGCTCAACGGCAAGTCCTGCTGGCTCCCCGCCAAGAGCAGCCTGCTGGTGCAGCCGTAGCTTCGAATCAAGTTTTATACCGCGAAAAAACGAAAGGTTAGAGCGGCTCGGAAGATGAAACGATTTCTACCACCAATCACACAAATCACACGAATGAGGTGGATCATCTGGACTGCGCGTGGCTTGACACCGCTCTGCGGCTGGTTCGGCTTGACGAACGTGGCTGGGCTTCATCGTGCCTTGAGATTCATACCTAACTCCTAATTGGAGCGCAGCGACTATCAGTTTTCTTCGGGAACTTTGTAGTAGCTCCGTAGGCGCTGGAGTTCGACTTTTAGTCGTTTCACTTCTGGGGCGTACTCGGGGTTGCTATACTGGTTTTGCATTTCTGATGGATCCTTCTCCAGATCATAGAGTTCCCATTCCTCTCCATTAGGTACATCCTGGCCGTAGAAGCGAATGAGTTTAAAGCGTTTCTCAGAGACTCCTTCGTGCCTCTTCACACTATGTACGGCTGGGTATTCATAATAATGGTAGTACAGTGACTTTCTCCAGTCCGCTGGAGTCTTACCCTTCATCAATGGAATCAAGCTCTCACCCTGCATTTCTTCGGGTGCCTCGACGCCTGCCATATCGAGAAAAGTCTCAGCAAAATCGATATTCTGAGTGAGGTCACTGTTCACTGATCCGGGTTTCACCGTACCTGGCCACTTTACTAACAAAGGAGTTCGGAACGACTCCTCATACATAAATCTCTTATCAAACCAACCATGCTCTCCCATGTAAAACCCTTGATCAGAGCAATACATAACAATCGTGTTCTCGCCTAAGCCTGACTCCTCTAGATAATCTAATACTTTACCGACACTCTCATCCACAGCCCAGATACAGCGAAGGTAGTCCTTCATGTAGAGCTGATACTTCCACTCCACCAGCGCCTTGCCTTCTAACTTGGCCGCATTGAATTTCTTGGTGCGTTCAGCAAACTGTCCGCCGCGACCCACCTTGAGGTCGTATTTCAGTCCCATCGTCTTATCAATCGACATGTCCTGATCGCGAGCCGCCGAACCACGCCCCTTGTAGTCGTCAAATAAACTGTCCGGCTCAGGAATGGTTATGTCTTCATATTTTTTCATGTGCCGCTGGGCCGGGGTCCAATTGCGATGCGGCGCCTTGTGGTGCATCATCAGCATAAATGGCTTTTCCTTATCGCGCTGCCCTTTGAGCCAGTTCAATGTCTTGTCGGTGATCACATCACTGACGTACCCTTTATTTTTTTCCTTCCCCTTAGCTGATATGAAATCTGGGTTATTGTAGGCGCCTTGACCGGGAAGAACATCCCAGTAATCAAACCCCTGCATCGCGCCACTGAGATGGATTTTACCAATCATCGCAGTCTGGTAGCCATTTTTCTGGAGGACCTTAGCAAAGCTCGACTGGTCATGATTGTATGGCCCGCTGTTATCGATCTTCCCATTCAGGTGGCTATGCTTGCCAGTCAACAAGACCGCGCGCGACGGAGCGCAAATCGAGTTAGAAACATAACAACGGTCAAATCGCATCCCCTCCTTCGCAATCCGGTCAATATTCGGCGTCATATTG
>CAXMPP010000028.1:9071-17628 GCA_964195395.1 uncultured Thermodesulfobacteriota bacterium
ATGATCATCAGAAAAGATCCAAATGATGTTAGGTTTTTTAGCGGCGTGGGCTGACAGCACCATCGATGCCAATGCCAGCACACCACCGACCAGAGCTGCGGATAGAGTATTCATAAAAATACTAATACGCAGGCCAGATAAAATATTACACAAAATACTCAGATATAGGTCCACTCATTCCCAATCTGCCGCATTCCTACGTAGAGAAAAACCGTTACAGCCACCCCGTGACGTTCCACACGAATACGAAAGACAACCAGAATCTACAGTTTTCTCTATTCAGTATTTCACAGAACTGATACCAATAGAGTTGTGCGAAACCACATATCTAACAATCACGTGGACACCAGCGGCTAGCCACCTGAGGCGCAGCGCCGCCGTGCAAACCGGGTTAGAAAAGAAAAAACCCCAGTAATCAATCCCACCTCAATGAATCCAAACCCAAACAATGTCACGCGACGTGGTGTCATCCAGTCGATCTCCGCCGGTGCCGCCAGTGTCATCCTAGGCCAGACGTCTAGCACTGCTGCCGAGCAGAAGAAAGCATCACCTAACATCAACCAAAAAAAAGAAACCATGAATACCTACCCAAAAACATTCTCTCACATCGGAATATCCGTCCCCGATCTAGATGCCGCCGTCAAATTCTATGCCGAGGTCATGGGCTGGTACACGATCATGAAACCCACTGTGGTCAAGGAAGAGTCGGAAACAGCGATTGGCCAAATGTGCATTGATGTTTTCGGAAAAGGCTGGGGATCATTTAAAATTGCCCACGTTTCCACTGGTGACAAAATCGGAATTGAAATGTTTGAATTCAAAAACAACGAAAAGCCAAAAGACTTCGAGTATTGGAAATCCGGAACATTCCACTTCTGTGTGCAGGACCCTAATATTGAAGAGTTGGTGGCGAAGATCGTCGCCAATGGTGGCAAACAGCGTATGCCGATCAGGGAATACTACCCCAATGAAAAACCTTACAAGATGGTTTACGTCGAAGACCCATTTGGTCTGGTCTTCGAGATCTATACTCACAGCTACGAGCTGACCTATTCCCAAGGCGCCTACTAAGAAGTCTAACAAGCACCAACTCTAGCCGACATTTCACTCATGAATTACGAGTGAAGTGCGGCTAATTTCTGGTTGTTAGTCTATAGTTGAAATAACACATCAACATGAAAGTAATACTCATTAGCGTAAGCGCTTTCACCTTTATTCTCACCTCCTGCCATCCGCCTATACAGGAGGATATAAAATCACGTCCAATAGCAACCAAGGCCAACGACCCTAACAAACCAGCCTTACCAGTCGCAACTGGGAGTGTGGCACCAAAGACATGGAATGCATGGGCTCTATGGGCAGATGGAATTCATGCCGTAGACGATGGCCAGGGCCATGGTCCAGATGTCGGCTCAGAGGAATGGGCCAGAGCTCTTGATCACCAGCTCAATATTTCGGATAAGAGCGGACATGGCCCGGATCTGAGTTCTAGCGAGTGGCGTGGTGCTGTAGAACGTATTCTTCACAAGAGATGATTGAGACGAACGAGATGCTTCACCCAATCGCTTATGCGCGCTTGAATTGCGCTCGCTGTTCATTACATTCAAACCTTATCCAATAATTCAAAGTTCACAAATCGGGTCGCGATCGAGTGAGCTCTACGTTCTACTAAATGAAACATCGTCTCGGTATTATATTGGTAATAGTTGGCTCAATCTCACTTCTTTTTACCAGAACGAGTTTTACCTCATATCAACATCAGAGGTGGATTTGGCATTCTCAAAATCTACCAGAGGGAGACTCGATCACGCGCAATGACGCTGTGTCCGCTATGCGTGAACTCAGCCTAGATCTAAATAGACACCATAAACTAATACTAATCCCAGGGTTCTGTATGCTTGCTGGAAGTCTACTGCTCATGTCTACCCCCAAGAAGTAAACTTGCAGAACCAAATGCTGCCCCACTGGGACGCTAACCGATTATGAACATTTCAAACCTAACCAAAAAATACAACGCGCACCGAGAGTCCGTGAGCGGCTGGCTTTACCCCAATGCCAGTAATGAATTCACCAATGCTCTCTAGAGCCTTAAAACATGAATAAGAGTCTCATTAGGCCACTAAAGAGTCCGCTCGGAGTGACGGAGCTTATCGCTATTGCCTTAGGGGGCATGGTTGGCGGTGGGATCTTTGCTATCCTTGGCCTATCGGTTGAGGCTATCGGTAATGCTGCACCAGTGGCTATCTTGATCGGCGGCCTGCTCGCTCTATGCGCGGCATACTCCTATGTGAAGCTGGCCTTGTTATATAAAGATGAAGGGGCCACTTATTCCTTTTTCAAAAAGACCTTTCCCCATTCCCGTTTCGCCGCTGCGGCCATCGGCTGGCTGGTCGATTTCGGCTATATCAGCACGCTGGCCCTGTATGCGTTTACCTTCTCGTCCTACTTCTGCACTGCATTTTCTCTTGCTGACTACCCCTGGCTTCATCAGCTGGTGGCTGGTTTGATAATCCTGTTCTTCGCTACCGTCAATTTGATCAGTGTCAAAGGCATGGGCGAACTGGAGGATATCATGGTCTACACCAAGATCATCCTGCTGATTATCATTTCGGCATTACTCACCTGGAAAGGTGATATCCAACAGGCTCTTCCTTTGATTGAAACCCACAGCTCGTGGGCCAGTATCCTGATGATCGCCGCTGTAACCTTCGTGGCATATGAAGGATTCCAACTTGTCATTCATGCCTACCACGAAGTCGACGCGCCGGAACGTAACATCCCACGAGCTATCTATGGTGCCATAGCAGTCGCCACAATCCTCTATGTAGTCCTAGCCATAGGCGCGCTGGCTACCATTCCCAAGGCCGATATCATTGCGGGCAAGGAGTACGCGCTGGCGGCTGGATCAGAAAGGGTTTTGGGCAAGCTCGGCTACTTCGCGGTGCTCTCCAGTGCCTTGCTCGCCACCTCAAGCGCCATCAGTGGCACTCTCTTTGGAGCCTCACGTTTGATGGCCGTTATCGCCGATGATGGTTATTTCCCCAAAGCGCTACGTTTGCGCATCAAAGGTCATATCCCGCGCAATGCTATCTGGACCATGTTTGTGCTCGCTTTCCTGCTGGTACTCTGTGGTGGCTTGCAGGTCATCTTGGAGTTCGGCAGCGTCACTTTCATCATTGTCTCGTTCCTCATGGCTTTTGCTAACTTCAAGAAACGCAGGGAGACGGGATCGCACGTGATTCTTACGCTCATTGCCATGATCAGCCTCTTCGTGGCCGGTGTACTCATTCTGGGCTTCAAACTAACGCATGGACCAGGCCAGTTGGCCACCACCGCAGTCATCTACGGGATTCTTCTCTTCGGAGCATTGATCGGATCTAAGATACAGAAACATGCCGAGACGAAGGCTGCCACCGAGTAGTGACTCCGCCGTTACCTAACGGACCCATATTTCATGAAAACAAATTACTTTCTTCGTATTTCACGGTTCGAAGGTATTTCCACAGTCTATGAGCTTTTTTAAGAACTGCTGCTCATACTCGTTTGGCGCATTCCTTCGTAGAGCACAATCGCTACAGCCGTCGCTAGGTTGAGGCTGCGGGTACTTCCTTCTACCATCGGAATCTTAATGGCTGTGTCGGGATGGGTCTCTATCAGAGCTTCATCTAGACCTTTGGTCTCTCTGCCGAATAACAAGTAATCGCCATCTTTAAAATCGGCATCCCAGTGGTTCTTGCTGGCCTTTGTCGTGAGTAAAAACATCCGAGTGGTATCCACCACCGATGCGTAGAACGCGTCCCAGCTCTCCCATATTACCAGATCGACATCCTTCCAATAATCCAGCCCAGCACGCTTCACCGTCTTTTCATCGATATCGAACCCCAGCGGCTCCACCAAATGGAGCCGAGCCCCAGTAGCCAGAGCCAAGCGCCCCGCAGCACCCGTGTTGTGCGGGATTTCAGGATGAACCATCACGATATTGAACATGCCCCATCGATACGCATTCACCCACGAGAGTGCAAGCAGTGCTTTATGAGAAAAGAGCTGTGACATCCACCCTACTTCCCGTACTATTGAGCTGTGAAGCCGTACTTTCCCATTTCCGTTCTCAGCCTGAGCCTCGTCGTCATCAGCTGCAATAAGAAGCCTGCTGAGGCTCCAACGCCCACGACCAGTAAAACAACACCCGCTCAGACACCAGTAGAGACAAGTACCGAACAGATTCCGGACACCGAGCCACTGCCGCCACAAACGGCTGAGGAAATAGCTGTAGACATGGGCATGACACTCGACTTCAGTAATCCCGAGGACTACATGGCAAAGATTGTCGAGATCATGCAACAAGCAACAAATGAAGCTGACGCCGAGGCCATCATTCGCCTCATTGGAAAGCAGTCACTGACAACAGAGCAAGCTGCCATGCTGCGAAAACTAGTGGCCGAGCAAGGGATAAGAATCAACCCAGAAAACCCGTTTGAAAAGATTGGCGATCTCAAGGCTAACAAGCTAGCACGCTGGGCAATCAACCTCCAAGACAGCGCGCCTATTCTTCTCGATGTCAAACGCAATGACAGGGGCAAATGGAAGGTCGATAAAGTCACCCTCCCCATGGATAATCCCTCTGATGGTGAATCACTTCCTAACGTGAACACTGACGCGCTCAACTACACCCATACATTCCTTAGCCGGTTGCTCAAGCAGGATTTCAAAAATGCTAAAGCAATGGTTGACACCTCTAACATCAGCGACGCAAAGCTCGCTGGCATGTGTATTATTTTTGAAGAAGCAGCCTACACAATCGACAAGGAAAAGCCACTCCGCGCTCTCTTCATGCGCGACACTGCCGCCGGGTTTTACGCCAATGTTGTTTCTAGTGACGGAGAAAAAGCCGCCCAGTTCTCTCTCATTACCCAGCGTCAAAAAAAGAGCGATTCATGGAGCGTCTATGAAATCAACCTCGACAAACTACTCGGCGACTACGCCAAACGCGTCTCAGGTGGTGACATCTACTACAGCCCGCTACTTAAGAACCCGCATGGTGGTGACACGCTAGTCATCTACTTTGAGTTCGACTCCGAGGGACTCACACCACGCACCCAAAAGCAGCTCAGCATCGTCACTCGCCTTCTCAAGCTTGATCCTAACAAGACAATCACCATCTCAGGCCACACCGACGCCAAGGGCAGTAAAGAATACAACGCAAATCTTTCAGCCAAGCGCGCGCAATCCGTCAAAGGTTACTTCGCCACCCATGGCGTGAGTCCTGAGCAGGTCATCACCGAATCCCACGGCTCCCAGCACCCAAGGGTCGCTAATACTCTCAAAGATGGATCCGACAACCCAGACGGACGACGCGCCAACCGCCGCACAGAAATCTACCTAGATTTCTAATTCCCCAATCAGTATTCAGCAATTTTCCATGCCCATTGTCCTATCCCGTCTCGTCCCAGCACTTTTTTTCGGACTCTTTTTCTATGTTGGTTATCTCATGATGACCACCCACTATGTCCCGGAGACTCCCGTCCAGAGCCTCGACACCTGGCAAAAATCTGACGCCCCCTACGGTATTCCTCTCGACTTAAATGAACCTTCGGTCGTGCAAAAGTTCGACCCGAGAATGCAGCTCCATTCGCCCTTCGAGGCCGCTCTCATTCCCAGATCCCCTCGCTTCGATGCCGCTATGGGGTCTGAGCACGCAGTTCTAACTTACAATGCCCAAGGCTTTATGGAAGCCAATGCCACACGCGGCGGAAACCACACTGGCGATGACATCAATGGGATAGGTGGCCAGGACTCTGACTTCGGCGACGCAGTCTACGCAGTAGCCAACGGCCTCGTCGTCTACGCAGGCACTCCATCAGAAGGATGGGGGAAAACCCTCATCCTCGCCCACCGTCTCCCCGACGGCCGCAAACTCCACAGCATGTACGCTCACCTCAACTCCATCGAAGTCGCCCTCCAGTCCCACATCGGACGTGGTGCTCGAATCGGCAGCGTGGGCACCGCTGGCGGACGCTACCTCGCTCACCTCCACTTAGAAATGCGCGAGACCGATGGCTTCTCCCCGCAGTCTGGCTACTCCAGCCACCCATTTGACAGGCTCGACCCAGAAGCCACCATCACAGCTAACAGGAATGCAAATGAAGACGCGCTCAACCCCAGCACCCTAAGCGTCCTCCAACAGAGCAGACGCAGCAAAGCCCCCCTCCCAGAAATGGATGCCGAATCAGCCCTCAAGTTCCAAAAATTCCTCCAACGGAGTAACAAATAATGCGCCCCCCAAAGCCAGTACGACGAAGCGTCTCTACCACGAATCTCACCAATCGCACGAATGGTAGCAAGCAAGTGACAATAGGAACGATGTGCAGCCGCGCACCAGATTCGGAGACATTTCTAATTGATCATTGGAGCGTCGCTAACCTCGGACAGAGACCGTTCCTCCGAAACACCGGTGCTAAAAAAACTTCTCAAAATTATAAATAAATCCCATGACGGCCATCTTTGCATTACCCATAGCCCTACTCATCCTTGCCGCCCTCGTGGTTGGATGCGTACTCGCCTTCAGAAATAAATCAGACAAACCAAATATCGAAATCGACCCTCCCGATGATAAGCTGTAGTTGAAATTTATAGTCATCGAGTAAAGCGACTCGAAATAACTTTTCTATTAAGAATTCACCTCATGTTTTACCCCTTCATATTTCAAATAATTAATTTGCTGTGCCTAATTCTACTAGTAATTGGGCTAGTCACAGGCGCAGTGTATTGCTTCCGCGCTCGCAATAAATCGGAAAAACCTAACATCGAGACTGATTCCTCAGATCCCTCTGACGATTGAGAGTCGTTGACTAACTGACTGATGGTTCGATTTTGGGCGTTGTCAATGAACCGTAGGAGTAGCCCAACGGGCCTGTGGAGCTCAGCCCACTACCTTCTAACCTCTAATAATAGAGCGCCACCTTCGCAAAAAATGCTCTTATACAGGAGTGTAGCAGTAGGTAAATGGCAAGCGCACTTTCGCCAAAGACGAAAGTCATACCAGCCTAGGGTAGAGCAAAGCGTCACCCTAGGTTTTCTCACCATCAAGATCCACTTGGCTGAAGGCCAAGCTCATAGCGTCTACCAATATCAAACAGAAAGTCGGCTATACCCTCGCATCTGCGCTCTGCGCTCTGCCTCTACGGACTCTACATCACTCTCATCATTCCAATAAACATTCAAACTTGGCTCGATGTATTATCTCTTGTCGATTCTTGATAATTATCAAATATGAGAACGTCTCTTGACTATTCTCAAATATGAGAATACATTCTCTTGATGATCAAGAGCTTCCGTTGCAAAGAGACTAAGAAGCTCTACAGTGGGCAAAAAACGCGCAAGTTTGATTCACGTATAGTTTCCCGAGCCATCGTGAAACTCGATCAATTAGAAGCGGCATTCAGCCTCGATGACCTGCGCATTCCTCCATCAAACCATTTAGAAGCTCTCAGCCACAACCGAGCTGGCCAATATTCGATTCGGATCAACAAACAATGGCGAGTTTGTTTCAACTGGAACGAAGGAGCTCAGAACGTAGAAATCACAGACTACCACTAACCATGAAAACTATTCCAAATTCCTTTGCCGAAACCCTCCGTGATGTTCTAGAAGGGAATCCTCTCACCAAGAAAGAACTCGCTAAAGCACTCGGCATTTCCGCCCCGCACCTCTCAGAAATGAAACACGGAAAGCGCTCATGCTCGGCGGAATATGACCTTCGGCTCTCACGCTATTTTGGCAGCAGCGAAGGGTTTTGGCTTCGTCTGCAAACAGCCTACCAGCTCCGAGTAGCTAAGGCAAAAAAAGGCGCTTCTATAGAAAAGGAAGTCAATCCACTCGCTTCAGTTTAAATCGCGAATTCGGATCAATCCAACAACAGATTTAGACAACAATATTTTCCACAATATTTTCGGCGTCAGCGTCGTGAAGGATTGGCGTGTAGCCCAACGGGCTTGTGGAACTCAGCCCAGTGTTGGGACGTAGTCGCTACGCTGGGATTATGCCAGATAAGGTAGACAACTCTGAAGGAGTTGTGGAGCTAGTGTTAGGAGGTGTCACCCGTCCGCAACGCCTTCAGCGTTGTTCTCCGGAATAAATCCATGTCCCCAGGTAGCCTTCTACGTAGACAACCTGGGGCTGAGTTCCGAAAGCCCGTTTGGCTTGAAAACTCTCAACTAGCACAGCAACAGCAATCTGCTAAATCTGTGGTAAAACCGTTTCGTCGTAATGGCTTTCGGATTTTTCGCGGTCCGATCGCTCCATCGTGCAGGCTAGTCATCTGACTAGTCGAGCCTGCCACAGAGCGGTGTCAAGCCACGCGCAGTCCAGAAGCTCCCCCACTCTTAGAAATTCAATTTCTCCAGCGACTTCGGCAGGAAGATTCCGTCTTTACGAATGAGTTTTCCGTCGAAGTAGATTTCGCCGCCACCCCATTCTTTACGTTGGATAGAAACCATGTCCCAGTGGACCTGTGAGCGATTGCCGTTGTCCGCCTCTTCGTAGGCTTGGCCAGGAGTGA
>CAXMPP010000029.1:0-8206 GCA_964195395.1 uncultured Thermodesulfobacteriota bacterium
TGATGCCTGGCTGAGCGAGAAACACAGAAATGCCGCGAATGTGATGAGTAAGGATTTGCCTGTACTCTGGAGGACTGAGCTGACTCTTTCGCTCATCCGCTTGAATGCTAGCTCGATATCCCAGCCTTCAGTGATCGTGCGGCTATTGATATACATAGCAAAACCAGCCCCCACATAAAATGGTTCTATCAGGGTCACCGCGGAAAGCATCAAGCCAAGCATAATCCAGACGTAGGGCGCAGGCATGAAGGAAGCTTCGCTATCCAGCACGTGGTCGATCCAAAATTCCTCGATCACAATGGAGTCCCCGAACAAGCTCACAACACTAGTGAAGACGAAGAGCATAGAGAACATCGAGGCTAACACGAGCACGAGAGAAACCAGAGCAGCCTGACTGGCACCTTCTCCACCATTTCTAGAGAGCAAACCGACCCGCTGGTTGTATGCCTTCCCCTTTAGCCCCTCTAGCTCCATCACGGGTTGGGATAAACCTCTGGCTAGGTTCAAAGGTCCCATTAAGAAAGTGACGAAAAAGCGCCTAAAAAACATCGATGGTAACGCTTTCAAAAGCTCCTTGGTCGTCGAGTCCTCACCAAAAAGCCGGCGGCTCAGTACGAAAAGTGGAATACGGTCACAGATAGGCAAAATCCAAATACACAGAAACCCAGCAATCCACGGTCGGCCTTCAGCCCACGGCCAAAACTGGCTCAGGGCTATAATACAAAACCAAAGTGGCACCACAGTGATGAACCAAGCATTCATAACCTTGCCGTAGTTTTCACGCACCAAGGCACACCCGAGATCAATCGATTCCCAACGGCCACGAGGGCGGATCTCAGCTGTTACTTTCTCAAGCTTCACGTTTACCCCTCCCTGCAAAAATAAAGTAAACAGCGATGGCGATCCAACCAGCGAAGCCGACTCCGTATTTCAAACTCGGAGCAAAGGCATGTGCTGACCAAAACCCCTCAACACAGGCAGCGATGAAAGTCAGAAAAAAGGCTCCAAATATCAATGGGAGTCCGCGCTTGCCACTTTCTAACAATGCTCGTCCACGAGTCATTCTACCTGGATTCAGAATCCCTAAGCCTATACGCATCCCTGCCATCCCAGCGACCACCATACCTGTAAGTTCATAGGACGCGTGGCCAGAGACAAAGGTGAAAAACTTCACTGGGTCACCGTACTCGATCACGTAAGCCATCGACCCACCAATACCGAGACCATTCATCAAGAGGATAAACAAACTCCCCACACCAGCGAGTGCACCACCAGCAATGATTTGAAAATCGATGCCAATGTTATTGTGGATGTAATGGGCAAACATCATAAAGTCTGCCCCCGTTTCACCTCGGAAATTCTCAACTACATTATCATCGCCCTTGCCGTACATAGCATCCATTCCAGCCATCCCGTCACTACCTAAAATGCTGCGCACCCAATCGAGGTCGTAATAGATAGAGGCCCACATACCGATTGCCGGGATCAAGAAGAATGCCCAACAAAGCACAAAAAGTTTCCACTCACGACGAATCGCCTGAGGGAACCCTACTGCTAGGAAGTTCATTACTGACTCAACAAAACTGGAGGAGCTGCGAGCCACCATCTTGTGACCTCGGATAACCTGCTGGTTGAGATACTCGCACATAGATTCCCCATACATGCGGTGCCGAGCGATCGAGAGCTCCACACAGCGCTCGCGTACCATTTTAGGGATTTCGGCCACATCTGTCTGGTAGTCTGCTTTGCCTTTTTCCAAAGACTGCATACTGGCATCATAGCGTCGCCACTTCTCGGCATTCTTGGCCTCAAATTGATTTGCATTCATCCCAGTTTATTTCCCCTCAGTGAGCCAATGAGCCATTTCTAACAATCTAGTTTTACCCAGTTGCCCTTGCGCATTGGTGATTGCAGCTGCGTGGTCGGCTAGCTCGACGCGTCTGGCCTCGGACCATAGTCCGGCACGTTCACGGAACGAAACGATCGCAGCCTGCTCCTCACGTGTGAGAGCAACAGGTGGCACTAACTTCTTCAAGGCTGGAGGTATGGACGCCTTCAGATGGTCTACTGGCTTGGCGTACACTACCACAGTGTTGGCGACGAGATCACCGACGCGTTGAAATTTTTTTGAGAGCAAACAAGTGGTTAGCCCCACACCATAGCCGCCAATAAAAATGCCAGCAGCTCCAGTCGGTATCCCTGGCAACATATCCACGTATCGCAGGATATTACGCACAAATACTTGGCCTCTTGTAGCGGCATTACCTGAGCGGTCGATCACACGAATACCCATCGATCGCTTACCAGGTGTTGCTGAGCGCTTTCCTCCTTCGAAAAAGGCAAAATACCCCCAGGATAAAAGAAACAGCGAAATCATCATGATGCCATTGGCTATATTCTCATTTGTACCAAAACCGATAAAACTGGTGGCAATTCCTAACACAATCAAGATTCCAAGAATGATGAGATAATCGATAATCAACGCCATCGAGCGCACAAATGGACCTGCGACACGCAGAAGAATCTCGACCCCATCACCAAGCTCCACACTCTGCAATGTATCAATTTTCTTAATCTCAGACCTATTTCCCATACGCATTCTCCCAAACAATCGTTGAGGCAAAAACACCCTAACCAAAGCTCAACCTCCGTAAAGACGAAAGATGTCATAGAATCTGAGTTTGTAGGTGTAGTCGCTTTGATCTATGCTAGGAGTTTAGTTCCGCGGACATAGCTAATTCTCAAGCTTCACTTTTCGACCAACGACTCTTAGCTCTCTAGATCATAGTAGTAAACCTGCATTTCTCTGAGGATCTCTAGGCGTAACACCGTAAATTTCAACTCATCATCGTCCGCCGGGTGTTGCCGGAGATGTCAGATGCTCTTAAGTTAAAAATGTTTCAATCTCATCCATTTCTCATGTTCTCTGGGCTAAAGCTAAATGATGAAGAAAATAGTATTCGCGCTTATTGGATTAATTTTGGGAGTTCTCATTTATAGTTTATTCTTCGGCCCGGACACCCACGATGATGTGGCTAAAGATCAAATTTCCCTCATTAATAAAGTACTGGTCAGTCTCGACCAATTTGAGGAAATTGGAGATTCAGCCATAGCTGTTAGCCAGATCGACAACCTGACGATTCGCTTCAAAGCCACTAACGAGAGAAAGAGAAGCCTAGCCCTCGGTTCACCCAGCGCAGAACTCATGTCTGAAATTGAAAGGCTTAGCGCTGAACTATTAAATAAGTCTCTATCTTTGGAATTATCAGAAAAAAATGACGCTGCTGATGTCTCCGCCGCATTTGAAGCTTTTATTGGGCAATAGTCCGATTGGGAATCACTATTTCAAAGATCAGACTATCTGAGTCTGGATGAGACACTGAGATATCCCCCCCCAAAGCCTTGGCAATTTCCAAACTAAAACTGAGCCCTAGGCCTGCATGATTCCCCTCTTGATCCCGGGCTTTATCAGCACGGTAGAATGATTCAAAAAACTTAGACTCCTCGCCGTCTTCTAGATCCAGGTGAGTTATCGAGTTTTCTATCGATATAGAGACACTGTTATCGTGGCAACTCGTTTTGATGTGAACAATGCTCTCTTCTGTTGCATAGTTTATCGCGTTTTCTATCAAGTTACTTACAATCACTTTTAGTAGCCCAATATCAGTTGAAATATGAGCATCCTCACAAAGTTGCCATTGAATTCCTATTGAACGCTCATATGCACGTTGCTGAAATGCTAGCCAGACTCTCTGCAACAGAGCGTGACAATCTACGGTTTCTAACTCCAGAACGTTCTCTGATCTCCTAATTTGGCCAAACCTCATTAGACGGGTTACTAAGGTATTAAGCGCCCTAGTCTCGGCGAAGGCCTCCTCAAATCGTCGACGATAGTCTTCCTGCTCTCTTGGTTTACGTAGGGCTTGCTCGTTAATCGCATGAACTCCAGCTAGGGGAGTTCTAATCTCATGCGCTATGTTGAGAAAAAAATCGCGATCCTTCTGACGGAATTCGTCAATTTTCAATAGAAGCCCATTGAACCTCTTTGCCAACCCAGCGATTTCAGATGGCAAACTATTTGGTATGGATAGTTCACTGCCAATTTCGCTGCCTTCGCGATTAATGATTTCATTCATTACATTCAAGACTGGTCGTGCTGAAAAACCGATAATGACTGATATAGCGCCCCACAATAAGGCCAATATAAACAAGCCTCCTCCAACAAAAGTCCAGCACGCGTGACTCAAAACACTTTCTAGTTCTTCAAGGCTTTCGGCCCACACAAAAATCTGAGGGTGGTCGCTCACAATGAATCCATCATTACCTCCTTCATTCTCTAGTCTAGGCAACATTAGAATTCCTACTGCTCTACCAGTCTCACCATTGGGTAATGTGATGTTGTAGAAAACACGTTCTCCGACTTCACCGTAATTCGCTTGCAGATCAAATTGACCTAGAGCCTTCGACTTTACAGTCTCCCTAGAATTGAAGTCCCATACCTGAATGAATGTTTCATCATTTGTCCACGATTGTTCCTCTAAGGATTCTTTCCACTCATGATGCACTTTCGAGTCTTCGACTTCGACCTCGATCATAGCTACAGTGGCAGCCTCGTTGAGTAGTTTGTCATACTGACCATAGAAAGTCCGCTTGAAGTAGTTATAAAGCAGAACTCCTGTAACGAGTAATACTATGCTTGTGACCGCCATAGTCCAGACTAGCAGTCGCTTTCGAATAGATGGCCTTTTCATAAAAATCTACTTATCAAGAATGAAGTATCCGTGACCTCGCTTTGTAACGATTACATTTGGAAGACCGTTAGCATTCAACTTTTTTCGTAGGTATCCGATATACACGTCCACAATGTTACTCGATCCACCTTCATAGTCATCATAAGCATGTTGATAAATATATTCTCTAGAGACGACCTCACCTCTCTTAGCGACAAGACACTCTAGCAGTCTGTATTCTTTCCTCGTTAAGTGAACTTCAGCCCCGTCACGGAAGACTGATTTCGTGGGTAAATCGATGACAATATCTCCTAATGTAACTTTTGGAGGTTTCAACTCATGCCGTCTACGAACCTGAGCTCGCACCCTGGCCACAAGCTCCGCCAATGCGAAAGGTTTGATTAGGTAATCGTCAGCCCCCATCTCTAGTCCCTCAATCCGTTGATTCACAGTATCACGCGCACTGATAAGAATAACTGGAACGTTGCTTCCGCTCTCTCGGTATTTCTTTAGAACTTCTAGCCCGCTCCTTTCAGGAAGCATGATATCTAGAATGACAACATCATACTCATGGCTCTCCACATACCAAAGTGCTTCTTCACCTGAAGCCGTAGAGTCGACAGCAAAACCTTCTTCTGAAAGGCATTCAACAATACTTTTACGTAACGAACTGTAATCTTCGGCTAGTAGAACTCTCATATGGGTGAGCACCCACCATTAAAGACTCAACATGAAAATCCAATGAGAAAGAAAAACTCAAATCTCATTAAATTCTAATTTAAGAGCTCTATACCTAATCACATGAGAAAAACATTACCGATAATCATCGGACTAGTCGGAACTCTATTTTCTAACATAGGAAGCGCGGCCACCTTTCATGTAGATAAAACAACGAGTAGCATCACGGTGAAAGCTAAGGCGACTGGAGGCGGGTTCACGGGAACACTAAGCGACTACCAAGCCACGATCAAAGGTGACCCATCTACGTTAAAACCAAGTTCAGTCAAAGTTACTTGGAAATTTTCAGACCTTGATACCAAAGAGGCTAAGAGGAACAAAAAAATGCTAACTTGGTTAGAAACTGGGACGCATCCATCTGGTGAGTTCACTCTGAGTAAAACCTTTGAAAAAACCGTTCTTGGCAAAAAACAAACCTACGCTGTGGGAACGATCAAGGTTCACGGAATTTCAAAACAAATTGTCTTCCCTATCTCGATCACAAAAAAAGGAAAGTCGGTTACGATAACTGGTCAGGCCGGCTTGAAAACGACAGATTTCAACCTTCCAATCATTCGCATAGCGTTGATTGCAACAGTGAAGCCTAACATTGTCATCAATTTCTCACTTAAAGGTGAAATAAAGTAGAACTCGCTATGAACCAACCAAATAAACTTCCCTCTCACGAGCGTCAAAACACGCTTAATCTAGATATTATTTTAGAGTTTAAAGCATTGATCGAGCCAACTCCACAAACGGAACCTCGGTTAGCAAAAGCCATACGCCATGTCACCTCCAACCCAGGTAGTTTTATCCGCTGCCGTATGGCCTGGAAGGTGGGTTCGCTCTCCGGGCTCAGCTTCAATAGCTGTACTAATATCGCAATCGCTGTTGAATACTTCCATACAGCATCACTGATATTTGATGACCTTTCCTGCATGGACGATGCTGATACACGCCGCGGATCTAACTGTGTTCACATCCTTTACGGTGAAGCTACCGCAATGCTAACAGCCTTAGCCTTTATCAATAAAGCTTATCAATTGATCTGGGCTGAAACAGCTTCTCTCTCTGAGGCGTCAGTTCTATCCGTTTCAGGTTTTGTCGAAAGCTGCTTGGGCACCTCTGGAATACTCAGTGGTCAAAGTAGAGATCTAGCCTTCGGACCTGAAGACAATTCATCAGACAAGATTCTTCAGATATCTTCGGGGAAAACTGTGACACTTCTTAGGCTGGCGCTGTGTTTGCCAGCATTGATTGCTGATCAACGAGAGTCGACAGTGCAATTACTCAGTAGACTATCCAGCGCGCGAGGTCTGGGCTACCAAATCGCCGATGACTTTAAGGACGTTTTCCTAGAAGAAAATGAATCTGGTAAGACAACAGACCGTGACCGCTCACTCTGTAGGCCAAACCTAGTGGTGTGTGATGGAGTTCCGGCAGCTGCTCAAAAGTTGGCCACCTTCGTTAAAGAAGGTGACTCTATTCAGGATGAACTCGAAGCTCTCGATACTCAATGGGATTTTCTTTCCCAACTCCGCATTACGGTTGGACCTGATCTGATTAACAAGAATGGAATACCCATCTCTGGAGACCTCTAAAATTTATGCCTTTTTTAAATTTAGCGTTGCTCAACTTGAGACGCCATATAGTACGCACTCTAATCGGAGTTGCGGGCATTACCTTCGGTGTTGTTGCCATGCTTTGTGTCGTTACCATACTGCACGTAGCTGTGCGGATGTTTGATCGCATTCTTAGTAGCGACAGTGAAATGATTGTTTTTGAAAAGAATGTTTCAGACCTTTTTTTTAGTAATGTGCCGCTCGATACCATCGATGAAATTGGCGAGCATGAAGCCGTGGCTGAAATAGAGCCTGCACTGTTTGGCATCGTTTCCAGCCCAGATAATCCTGTAGTTACGTGTTTTGGAATTCTCGCTAACTCATCGAGGCTATCTAAAGCCACGTGGTTAGCTGGCAGCCCAGAGGACTTCACAGATGATGGGAAATTAGTTTTATTGGGAAAACGAGCAGCGGATTTCCTAAAAGCTAAACCAGGAAGTACTATTCCAGTAGGTCATCAAACTTTTAAAGTTGCTGGGATCATTGAGACTGAAAACGGCTTCGAGGATGGCGGGGTTTTCATGCCCTTGAAAATCTGCCAAAACTATTTCCATAAAGAAGGAGTCGCCTCAGTGGCCACAATTAAACTCACCGATAGCACTCGCGCTGATGAAGTGAAAGGCTTCATCAAGGCTAGCTACCCCAATTTACTAGCTCAAGAAAACCAAGAATTTAGCCAAAGCTATTCTCAATTTAAAATCCTTAAAACTACATCGTGGCTCGTAGGTGGCATCGCCTTCCTGATGGGTGGATTAAGCGTTGCGAATACAATGACTCTTTCAGTATTTGGGCGAATCCGTGAAATCGCAATCATGCGTGTGTGTGGGTTTTCTCGCGGCCAGGTAGCGAAGCTCATCTTTGGCGAGTCACTGCTACTTTCCTTCCTCGGGGTATTCATCGGCACCCTTATTAGTCTCGGTCTACTGCACATCCTTAAGGCTCTACCAACTCTCCAAGGCTATGTGGATACTGATCTAGATTTCAGTCTGCTTCTGGCAGTCATCGCGATGTCCTTTATCACTGGCTTAGCTGGCGCTCTCTACCCCGCACTTTATGCTATAAAAATCAAACCTGCTGACGCTCTACGCTTCGAATAATATGACAAACACCCACCCACCTATTCTGGTTCAAGATGTC
>CAXMPP010000029.1:8216-17166 GCA_964195395.1 uncultured Thermodesulfobacteriota bacterium
GACAATGGAAAAATTCAAGTCCTCAAAGGTGTCGATCTTACAGTTTCCAAAGGTGAGATTCTCTCGCTCTGCGGGCCATCTGGATGTGGCAAATCCAGCTTACTTCATATCATTGCCGGTATTGAGTCGGCTGATAGTGGTTCGATTTTGATCGAAGGCGCTGAACTTTCCACTGAGAGCCTACGCCTCTCAGCGCTACGACACACGATAGGATTCATCTTTCAGCTTCATAACCTCATTCCCAACCTCACAATGGAAGAGAATTGCCTTATTCCGGCTATTGCTGCGGGAACCAATATGCAACAAGCTAGAGAGATTTTTTATCAATTGGCTAAGGATACGGGCATTGCTCATCGGGCAAAAAATAGAATTCAAGATCTCTCAGGAGGTGAGAGGCAGCGCACAGCCTTATGTCGTGCTCTCATTAATTCACCCTCGATCATTGTTGCAGATGAACCGACTGGTTCTTTAGACGAAAAATCTAGCTGGGAAGTTTTTGATCTCCTTCGAGGACTGGTAAGCTCACAGAAGGTAACCATGATTATGGCTACACATGATAAAGAGTTAGCTCAGAACACCGATCGCGTCATCCACATGAAAAATGGACGTATTGAATGAAGACACCAAGTCAAAATGATGACCCAGTTTTACTTGGGGCTACTCATGCTCTATTCTGGATGTTCTCGGCAAACTTAGTAGGAGTCATCCTTTCGTTGCTACTCATCTTCCCACAATTGGGAATCCTCTTCAACGAATGGACTTATGGTCGCTGGATGCCTCTCCACCTCAACTGGCAGCTCTACGGTTGGACTTCACTTCCTTTGATCAGTTGGCTGTTTTATCTTCTACCTAAAAGCCGATCGAGCTTGGCTAAGGTGAGCAATGTCGGTGTTTGGGCATGGTCTACAGTACTTGCAATAGGAGGATTCTACTGGATTTCCGGCCATACCAGCGGGAAAATATTCCTCGATTGGACTGGATACTTACGCGTTATTTTTCCCTGCGTTATTTTCTACATTTGGGCAGTACTCGCACTAGCATGGTGGAAAGGAGGCCAGTGCTCATGGATCGGAGCTATAGGTCTTCTCTTTCTAGCCACTGTGCCGGTTGCAATATATTCAGCGTCTGATCCTTCGATATACCCAGTTGTTGATGAAAGCACCGGTGGACCGACTGGTGCGAGTTTACTAAACTCTACGCTCTCCGTCGTGTTTTTAATGCTGGTAGTTCCGCCAGCATTGAAGGTTCAGAGTAAGTCCAAGAAATTTGGCCAACTCGTCTGGCTAATATTCGGACTCAACTTTCTAGTCGGCATCTACTCTACGACCTTACCCTATTCCCATTTTCACTCAGGTCAGATTGCATGCTTATCTAGTCTCGCGCTCTGGATGTTCCTACTCCCCTTGTATTACTCCAAGCAATCTTGGAGAAAACCATTGAGCAGATGGCATGTCGCTATGTTCATTTGGCTAACTCTTCTCATCTGTAATGGTCTTCTGGGCTTCCTTCCTGGAATTCTCGATAAAATAAAGTTTACCGACGCCTTGGTTGCGCACTCTCACCTTGCAATGGCAGGCTTCACCACAAGCTTCTTAATCTTCATTCTTCAGCAAATCCTGCCTGAGAAATCTGGGGCTATTTTTCAGCAATCTCGCTTATTCTATAGCTGGCACATCGCCACTGCCATCTATGTTTTAGCCATGCTCACAGCTGGCATCATGGAGTCAAACGATTCTACCTTCACGATCTATCCGAATACTCTAAGAGACCTCCTATACAGCATACGAGCTCTCTGTGGACTACTCTTGCTTTGGGTATCTTTCCGATGGTGGCGAGCCCTGATCCATTCACAGTTATGAACCGTTCTAATCTAATCACAATATTTCACTACGGCACAGGCCTCATGGATGCCGTTACGGGTTTCTGCCTACTCTTTTTTCCTCTGTGGACCTTAGAGCTTATGAAGGTCATCGGCCGAACCGAAGACGCTAATCTCATCTCCTACATTGGAGTCTTTGTCCTCACAGTCGGGTGTAGCCACTTTTTTGCAGGGAGATTTCCCATAGACATGGTATCAATAGAAAGGTGGAAAACTATCTGGAAGATCTCTAGTTTAGTGCGCTTTTCTGTGGCTTTATTCGTACTTAGCAAAGTGCTTACCTCTCAACTAGATACCGCATGGATTTCCGTCACCTTGACTGATTTTTCAGTAGCGCTGACCTTCACTGTATTACTCTCACTCAAAAAGCTAGATCTTCCATGATCCCATTTTTAAAAAGAAATGGCCGCGGTATCATCCTGATCGTAGCCACCTATTTCTACTTCCTCATTTTTGCCCAGTTTGCATTCATTGAGCTACTCAATGTGGACCATAGCAATGCGCTGCAATCAACCATGGGCGCCATGGCGGCATTTGGTATCCTCGGAAGTTTACTGACACCATTAGTGCTAAATCGTTTGGGAGCAGCAAAGACTCTCACTCTATCTATACTGGGTTGTGGGGCGACAGCTGCTCTAGCTACTTCATCTCATAATCTAAGTTCATTTTTGATTCTCTCGGCAGGTACTGGCCTTTTCCTAGGACTACTGACGGTCGCACTTACCGCATCACTACGTTCCTTGCTATCCCCATCCTCGTGGGGTCTAGCTATAGGAGTCGGCACTGGCACGGCTTATGCGCTAGCCAATGCTCCAGTGGTGTTCATCGCCAGCCCAGCAGTTCAAAGCCTCATAGCCTGCGTTGTAGTTCTTCTTGGTCTAAGTGGAATCCGAGGGATGCAATGTGATGAAGTGACATTTCCCCCCGTTCGTCCAACCACGCTCACTTACTTTCCATACGCAGTTCTCATATTCTTGGCTCTAGTATGGTTAGACTCCGCCGCCTTTTACATCATCCAGCACACGCAAGAACTCAAAGACAATAGCTGGGCGGACATTCATCTATGGAGAAACGCCATAGTTCATTTCTCCTTTGCTCTGCTAGCTGGGTATATCCTCCAAAAACACCGGGCAACCATTCTTACCATGGGTGCTTTTCTGTTACTTGCAGTTGCTAGCTTGTGCCTCAATCATTCTGAAGTCGCCAGTATTGGTGGCTGGTTATACCCAGCAGGAGTTTCTCTATACTCAACAGCCCTTGTCGCCTGTCCTGTGTATTTATCCAGAGTCTCTAAATCAGGTAAATCGCTTTCACCCGCTTGGTCGGCAGCAATTCTCTATTCTATAGCTGGCTGGTTTGGTTCCGCCAATGGGATCGGCATGGCTAAAAGTCTCAGTCATATTCCACCCCTATTTCTGATCATTGCAGGCATCATTTTCTGCATCCCAGCTATCGTCGTGTTTATGAGAAATCGACGTCTAGAATCTATCGCAGTTTTAGCGCTTTTGATCATCGCTGCCGTTTTGCTGTCGACTAAATCTCCCCCACACTCTGTAAATAGCTCAGCCCATAAAACCTCATCAGAACCAACAGCTAACTCAATTCAGTTGGGCCGACAGGTTTACCTCAAGGAAGGTTGTATTCACTGTCATTCCCACTACGTCAGACCTAATAGCCGGGATGTTGATATGTGGGGGCCGCATATTTCCTTTGATAAAATAAAAGACGAAAATCCAGTCATCATTGGAAACCGTCGGGCGGGGCCGGACTTGCTCAACGTCGGAAATCGGCGTTCCCGCGCTTGGCTTAAACAACATTTCATCCATCCACAATCGCTCAGTCACCGATCACCTATGCCCACCTACGCACACCTATTCCGTGACGGGAATCAACGCGGTGAGCATCTCATAGATTTCCTCACTGATGTGAGCAGCGAAAATCTAACTGAACGTTTTAGAACTACTAACTCGTGGATCCCCGAAGCCAGTGAAATACTCCCGATCTCAACTGGCCATCAGCTTTTTTCTAAACTCTGCACAACATGTCACGGAGCCACTGGCCTTGGCGATGGAGCACTGCATTCACTCTGGGCCAGACCTCCTGCGAACTTAGTTGAGGGACCATTCAATTACTCACTCGGTGATGACCAAGAAATCAAAATAAATCGAATCATCAAATTTGGAATCATGAGAACAGACATGCCTGGCCACGAGACCCTCTCAGATGATGAAGTCATAGCACTCGGGCGCTACGTTCTGAATCTTAGACAATAAAAAAGAGTGCGTGAACCACGAACTCTTAGAGGGTTTACTTACTGAAGTTTAGTACTCACTACTTGAGGTATTCTTCGACAGCTTCAGTGGCTGGATTCCAGTAGGCAATCTTGAGGATTTTACCTTTAGCGCTTAATTTAAGCACTGTTATCATGTCCTTTTTCACGGGGAAAGGAGTCATGAAATTCTCAGTATCAGCATAAATGATTCTATGAGAATACTTCTTCATCTTCTTAAAAGCAAAGAAGCGCCCCACTCCAGGCATCCCGTTAATATTTGCCACATAAACAGCCTTATGTTGTGGCAGGTATTGAGCACCTTTCTCATCAAGTTTCCCGTTAGCCTTCTTACCGGTGCTCATGTCATCACTCAAAAGGATGAAACGAGTATTTGCATCTAGCTTATAGTCTTTACCATGTTGGTCCTTAGCTTCAAATACAGCGACACTTTTACCGACTTCATACTGCTGGGCACTAACCGATCCTGCAAGCATTGCTACAAATAATAAAACGAACCTTGTTACTTTTTTCATGCTCAATAGTTAGAGCCTTCCAGAGGTGATAAGAAGCTTATTGTCTAAAATTCTTTCATCGCCCTCCACCCCTTTTGGTCACCAAAAACTCTATGCCACAACAGCATAGTCGCCCCACCGTAATCCAATCCTTTCGGCCGAAGCATAGGCGCGTGAATTAGGCCTAGACCATCTCTCTCAAGATGCCACTGAAAAATTGGCTGTAACGAACCACTCTTGGGGTCACGTATTTCGGCAAAACGCATATCGATAAGTATCACCTTTCCGTCTTCACCATTCCTCGCAACCCAATGTCCCTGAGAAAACCACTTCAGGGCTGCTAATTCTTCCTCCCCTTCGTAAGCTGACATCAGATTTCGACGTTTCTCAATAAACTCACACTTTGGTAGCTCCTTATCAAAGGGTGACCAATAACTCAGAAAATAGCCCTCTTCAGTTTCGATCAATCCTCGCCAGAGAATTGTATTAAATGAGCTAGGAGCCACTCCGACTAATTCGCCGCCCTCAATGGAGAGATTCATGTTTTCACTGATCTCTTTTCTTGCCCAAGTCTGCATAAAAAAACCGAAGGCCACATAGAGGCTAGCAGCTGTAATTCCCGAATAAATAGCGAGCTTACGGGACTTTGAGTTCTCTGTTCTAGTGAGAGCAACCCAGAGCCCTACTAGCAATGGCAGAGTAAAAAGAGGGTCAACAATGTAAAAAATATCCAACGACACTCGTTCGCTAGAAAAAGGCTCATAGATCTGCGTACCATAGGTGGTGAAACAATCGATCAATACGTGCGTGGACCAAGCCCAAAAGACCAACAAGCCTGCATCCCAAACTGTCACCCCACGCTTTCTATGAAGTATTGAAATAGGTTTAGCTAAGATAAGCGAAGCCAATACCATAATCAAAATTGAGTGAGACAGTCCCCTGTGCCATCGAATTCCCTCTGCCGCATCCAAAAATGGTAAGGCCACCACGTCAAGGTCAGGAATAGTTGCTATAACTGCACCCAAGACAGCTCCCCTCCATCCAATTTTCTTACTCAAAATAACCTCCCCAACTACAGCTCCGAGTACTGCTTGAGTTAGTGAATCCATAGAGAGAATCTAGTGAGCCTTAGCGGTTGGTCAATGCTTCTACTCATAAGTTTGTGAATGAAATCAAACTAACACTAGTTTTACTTTTCTGAGGATTGCAAGTCGTAGCCATCTTTACTGATTAAGCATTGAACTCCCAATCCGCTGATGCAATAGATTGGAATGCCAATTCACAGTTACACAGGCGGCCATGTTTTCACCAACGGTTACATCATTGAGCACGAGGGGGCATGCATCGTGGTAGACGCTCCAGCTCTGATTCATGAGGTAATCAAACAAGAAGGGTTAAAGCCTACCCACCTCCTACTGACCCACCAGCACTTTGATCACACTGAAGATGTCGAAGCGCTTCAGGAAATGGGCGTGGAAGTTTTGATGCATTCGCCCTATTCTGAGACTTTGATTCGCCAAAAAGAAGCCAGGGAGAACTGGGGACTGCCAGTGCAAATCGCACCATTCACCCCGGACGTTTTACTCGATGGAAAAACTAACCACACGATTGGTGGGCTCGAGTTCAGTATCTCACACGTGCCTGGCCATTCGCCTGATTCCATCACTTTTCACTTCCCGTCTCTCGGCGTCGTCTTTGCTGGCGACACTCTGATGGAGGGATCAATCGGAAGAACTGACCTCCCCGGCGGCTCTCACGAGCAATTGCTAGAAGGCATTCGAACAAAACTTTTCACACTCCCCGATGCGACAGTTGTCTGCTCAGGCCACGGTAGCCAAACCTCCATTGGACACGAGAAAGAACACAATCCATTTGTCTAATGAGGTTTGAGATGAGTCGGTCTAGAATGGGCTATTTTCTAGCAGCTCTGACCACACTCATTGCTGGACTAGTCAGCAGATCGCTCGGGTTTGATAAGAACCACTTCATCGTTACCCACGTCGGTGACGTGCTCTGGGCTGCCCTCATTTACTACTTGGTCAGATTTATTCAGCCCAAGCTACGTAGTGAGGCGTCCGCCTTGTTCGCAGCAGTCTTTTGCATAGCGATCGAACTTCAGCAACTTTGCCAGGCCGAGTGGCTGCTACATCTGAGGAGCAACAAAATCCTAGCGCTGATCCTTGGCCATAGTTATTCCACCGCAGATTTACTCTGTTATGCGAGTGGGATCGGCATTGCACTGCTGCTAGATAACCTATATATAAAAGGCTAATTTAGCGATTTTGAATCGATCTTATTTTTTGATGATTTGGAGTTAATAGTCTGTCGTAGAGTTCGAGCATGTCTGAGAGATTCGTAACTATAGACCATTACACCCCGATGCCACTCCCTCCTAATTTACGGGACTGGGTAGCTGACGATGACCTTGTTCACTTCATTATTGAAGCGGTTGATCGGCTACCTCTCTCTAACTTCAAAACGAACACACGTGGCTGCGGCAATGCTCAAATGACACCTCACATGATGCTCGCGTTACTTATCTAGTGCTACAGCAACGGTATTTTCAGTTCTCGAAAAATAGAATGCACCACCTATCGCGATCACGATACGATCTGCACTTTTCGTCGAAAGAACCAGCCAGCCATATCCGAGGCATTCGTTGAAACCCTTCAAATAGCTCGCAGAGATCAGCTCAGCAGCGAAAAAGGGAAATTAATTTACAAACTCCGATCCCAAACCGTAGAAGCCGTCTTTGGTATCATCAAAGAAGTCATTGGCTTCCGTGGCTTTCGCCTCCGAGGATTAGAAAAAATGGGAGGCGAATGGGAACTCACCTGTCTAGCCTGCAACTGCAAACGTCTCCACAAAATGCTCCAAGTGAGCTAACGAGACTAATTGGGCACCCAGCTCACGATAAAACCACCCGAGAGCACTTTAACCCGCCAAAACATCACCGTTGAGTCATCCTAAAGAGCAGGGCTCTCCCTCATTCGAAATGATGTGGGGAATCCTCTAGAAAATTTAATCTTCAGCCAATATACCTAACTCCGACAGACTCTTAAACACTGATATTAATCACGAGCACTACAGTACGACCCTAGGCCTCGAGCTGTTGTTGGAGCTCTTGCTCGCTCTCGTTTTCGTTTTTTTTATTGTCTTCCAGCTTCTCTTTAAGCTGCGGCCATTGCTCGCGGCTTACGATGTAGCCCACGCAGGTAGGACGGCCACAGTGACACGGATGGTCAACGTAGCATTCGATATCGAATCCGTAATCGAAGGTAAGTTCCTCGCCATCCTTAATATCACGAAGTGAGTAAATGAAAATTTGATCACCTTCGATCCAAGCCTCGCAGTTTGGCTCACAAGAATGGTTGATCAGTCGCGCATCATTCCATGGCACGTCACCATCGATGTCCCACTTCTTATCGAGAGTGAAAATATACACCGCAGCATCGCCAGTTTTCTCGGCCACAGCAGCCTGATCCCAGGCACGCTTCTCACTCTCGTCTTTGTCTACATACTCGCCGATGTATTCAATAATTTGAGTCTCATTGGCAATATCTGCCGCAGCATAAACTCCGCGACCATGAATTTCAGAATTGCGCACGTCACAGAGTTTGCTCTGCCCACGCTCATACATCTCCTTCATCGTGCGCGTGATGCGAGCCATCTTTTTTAGATGGTCGTAGCGCTTCTCCTTTTTTTTCTCTTTCTTTTCCTTCTTTGGCATCTCTCAGACCTGTAAAATTTACTTAATTTCGGTGTCAGCCTTTGTCGGCAACACGAGGTTGTGTGGCAGAAGCGGAAAGAGACTACGGAGGTCTTTCACGCTTATTGTTGCCCCATCAAGAAACGTCCAGTCGTTGCTCCCTTCCTTCGCGATGGCTATCTGAAAACTCTTACGTGAAAAACTAAGCTTGGGCTCATTCTTCAAGAAAACGGTAACCTTCGTATCTGTAGGAACAAATACCAACAACTCATAGACCACATCTTTTGATGAACGAATTTCACTGCGTCCAGCCTTCATTTTAGGATGCACCCTGTACGCCTTTAGTGCTGGATTAGCCACGACTGAATCAATAACAACTCCCGCGGCCTGCATCTGAGCCCCTGCATTATTATAGCTTTCTAGTAATTTAATTTCACTCCCGTAACGCCTTGCCTGACGTGTCTTCCAGCGTGGATACATCTTATCCACCGCAAAGCGAAAATTTGATTTCAGCACTTCGTTGCCCATCTTCTGGACCGCTTCTTGCACCGATTTGCGCGAGGCTTCATTGAGGGCGA
>CAXMPP010000030.1:0-17127 GCA_964195395.1 uncultured Thermodesulfobacteriota bacterium
ACGAAATTTAGCAGCCAAGCTTAGTTAATGACAATGCTGAATTCTGGATATTTTATACAGATGTATGATAAATGTCACGATTGCGACTGTGGTTTTGGCATTGTGATCTAAAAACGAAAAAGCCCACTCGATTTTGAGTGGGCTTGGTTGAAATTGTTAGGTGCGACCATGTGGTCTTAGCGACGCTTTCTGAATGTCCTCTTTGTGGGAAGAGCAGTCCTGTCGGGGGTGCGTCTTCTAGCTGTCTTTTTCTTTGTCTCAGCTATAGGTCTAGCCTTAAGAGTCGCTTTAGTGCGGTAGGCCTTGTCCGTTCTAGGATTGCGCTGGAGGAGTTCGATGTCGTGAGCGTCGAGCTCAGAGAATCTGCCAGGCTCTAGACCGCCGCCAGTGACGTGGCGATACGGATGCGGACAAGCTTTACCACATTGAGGTGGGCTGCCTTGCACATCATACGGATTTGGCGCTTGAGGCCAGTTTCTAGTATGATGAGGAAACGGCGTGGTGAGAGGCGTTTGACCGCCTTGGCGTGTGCCCTAGCATCACCAGTCCAGATGCCTTTGAGAAATTGATCGAGCACTTCATTGCTGAACGCCTGGTTGACTGTCACGAGGTATTCTTTCTCGATCTTCTTTTTCGGGTGAGAAAGCTCCTGAGCAAGGTCGCCGTCGTTGGTCATGACCAGCAGACCTTCAGAGTCTTGGTCCAGACGGCCAACGTGATTGAGGTGACGCATGTTTGGCGGGAGAAGTTCGTAGATCGTCTCGCGCTTGAGTTCATCATCCTTAGTACAGATAAGACCTTTTGGCTTATGCAGTAGAATGGTTGTAGTGTCGCGTGGGATCACACGGGATCTGCCGATTTTGACAAAGTCGTCTTCGGTGACAGTGGTGGAAAGGTCAGTGCAGACTTTGCCGTTGACCACGACGCCACCCTTCTTGATGAGCTCGTCGCATTTGCGGCGCGAGCCAATCCCGCAGGATGCGAGGTATTTGTTGAGGCGAATGCCCAGTTCTTGTTTTTGGTCTGACATGGTTACTTTCCTTAATGTTTTTGTGCCAATGTTAGCACAAAGTCTATGGACAAGAATACCCGCAGGGTGAAATGATCACCAAGCGGGTATTTAAAGGTTCTACAAAAGAAAGATTACGAAGTAACCTTTGTTTTAGGAAGACCGATTGGGGACTTGCCCTCTTCCCACTTACCAGATTCCTGGAGAGCTTTTATGCGCTCGAAACGCTTCATTACTGAACGCTTACCTGCTGCGCTTCCTTTTGCTTTGAGACTTGAATGCTTAGACATAATAAAAATTGTACTTGGGTGTGAGCGCGCAAGCTAGGAGGAAGTTTCGGGATTTGCAACTGGAAATTCACATTTTTCGCTGATTAGCAGGGCAACTCCTGAAAATAGCGTGGAATAGCCCTAGCTGGCGAGCTTTTTTGCGATAATGCTCATGCCATCGGTGATGCTGTATCCATAACCATAGCCCCAACCGCCATCGGTCATTTTCTGATGATTATGTTTCCATCGTCCAGACGTGACCGGAGTGATGGATAGGATTTCATAGCCTTCTGTGATGAGTGTCTCGACAGCCGCTGCCACATCTTCGGTGAGTTGTTCGCCATTGATTTCACAATCTGAGTCGCGATCGTATTCGAGTTCAGTGACGGTTTCTGTCACCCATTCCGCTTTATTGAAGATGCCAGTTTTAGCCTCACCGGTGGGGACCTCTATGGAAACTTCTTTATAGAGTGGTCTGAACTTGGCTTTGACGTAGACCGATTTGACTATGGGTGATGACATGAATGGGTTTTGCTGAGATTAGGTGGCGGGCGCCCATTTCTGGAGCAAATTCGACAGACCAAAGAGTGCGAGGCCGACCAAGAGCCATGGCCAACCAAATTGCGCCGCGAAGGTGGCGTCCAGTAAGCAGAAGCCTGCTAAAGACATCGAGACAAATTGGCCTTTGTTGCTGTTGATCTTGCGGAAAGCGCTGATCATCCATAGCCAGTAAAGGAGGAGGGCTGCTAGAGTGGAGGGACTACATGCACCATTGGAAATGAGATCAAAGTTGAACGATAGACCTATAAGAGGAAGCAAAAGCATGATCACCATTAGGCTCTTGCGCCATGTGACAGGTTTTGGCGAGGATTCACTGCGCGCGACGCTGGCAAAGCAAATGGTGTAGAGGCCAACGAGGAATGCGTAGATAATAAGATTGTAACCAACCCATTCATTCCGAGTGGCTAAGGCAACGAAAGCTCCAAAGACGACCAGAAAGAATCTGCAAGCACCGATGAAGGGGAGTCCAATCCACGGTGAGCGTTTGTGCCAGAGTGAGTAGATGATAATAGCTCCAGCTAGCAAGAGGGCTGTGACGAGAACTGAGGGGGCGAAACTCCCAGTTGAGAACTTAATATAAGCAAAGGGGAGTACGATTCCGGTCGATAATAAGAAGGCGGCGTAGCCATAAATCTTATTTCTATCCAGAACTCCCATCGGAATTGGGCGAGTCGGTTTGTGGGTTTTATCAAATTCCACATCTACTGCATCGCCAAGAAAGCAACCACCGACATAAAGGCAGGATGCGGCTATGCAAGTGACTAGAAGTAAGGGGACTGAGAAAATGGAGCTGGGGAAATCTCCAAACATCGCAGGCGCCAGTTGGACTAGCAAAAAAGCCACCAAGACATTACACCAGACAGTGGGCAAGTTAGAGATGCGGCCAGTGGCTAGGATTGCAGAGAATTTTTTCATAGTGGTATTGATGTCAATCTGAGGGGCAAGGATGTGTGTTTGTAACCACAGATGACGCAGATTTGACAGATTTCTTATTCAGTGTGTCTCATGGTGCTAGGCTAACTACTAGCAACTTCCTCCAGCGTCCAAAGGTACTCCTTGGTGAGTTGGTCCTCGATCGGGATTTGCAGTGCATTGGGGAGCACTCCCCAGGTGTAGGTTTCCATTTCTAGATGCGGGCAGGTTTCTGGTTTGTCCTTGAGGTATGCGATGGCTGCTTCTGCATGATCACGGGTCGATCCCAAGGGTGCTGTGGGGTCGTCATAGAGTGGGATATGGAAGTGGATGCGGGCTTCTGTGGCTCCATCGTGTGGGTAGTCAGATTCCTCGACTGCAGCAAAGTACTCAGGAAGATCGCGGAAACGGAGGATTGAGCCGTCATCTTTTTTGATAAGCACCTGGTGGAGGTAGGTGGGTTCGTCGAAGGCCCGGATTGCCTTTTGCGCTTCACTGTCGAGCGGGTCGATCGACAGTGCATTCGAGAGGTGGATTTTTGAAATACGGATGCCTGCATTTTCGAACCGGGTGAGCGAGTCATGGCAGTCTTCGTATTCGAGAGCGAAGTGGCAGGTGTCGTAGTTGACACCGATTCGCTTCGAGAGAATGTCAGCTTCCAGATCGTTGCTTTCTGCCCATTGGTGGAAACGGATGAAGAATTCGATCGTTTCCTGAGTGTTCTCAAAATGCCCGAGCGGTTCAGGTTCGAGTCCGAGGTGGAGGTCTTTTTCGTATTGCTCAGAGAGTAACTCGATGTGAACCGCGCAGGCGTAGAGGTTCTTAAATATTGTTTCTTCGTCAGCATCGAATTCCTTGAATGACCCCGGGAGAGTAGAGACAGAGCCGCCGACATCGGCAGGTGCGAGCTCGGCAATGATGTTGAAAAGCTCCAGCGTGTAGCTGAGGCGCTCAGGCGTGGTCCAGTCGGGCTGGTAGACTTTTTCCTTCACCCGTGTTCCATGGAATGCGCCGTAGGGGAATCCATTGATCGTGTAGACGTAGGTGTTTTCCTTTTTTAACCAAGCGATGAAGTCATCGAGTTTAGCGCCATCCGTGAACTCACTAACAGCCTTAGCAGAAAGCCTAAGGCCAATAGCAAAGGGAGTGTCTGAGTCGAGCTTCTGGGCAGCTACTACATTGTTGCGCACGACCAGCGTGTGCTCTTTAAGCGCCGTGAAAGTCTCCTCCCATGTTTCAGCAGGGTGGATGTTGGTGCAGTAGGATAGGTGGATGTTGTTGGACAATTTCATTGTCTTGTTTTTGGTGTTAGGTTTTACGTGTTACGTACGGGACGATGCAACAAGTAGGCGCTGGGTTAGATTTTCTTTTCGATTTTTGTTTCGAGCAGTTCGGTGAATTCTTCCCACGTGCCATCGGTGACGGTAGCTGATTTCGGGATCCAGTAGAAAAGGTTTTTCTGGGGATAGAGCAAAATACCTTTTGAATGAACACAAACCTCTACATAAAGATTCCAATTTGTAGCGCTAGATCCTTGTGGAGTTTCAAAATGAAGACCAGTTTCGTCAGTTGTGATCAGGTGTGGGAGTTCCTTGTCTTTCCCTTTGAAGGCGGCCTTTGCTGATCTTCTGGCGTAAATGAATTGATGAAAAAAGGCAAAAATACCGATGAGAATAAAGCATGGAATTAAGTCCAGAATGCTACTAGGAGATAGAATCATAAATACTGGAATGACGCTGAAAACGATCAGGAGGATGAGGAACTTATAGAGAATCTTTTTCCTGTAATGTATGAGAACTCCTTCTTTGAGTGACTTTGCTGTCGCCAGGTATTGAATGGTCATGGTTTGAGAAGTGTGTGTGGCTTTGGTTTGGGAATAACGGACTTATTCTATAAAAAACGCCTCGCCGGGGAGTTCGGACGAGGCGTTTTGAAAAGTTGGGGAAGAGGCAGGAAACCTCTTTTACGTTTACTCAGCGAGTGATGGGACACCCGTAGCCGGGTCTACCTCTGCGTCGTAGTCCACACCATCGATTCCAAAGCCGAAGAGCTTGAGGAATTCGTCTTTGTAGCCTTTGAAGTCGGAGACTTCTGAGAAGTTCTCGTTGGAAACGGAATTCCAGATTTCTGCGACAGAAGCTTGGATGTCATCGCGCATTTCCCAGTCGTCGATACGGATGCGGCCAGCTTCGTCGAGCTTGCGGTCAGCGGCGTAGAGTCGGTCAGAGAAGAGTCGCTCGATTTGTTCGATACATCCTTCGTGGAGGCCTTTAGCTTTCATCTCTTTGTAGAGAATAGAAATGTAGAGTGGCACGACGGGGATGGCGGAGGATGCCTGAGTGACGAGTGCTTTGTTGACGGAAACGAATGCTTCACCACCGAGTGATGCCTTGAGTTTAGCATCGAGTTTAGCGCAGGATGTTTCGACATCTTTCTTAGCCTGACCAATGGTTCCATCGGTATAGATAGGCCAAGTGAGCTCAGGTCCGATGTAGGAATAAGCGACAGTCTTGACGCCTTCGGCAAGCACATCAGCATCAGCCAGTGCGTTGATCCACATTTCCCAGTCTTCGCCGCCCATCACCTTTACAGTGTTGTCGATTTCTTCTGCAGTGGCAGCGCCGATAGTGACTTCGTCCACTTCGCCTTTATCGGTGTTGAGCGTCTTGTTGGTGTACTCGCCACCAGTGGTTTTGAGTACGGATTTGTAGACTTCGCCAGTGTTAGGGTCTGTACGTCGTGGAGATGCTAGGGAATAAACGATGAGGTCGATCTTGCCGTCCATGTCGTTTTTGATGATGTCGATCGCTTGTTGCTTGAGCTCGTTAGAGAAGGCGTCGCCATTGAGTGATTTAGCAAAGAGTCCTTCTGCAGTAGCAGCTTTCTCAAAAGCAGCAGTGTTGTACCAACCCGCGGAGCCTGTACGCTTTTCTGATCCTGGCTTTTCAAAGAAGAGGCCGAGGGTGTTTGCTCCAGCGCCGAATGCTGGGACAATGCGTGAGGCTAGGCCGTAGCCTGTAGAGGAACCAATAACGAGAACGTTCTTAGGGCCGTTCTCGACCTTTGGCTTAGATTTTACATAGTCGATTTGTTCCTGCACGTGTGCTGCACAGCCATCTGGGTGTGAAGTAGTGCAGATAAATCCGCGAATTTTTGGTTTAACGATCATGATTTAGAGTGTTGAAATGAAAATTGAGAGGTGCGAGTGCGCCTCAGATCGGTACACGCTAGTGGCTTGCTAGGTGTAGGTCAAGCAGGACTGAGACTACTGGATGAGGTCGCTGGCCTCACGGCTAAATGTGTGAGCCAGTTCCAGTAAGAGTCGCTGGTTAGGCTGAAGTTCTGCTCGTTGTTGGAGGACTTCCTTCGCTGTGGTTGGGGTGTCGGTGATGAGGCCGTCGACACCACGGCTAGTCATGGCTGAAATGTCGAGAGGGGTGTTGACGGTCCAAACAAAGATCTCGATGTCATTTGCGTGGGCTCGTTTGACCAATTTTGGCGTAGCGGCACGGCTGTTGAGCCCTAGGAAATCGACGTCGAGTTTGGTGATGTCACCCAGTGCCACCGTTGAGAGTAATCCAATTTTCCAATCGGGACGCAGCTTGCGGACTTTTTGCATGCCCGGATAGTTGAGTGACATGATCATGATTTGATCAGTCATTTTTTCAGCTTCCACGATGTCGATGACCTTTTGCTCGAGAGCCACATCGTGTCCGTAGTACTTGAGTTCGATCAAGACTCCTGACTTGCCTCGGCAAATGTCGAAAACTTGCTTGAGCGTTGGGGTGGTTTGGTCAGAGAATTTCGGATCAAACCACGAACCGATTTCAATGCTGGGTAAATCTTGTGACTTAGCGTCCCAGATGTTGAGTTTTTTACCACCGAGTCGCTTGTAGTCGGAATCGTGGAAGACGACAACGACACCATCGGCAGTTTCTTGCACGTCGATCTCGATAAAGTCAGAGCCGGCATCGACAGCCATTTGAATAGCCGCGAGGGTGTTTTCTGGAGCATCCATCGAGGAACCGCGGTGCGCTATGATGAGGACCTTGTCCTCCTGGTGAAGATTGCTGATCCAGTGATAGCAAACAATACCGCAAACAATCAATGCTGCGAGGGCTGCAAAAAAGGCATACTTTTCTTTCAGTGGAACATGGAACTTCTTGTCTGCTCCAAAGTGGACGGGGACAGTTGTGTCTAGCCCACACTTCTCAAACATCTGGAGGTTTTGGTGTGCTAGCATACAGATGGAAATGAAGCCTACGATGAAGGAGATCGCAGATGTGATCGCTAGAGTGCCACCGAGGGTGAGAGCCAGCAGTGGAAGACGGTCTGATAGTTGAGGAATGAGCCAGTTAGCTGCTAGGTTGAATGGTGCATTTAGAAACGCGATGACGATGGGGGTGCCGAAGAGCCATAATGCGAGCCAAAGACCAATGTGTTTCTTTTGACCTTTGCTGATCACTGTACTACGTTTTTTTGCCTGTTTTGAGCTGATTGAAGCAAATAAAACTAAGGGCAGCGCATAGAACCAACTGATCGCGAGCTTTATCAAGAGTACCCCCATGGTGACTAATAAAAAGACGGCGATAACCACCGCTGTGATGAACTCGGGTGGTTTCTCAGCTAGATAATAGTTAATGTCATTTTCGCTGATGAAGTAGACATAGTCGACTGCGATCAACCCAATAAATGGTAGAGCTACAAGTAGTATGGCAAAGGTGAAGCGTAGGCAAAGTTTGACTAACTGAGGGCCTCTCCGTCTGATAGCTCTGAATATACCAGTAAGGTGGGCGTGTGAATGGTGGTAGTATGCATGACTGGCAACTAAGAGCGCGGCATAAGTGAGGAATGCAATCGTAAGTCCGAGTGTGGCTATGATAATGCCAGCAATGGCTCCTATAGGACTAAGGAGAAAGGTAGCTATTTCCGTATCACTCAAGGCTGCCTGGCCAGAGAGTGAGACGATAGCCTGAATGGTGATGCCAACCATCGGTGCTAAAAGTAGCGCTGAGACCAATGAAAAAGCGATATAGATCACAAAAAGGTCTTTCCAGCTTCCCTCACGTAGAGTCTTAAAT
Source organism: uncultured Thermodesulfobacteriota bacterium (assembly GCA_964195395.1). Classification (GTDB taxonomy): domain Bacteria; phylum Verrucomicrobiota; class Verrucomicrobiia; order Verrucomicrobiales; family Akkermansiaceae; genus Rubritalea. The sequence continues at coordinate 7,833 of CAXMPP010000030.1, forward strand.
GCTTGTTTGGCTTCTCGTAGGACGCTGGATTGTGCTGTGGCTTTTATCATGAGGTGTAAACGTTCTCTAAGCTATATCGATTTCTAACCGTGATGGAAAGTTCTTAGTTTGGAGTAACCTAGTATAAATAAAAAAAGTGAGAGGTACGATAAAAACCTCTCACTTTTAGTTGTCTTCGACTATTGAAGCTTAGATTTAAGACAGGTCTTATTTCATGAGCTTATCTGTCGCTTCTTTACGGGTGAGCGATACAGCAATGTTACGGATGTGGTTGACGCGGCCAACCTTTGTTTCCTTCTTGGAAACGACCATCGTCTGGTCACAGAGATCGATTGCGTAAGGGATGTTTCCTGAAGACATCGAGAATGCACCCTGAAGTCCGAGCTGAGTAAGCGCGTCAATACAATCGCGGATACGTTCACCTGAAAGCTTCGAGAATGCCTCGTCAATTGGGACTAGACCAATACTTGGCTCTTTGCCGCGACGTTCGTAGCGGTGGTAGGCCCGGAGGTAACAGGCTAGGATAGCAATGAAGTAAGGCGACTGATTTTCTCCACCAGAGAACTTACCAGACTGCTTGTCAACCGACGTCTCACGGCCATCTGGGTCGCGGGTGTCGAGCACTGACATGTCGTAATCATAGTAGTTTCTGTAGTCGAGGAAGTTGAGAGCCTCAGCATTGTTAGGATCTTCAACGAGAGTGTCGAAGATGCGTTCTACTTCTTCCTTTGTTTCCGAATCGATGGATTCAAAGAAGAGTGAATCTTCATCGGCGAGTGCGCTGTTGTCTACCAACTTCTGATAGATAGCGTAATCGGGATTGCGCTTCTTTCGGATCTGGTAGAGGTGGACACCGATCGGCTTGTTGAGCTCTTTGTTGAGCAACTTGAGTGTCAGGTCGACTCGCATCAGTGCGCTGCGCAACTTAACGAGAACTTGCTTGCGGAAGATTTCCTGCCAGTTGCGTTCCTCGCGTTCGGCCTTGCCTTCGTAGGCTGGAATATCACTTTGAGCAATGCGCTCGAGCCTCTCATTCCATGGACCGTTCCCTTCATCCTCAGGCGAGAATTCATTGTAGATTGGGAAATCTCTAGCGAGCTCTTTCCGCGTTTCTACGACTGAGGCCCAGGAGAGATGAGATCGGTCGATACAGGCTCGCTCAAGGCGTGCTGCTTGAGAAACGGCGAGGTCGAGTGCTGGGAATTCTGTGATTAGGTTTTCGTAGAGTTGCTCACGTCGTTCATCGTGCTCACCAAGTCCCTCACATTCTGCGCGGAATCGTGTTAGCTCAGCATCCGCTTTATCGAGTTGTTCTTGGTAATCTTCTAGGCTGCCTTGTCGGCGTCCGAGTTCGAGCTTGAGTTCAGATTTTCTGAGACTCTTGAGTTCGCGTTCGTAGCCACCGAGTGTGTAATCGAGGTTGCCGAGTTCTACTTCCTTTTCTTCGAAGCCGCCGTCTTGGATGCTTTTGAGGCGATCGATGTTGTCTTGTAGTCTGTCTTCGGCACTTTTGAGTTGCTGAAGATCGGCGAGTTGGGCACCGAGGCTCGGGCTGTCGAGACGTTGCTTGCGGTAGTTGTTTTCACATTCTGCTAACAGCTCAGCAAGAGGCTGGAGGCGCTCGAGCTCTTTGCGAATCCGATTACGTTCCTTTTCAAGAGTGATCTTTTGCTGCTCGAGACCACGGCTACCAATGTAGGGGATGTTGTCGTAATGCGCTCGGCGCTCTGCAAATGGCTTACGGTAGGTGAAGCCATCAGGAAGAATGGATGAGTTGTATTTAGTGAGGTCCTTAGCGTCTTCTACGCAAATCAAACGGCCAAACAGGTGGTCGACAATAGACTGCGCTACTGGGTCGTGACATTCTAGATGATCAGCTAAACAGTTAGGCTCACAGCGCGAGTTGAGATCGAGCGCTTGATCCGGATTGATCAATGACTCACCAGGTGCGCCACCTTTCATTTCACGGTAGATTGTTTCCGCGAAGCGGTAGTTCTCAGGCTCGACAACGACAGCAAATTTCCGGCTGAATGCGATCTCGATGGCTGGACGCCAACGTTCATCTTTCACCTCACAAAGCTCACGTAATGCGAAGGCTGCTGGGTCACCATTTCTTCTGCGCGGTAGAGTCGAATTCACTGCGTCTAACAGCACTGACCTTTGGCTCACTTTACCACGGTCAAGAGTTTCTAGACGAGCTGAGAGCCCGCGCAGTTTGTTGACTTTTTTCTCTACTTCATCACGCAATGGTTTCTCCGCATCTTTCGAAGCGTAGTGAAGGTTGCGGACGTTGTCGGCGAGTTCTTCTAAGTTTTCAGTGAGTTCGTGGAGTTCGCAGTTCTCGGTAGATTTCAGTGATTTCTCAACAGATTTCACCATGCCGTGTGGTAATTTGATACCAGTTTTCTGTAGTGATTCCACCCAGTTTCGGATCATCCGGCAGCGCAGCACGCGGGCTTCACTGATCGTTTTTCCGGCTTCGCGGAGTTGATTGATCTGGCCTACTAGTTTGCGGTTGTCTTCACGGATGTGAAGGAACAAGCGTCCGTCTTCGGTCTCATTGAGAGCATCGCGCAGTATATCACGGCGCTCACGTCCGCCTGTAAGAAGTGTTTCGAGCTCAGTTTCACGTGAGTTCTCAGACTTGGCCTGTTGCTCAAGCTCTTTGATCTCTTCTTCTAACTCCTCGACCATTTCGCGTAATTCCTCGCACTGAAGATCGCGAGAAATGTCAGCGTAGAGGTCTTTATCGATGATTGACTGCTTATTCGTTTTGAAGTCTTTGCCGATCGATTCTAGTAAATCTAACTGCTTACGTAGAGCTGTGAGCTCACGGCGCAGGGAGAGAAACGCGTGGTAGGAATCGCGTACTTCTTGGATGCGCACTTCATCAGGTGGAAGAACGTAGTTTCGGCAGAATTTGTTAAAGTTGTCGAGGAAGGTGAAGGACATTGCTGCTGGCAGCAAGTAGTCGAGAGTCTGGCGGTCGTAGTTGAGGTGGCTGGGGAGGGCCATTTCACGGCGGTACGACTCCATGGTGTCAAAGACTCGGCCTTCGCACTCGCCGACATAGTCGCGGAAGCTCGACCAATCGAGCGGGAAATTAAATTGGTCAATCCAGTCGGCTTTGTCCAGGCGACGTGGGATCATGAAGCCGTGGCGACGGGATGCCTGGTTTTGCGCGGCACTGTCGAACTCAATACGGAGTCCCCAAGTTTCTACCTTTTCGCTGTTAGGCCAAGTAAACTCCAAGGCTACGTAAGTGATAGCTCCATCATTACGCATGTACTGAGGGAGACCATCGATTTCATCTTTGGTGTCACCTAAGCAATAGGATTTTAGTGTGCGTGATGATGCTTTACCAGTCGCAGATTGGTTGTACTTGGACTTTTGATCACCAATCAGGACGAGCTGGATCAAGTCCATCAAGATGGATTTCCCTGAGCCAGTGACACCGGCGATGAGGAGGTTTCCATGAATGTCAAAGACATCTTGGTAGCCAAACCAGTTGATAGCGTGGATGCGTGTGAGATCGATTTTTCGGCTCATGCGTGGAATATTTGTTAGGTTTTAAATGGTGTGAGTTTTATTATTCCTCGTCGTCCTCAAAATCGAGGAGGCTTTCTTCTTCTTTGTCATCATCGTCATTGTTTTCAGTCTCCGCTGAGTCGCTTGGAACAATGACGTCTTCGCTTGTAATGATAGGGGTTTCGTCTGACTCGGTCTCATCATCATCGACAGCGGCATCTTCTTCGATCGCTGCGTCGTCAGTTTCAGGATCATCCTTGAAAGTACTAGCAGCCTTGACCCATTGTTCCACTCCTGGGAATGGAATAGCGAATCGGAGTGTCGGTAAGATCTGGATCACCGAGTCGGTGAATTCATCTTCCCAATCCATTTCAATAAGGTTGAAACGTACGAATCGACGGAGGATTTCTTTCATGCGCGACTGCGAGAGTTGCTGCATGTTAGGAAATTTGTTTTGAAACTGCTCGTTGAATTCGCGGAGGTTGAAATAAACATCGTGCGCTCCATTCTCACGGACTTCGACGTCGAAGTCGTACCAGAGCGCTAGGGCGACGAGAGTTTCGTCTCGCTTGAGCTTTCGGGTGAGAGAGGGGACCTCAGGGATCGCCATGAGGAGTCGTTCATCTCGTTGAATGATGATTTTAAGGCCTAAAAGCGCGGCCCATTCTTCTAGCCAAGGTTGATGCTCGATCGACCAATCGTAGAGTGGACGCTCTGCACCGCGAGCACGGAGGAGTGAACCGTGCGCCAGAAGACGATGCGCTACATCTTGTAGCATCTGGCGGTCTCGATCGCGCAGGTTATTGTTGAACAATGACTGATCTGTATCAGTTTCTATAGCTGTTTGATTCATCGTGCTTTAGGGTAGATGGTGAATGGATCGAGGAGCATGTCGTCGACTTGGTCTGGTTCCGGAAGAATGTCGTGTGTGGTTTCATCACGCGGTGTGTTGATCTCGTACTCGCTCTCTAGGGTGTCGCTGTGGAGTAGGAGTCCCACGGTGTTGAGTATCCATTGATCCATGTCAGGTGGGATGTCTTTGGCTGCGAGTCCGTTAGTGCTCACATTGAGATCTTGGAAGAAACGGTTGGCGCGGAGAGTGGTGAGTGAGGAGTTGATGTTGTTACTCATTTCTTCTAGCGCGTAGAAAGAGTCGTCGTCATCATAGAAGTCATTGAGCGGTACTTGCTCACCCTTGGCTCTGATAGTCCGAGGCTTAAATAAGGAGTCGATTCCTGCAAGCAGACTCACGGCCGGGATTTTCAGGTTAGGAAGTTGGAGCTCTTCTGGCAGAGCGTTGAGCTTGCAATCCATGTAGCGCTCATTGACCTTCTCAAACAGCTCTCTAACCTCGGCGCGACGACCACTGGAAACTTCCTGGAGGTAGCGGAATCGAGCAAAGGAACGACGGGCGAAATCGGCAGCTCGGCGGTCGACTGCCTCAGCCTGAGGCTCCACGCTGTCGAGCATGTTAGAGGTGTCAGCGATGGCTGTTTGTACCCGTGTGGCGACTTCTTTATCCGTCAGCTCAGGGCGTCGCTTCTGTAGTTCGAGCTCCATTTTAGCAATGACTGTTGGATTGCCATGGATTTGGTTGAGTTGCTCTCTAGCCAGAGGGATACGCACTGGGATGTCGAGCGCGATGAGTGATTTATAGGCGCGTTGGCCGATGTTCTCAGAGAAATCGTCGTAAAGAACTGCGAGGTTTTCTTTGATCGAATCCGAGCGAAGTTGTCGCTGGGTGAGACGCGCCATTCCTTGCTGCATCGAGCGCAGTTCTTGCAGGCCGTAGCGCAAGTTGTCGGTACAGGCCTCTAGGTCGGCAAGCGGGTGCTTGTCGAAGGCATCCTTGTCCATGATGCGCGAGCACACCAGGTGGAGCTTATCAGTGAAGGTGACTTGCTCTGGGTACGCCATCCTGCGTAGGCACTCGAGCAGGAGCTCAGCGCGACTATCGAGATAGTAAACACGTTGGTAATCTGAACGCTTAGGTTCCTCTAGCCATTCGGACTGAAGCATCTGGCGCAGCATTTCAGGAGCCGTGATACGGCTATGCTCTTCGTCTAAATCATCTGGAGTTTCTATGTCCTCTAGCCCACCAGCGATGATGTCGTCACAGACTTGAATAAGCTCAGGGCGGGTGAGTCCTACCCCGTGGCGGTGGCGCTGGATGCTCTCGATCTTATCAAGCGCATCAATGTAGAGCCGACCGTAGCGCCATGTTAGTACGGCGAAAAATCGGCTGGGCGTGTCTCGAAATATTTGTTGGCTCAGGCTCACAGCCCAGAATCCTATAAGTCGGACTCACTCTGGGAAGCTAGAAAAAGAGTTTTATTGAGGGAGTCACAGCTAGCCTTAAATTTTTAAAATTAGATGGTCTGCTTGTTTAATCCTCATCCCATCAATTAGCTCTAAAAACCCCTTATACGGCCTCATTTATTTCTCTTTATAGAAAAATTCGAGGCTAATTTTTTTAATCTCACCTTGCTGATAGTTAAGGTATGTTGATTACCTCTTTACGTGTAACGGAGTGTGATTTTAGGTGTCACTAAGCCCTACATCCAGCTGTCGACTACATTTCAGAGGCACTTTCACTAAGTATGGAAGTTGTTTAACCTGACGGGGCCTTTCGGTCTGCATGTGTGAAGCTTGTGTGAAATACTTGCTGAAGGTAAGATCCTCGGTAAGAAAAAACGTTGAGAATCAAGATTTCGTTTTTGTGTCAGCAGTTGTCAAATCGTCTAGCCACTAAGCTACCATAAAAGCTCCTTATTCACGCGAGACTACCCCAAGTTCTTCTCTAGTTCTAACCCAAACATTCAACACTTGCGGTTCCGACCCAAACCATTAGCGTCTCCGCATGAAACCGCTTTCGAAATTCCTAGCCGCCTTCCTGGCCTTTGCTACCGTTCTTTTCCCCCTCTCCACCCTAGCCCACGATGACGCCGTCGCGGACATGGCCAACGCCGCCAGCCTCTTCATCACGTCCCTTGACGACACCCAAAAGAAAGAAGCCGTATTCGAGTGGAAAGACGACAAACGAGAAGGCTGGCACTTCGTCCCGGATAAATTCATCAAAGGGGCGAAAATGCGTTATGGCATCTCGATGAAAAAGATGACCCCGCGTCAACGCATCCTTGCTCATGCCCTCCTCAGCAGCGGACTTAGTAACAAGGGCTACCTCCAAGCCACCACTATAATGACGCTCGAACAGATCCTGCACGATCTGGAAAACAAAAACCCCATCCGCGATCCGCAGCTTTATTACGTGTCCGTATTTGGTAACCCCTCCAACAAATCCACCTGGTCCTGGCGCTTCGAGGGTCATCACCTCTCTCTCAACTTCACCATCGTTGAAGGCCACCATATTTCCGTCACTCCTTCATTCTTCGGCACCAATCCGGGACACGTCAAACAGGGAACCTACCAAGGTGTTCAAGTCCTCAAGCGCGAAGAAAACCTTGCTCGCTCTCTCGTCAAATCGCTTTCTCCCCAACAGCGCGAATCCGCCATCATCGCCGCCACAGCCCCCGCCGATGTCATCACCGGTCAGGAACGCAAGGTGAGCAAGGGACTCTTCCACCCAGTCAAGGGTATCTCATACGAGAAACTGAGTAAGGATCAGAAAAAGAGGCTGCTGGAACTAACTAGCGAGTATGCCTCCAAGTATCGCGCCGACATTCTGGATGGAATCAATTCCCGCGCCAAGATCGTCAGCGGTAAGGACATGTATTTTGCATGGGCCGGCAGCACCAACGAGGGCGAGGGACATTATTACCGTATTCAGACACCAAAATGGATCTTCGAATACGACAACACTCAGAATGGTGTTAACCACGTCCACGCTGTCTGGCGCGACTTCGACGGTGACTTCGGCGCTGATCTCCTCCGTCAACACTACGAAAAAGATCACACCAAGTAACTGGAGGGAACTCCACCCTATCAACGACCCAACGCACCAGGCACGTAGAAGAGCGCTTCCAGCCTCTTTCCTCTAGCCCAGCACAATGAAGCGAGTTTTAACCACAGAATTCACACAATTTACAGAATTGGTTTATGAGTCAGTAGTCTTGAGTCCTTTAAAAAATCTGTGCTAATCTTTGGTGGGCTACATTTTTAGTTTTTAGCTTTTCGCTTTCCGTACCAGGCAGGATTAGACATACAATATTTGCGCAATGTGACGGTCTCCGCATGTAGCGCGACCGTTTCGGTCGCTTAAAATAATCCCAGCGAAGCTGCTGACTCAAAGCGCTCAGACCTCACCAGCGAACAAGACGAAAGCAAAAACTCCTAATTCCTAATTGGAGCACAGCGACTCCCCGCATAGTCTCAGGCTAACGAAAACTACAGCACTGGTAGCCCCACGGGCTTACGGAACTCAGCCTCAGGTTGCCTTCGCTGTAGGCTACCTGGGGGATATAGATTGATTCTTGAGTCCTACGCTTTGGAGTGTGACGGCGGTTTCTAACCGCCTCGTCCGTATTTGATAGTCTTGGGCTTGGCGGTTGGAAACCACCGCCACGAACCTCAGAGCTTGAACGTGCAGATATAGACACTTCATATTTTAAGAATCAGCAGAGTCTACACTTCATGCCTGCGACTGGCTGAAGGCCATTTTCATACCAGCCTAGGGTGAGTGACGCAGGAGCGTAACCCTAGGATAGGGGAGAGGGTGTCTTCTCTGGCTGAAGGCCAGACTCATGCTGAGATAAAGCTCATGGGTACATGAAGTCATCCCTTCAGCCAATCACCATTTTGACGCGAATGATCACTTGGAGTTAGAAAAGAGCCCAGTATTCCACGGCATCCGCGTAGCACTATTTCACAAACCTCCAGAAAACAACATTCCGCTCTTTTGGAGCTCCGAGTGGTATTACTCGCGTTCATCAATTCAATGGGGAATCTGGATTTGTGGTTATTTTAAAAATAAATTAACTGATTTTAAGCGCTTTACCCAGATTTCAGTGGGTCGGTTAGATGTTAGGTTTAGAAAGTTTTTAAAATTTCGCTAATTATCCAACTCAGCCTAACAGCTCGATTTTTTTTATAGCGCAAGGGGGGAGGAATGTCTCGACCCGTACACCTGTATCAAACCCTTGATAAGCCTAGAATTTTCAAGGATTAGCGTCATATCAAGCCTTTATTCACACTTTCTTTAAATTCCCAAAACCACAACATATGGTATTGTTAATAATTTGTGAATACCACATACTGCAAAATGACGTTGACCGATGAGGGTGAAATACGCCATATTCTCCATCGTGTCTGCAACAGGCGCAAAAGTGTCCAACGCGGCTGATTGAGCCACGGACTTAACTCCCTCAATTTTAAAGAATTTTCCTCACTCACAATGTCCACCACCACAGTAACTCTCGGCGATCGCACTTTCGAAATCGATGAAGCAAAGGCGCAAGAAGCCTACGCAGCGAAGAAGGTCATCAATGGCCGCGACACCATGTTCTTCAATATTCTCCCACTCAAGTACCAGTGGGCATACGAGCTCTACAAGGAGATGAAGAACAACCACTGGGAGCCTGAGGACATTGCACTCCGCGGAGACGCAGCACAGTGGGCCAGCATTTCAGAAGACCAACAACAAGCCGTTCAGATGCTTCTCGGTTACCAAACCACATCCGGAGAAATCACCGGAGCCGAAGAGATCTACGCCATCCGCGACATCGTCACCGCACCTGAGCTCAAGCTCGTTTTCGGCCGCTACGTCCACGAGCAGAACACCCAGCAGGACGTTCTCGTCCACATCTTTAGT
>CAXMPP010000031.1:0-12682 GCA_964195395.1 uncultured Thermodesulfobacteriota bacterium
AACTTCAGACGGCGATTGCTGAGAAGTTTGGAGTGAACATGGTAGACACTCTCACTGGATTTAAATTCATCTCCGACAAGCTCCAAAAGTACGAAAATGGTATTCCAGTGAGTAAGATCAATGGTAACTACCGCGATCTCTCTGAAGAAGAAAGCCGCAAGCTTCGTCTGGAGTATTCACGCTTCTTCATCTTTGGTGGTGAGGAATCCTATGGTTACCTAGGTGCTGACTTTGTCCGCGACAAGGACGGCAACATGGCAGCTGTGATGTTCGCTGAGGTTGCAGCCTATGCGAAGAGTGTTGGCAAGACGATCGCTGGATTACTGGACGATATCTACTCTGAGTTCGGATTCCACCTCGAAGATGGCAAGTCCATGGTGATGGAAGGTGCAGAAGGGGCTGCGCAGATCAAAGCTCTCAATGATTCCTATTCTAACTCGCCACCAACTGAAGTGGATGGCGTAGCAGTCAGCCGTGTGCGCGATTTTGCGAAAGAGCAATTTGAGGACAGCGAAGGAGATTCTCTCCCAAGTGCTGGAATGTTGATTGTTGAGCTCGAAGACGGTCGTTCCTTTGCGGTTCGCCCATCTGGGACTGAGCCGAAGATCAAGTTCTACTTGTTCGGTAAAGACGCTCCGTCTGATGACCTCGCAGCAAGCAAGCAAAAGGTGCGTGCTGGTCTCGATAGCCTTTGGGTTGCGCTAGAGGCCGATGCGCAGGCGCGGATGAGCTAGAGCCTCAGTTTTATGTTTTTATGTGTTAGGTTTTACGTCTAGTACTGTAACACAGTTTCAACCCTAGGGGATTTCCTCTAGGGTTTTTATTATCCAATTCAACCAATAAAGAGAACTATCCATGTCTAAATTTCAACGTGTCATGCCTTACCTCGCAGCAGCTCTTAGTGGAGTACTGTTGGCGATGTGTTATCCTGGTTTTGAGTTCGCCAGTGGTTTGGTTTGGATCTGGCCAGTTCCGTTGATGATTGGTTTGTGGCTTGGAGGTGCTGAGAAGAAACGCAAACGTTTTGGTTTCCGAGTGGGAGCACTAGCAGGTCTTGTTTTTTGGCTGATCAATGTGAAGTGGTTAATCGCGATGGGCGAGTTGCCCACTGTGCCTTTGGCTGGTGCTGTCTTTGGCTGGTTGATGCTCAGTCTCTATCTAGCCCTGTACTTTGGAGTTTGGGGGGCGCTGATTGCGAGCATTGGCAATCCGTGGCGGGCTGGAAATGCCAAGGAGCTTACCGCGATTGAGAAGAAAATGGCGGAGCGTGAAGATGCACCAAAGAAAAGAGTGAAGGGATTCAAGAACTCGCTCCGAGTGGTTATGTTCGCCGTGATGCATGCTTCTTTGTGGGTTGTTCTAGAGTGGTTGCGCGGGTGGTTGATGACGGGATTTGGGTGGAATGGTCTAGGCGTAGCATTCCATGAAGTGCCAGTGATGATGCAGATCGCTGATATTGTGGGAGTGACTGGGATAGCCTTTTTCCCGATGCTCTTTGCTTCAGCGATGCTGCAGACAGGCAGGCGCTTGATCGATGAACTCCGCGCTGGAAAGTTCCAAGCGCATTTTGAAATTGGAATAGTGGTCGGGATCATTGCTTTTGTTTTTGCCTACGGAGTGAACCGAATGGCCTATTATCACAACCAGCCGACTCGATCGGTGAACGTGTTGTTAGTTCAAGAAAATATCGAGCAACGGATGAAGTGGGACGAAGTGCAAGAGGTGACCCATTATCAGAATTACCTAGAATCTACCCAGCGAGCGATTGCTGAACTTGAGTCGTCCAACGAGCGTGCGATACAAAAAGTGTGGGAAAAGCAATCGGAGGAAGCTGTCGAGATTGAATATCCAGATTTTGTGGTGTTTCCGGAGAGTGCTTTGACGCAGCCAGTGGTGTTTGTTGACGGTGAGTCTGGGGTGATTCTCAGCGCACTCACCGATGATTTACTGCGGCGCAACCTTATGGTGAATCAAAATTTCCATGTACTGTTTGGTTCGAATCTCGTCGAAGGTCAGGCCAACGGTTCTGGTTACATGTACCATCCCGAGGGACGAGCCTACAATGCCTTTTGTGTTGCTAGCCCTGAGCTGGCGAATGAGACGAGATTTCCAAGTGCCATGGTTCAAGCCAAAGGTAAGAGTCACCTGGTTCCATTTGGAGAATACATTCCAGATATTCCATTTTTAAAGGCCATCATGGAGCTCAGTTCTGGGAGCGCCTCCGGGATGAATTTTTCTGCTAGTGAGTCACGTGATCCACTTACTGTAGTGACTCGTGGGGAAAAATTACAGTTGATCCCGTCTGTGTGTTTTGAGGATACCGTGGGAAGACTGGTAAGGAAGTTTGCACGTGCTGAGCAACAGATACTTGTGAATATTACCAACGATGGATGGTTCGGTACTAGCGAAGCGGCATTACAGCACATGGCGAATTCAAAATTTCGCGCCGTCGAGATCCGTCGACCGATGGCCCGCGCTGCCAACACCGGGGTAAGTGGTGTGGTGGATGTCATCGGCAGTATGCAGGCTGACGAAGAGGGGGTGCTTAATATGATAGGGACGGCAGAGAACCCATTCGTCAAAGGGACTTTATACGCTAAAGTAAAAGTGCCGAAGAATCCTACGATGACAATCTACGCGATGTTCGGCGATTGGTTCACTTTGTGTTGTTTAGTTCTTTGTGTGGGTTCGATGATTTTTTGCCTAAAAAGTGAGAAGCCACTGTAAGGCTAGCTCTAGTCAATATAAGAGCAATAGGGGCGTGGTGCTATAAATCAAAGTCCAAGAATACGGCAAAGCGTCTCAATTTCGTATTCGTTATGTGTCGCTGTGAGAGTGATGCGAAGTCTTGCTGTATTACGAGGAACTGTTGGGTAGCGTACTGCTGGGGCAAAAATGCCGTGGGACTCTTGAAGTTTTTTTGAAAGAGCTAGGGCTTCAGCAGAACATCCTACATGCCATGGGATGATGGCGCTGGTGGGAAGCTCTCGTTGTGTGTGGTCGGCGAATTGCTGAATGTTAGACCAGAGTCTTTTGCGCAGAGCCGAACCTTCCTCGGAGCGGATAATTTGTAGCCCAGCTAGAGCGGCTGCTGATTGCGCTGGAGGTTGTGCTGTAGAGTAGATGAAGGAACGCGCTCGGTTTACTAATAAATCGATGAATGCCTTTTTTGCGGCGATGTAGCCACCTGCGACGCCTGCGGATTTGCCGAGAGTTCCCATGTGTAGGTCGATTCCTGAACTGCAGCCAAGGTGTTCGGCGAGCCCCATGCCACTAGGGCCATAGATTCCTAAGCCGTGGGCTTCGTCGACAAGTAAGAGAGCTCCATATTTTTCCTTCAGAACGATGATTTCTCGAAGGGGTGCGATGTCGCCATCCATGCTGAAGACGGACTCAGTGACGACGAGGGTGCGCGATTCATCTGTGGATTTCTGCGTGACGGATTCTAAGAGCTTTTCGAGCTTGGCTAAGTCATTGTGTGGGAATACGCGAATAGTGGCGCCAGAAAGTCGCGCGCCATCGATCAATGAGGCGTGGCTGAGCTTGTCTAGGATTACAGTGTCGCCTTTACGTAACAGTCCCGAAAGAGTTCCCACAGAGGTGGCGTAGCCATTGGCAAAGACCAAGGCGGCTTCCTTGCCCTTTGCTTCGGCTAAATAGCTTTCCAATTGTCTATGGGGCTGGAGCGATCCACAAATAAGACGGGATGAACCAGAGCCGGCCCCCCAAATTTCCACAGCACCCTGGTAGGCTGACTTTACCGCTGGGTGGTTGGCTAGCCCGAGGTAGTCGTTTGACGCAAAGTTAAGCAATCGACTGCCGCAGATATGGGCATGAGTGAGCTGCGGTGAATCCACTGGTCGCAACGTGCGCCTAAGGGACGCAGCATCAAGCTCAGCCAGTTCCTCATCGGGGCTACGCATGGCTTTAGTTTTCGAGCGCCCAGCGTAGAAGCTTCTCGGAATCCTTCCAGATTGTCTGGGTAGTTGCACCGAGGCATACGACAATGGCAGTGCGGCCTTTGTAAGTTCCAGAGCAAACGAGGCAACGGCCAGAGGCATTGGTAGTTCCTGTCTTCATGCCATTGCAATAGGGAACTGAGGTGAGTAGGCGGTTGGTGTTTTTGAGATACTTTTTTGAGCCATTAGCGTATTGGAAATAATACCCTTTGATTTTGATCATCTCACGAATTTGTGGGCGGCTGTAGGCATTACGCGCCATGACTGCGACATCGTAGGCTGTGGAATATTGGCCCTTTTCAGTGAGCCCGTTCGGGTTGACGAAGTTGGAATTATTCATCCCCATTTGCTTCGCCTTTTTGTTCATGTATTTGGCGAAGTTTACCTGGCTCCCTGACACGTCACGGGCCAATGCGCGGGCTAAGTCATTCCCGGATTTCACAACCAATGCCTTGAGCAGGTCCTGACGTGTGTAGGTGTCGCCAGGCTTGATGTAGAGTTTCGTCGGTTCACAATAGGTATCTGTCTTCTGAACCACCACTTTATCGCGGAGTGAACCAGCATCGAGCACACAGAGTGCTGTCAAAAGCTTTTGGGTAGAAGCGACAGCACACTTCTGGTGGGCATTTTTTTGGAACAAAATACGACCAGTGTTATTGTCGATCACGATGGCACGCTTGGCACCGATCGAAGGAGCTGCTGCCTGAGCAAATCCCGAGGTCAGCAGGGTGAGGAATGTGAGTGCCTGGAGAGCACGAATAGAGAAGAGACGCCGAGTCATGGCTCTACTGTCGACGCGGGATGACTAACATACAAGTGCTCAATTCACTATAAAATACTAAATTGCTGATTGTAGGCGCTTCAAGCATGTAAAATGGGGGCCACCAAAGGCGGTGAGATCCAGTCTATCTTTTACGCCGTACGAGGACGCAGATAGTTGCAAGTCCAAATAGAGTCGAGCTTGATGGTTCTGGAATTTGGCTGAAGTTGATGTTATCAATCGAAGTGATCTTGTTTTTTGCATTGTTGTCATTAAGACCAACGAATTCGAATGAGCTTATTTTGTCTGTAGCGACCCAATTAGTATCCACGTAGAGGCGCGTTTCAACGAGAGCGGAGTTTTGATACACCTCAACTGCAGTGCCTGTGAACTCGATTTCTATGTTCCCCGGACTGGTAAATGTAAAGATTTCAGGTGCTGTGTGTCCAACCGCATGCATGCTAAATAGAGTGTTTCCGTGGTCAAGAACAAGGTCGAAAGAGAAGTCAATTCCTTCAAGTTCAGGCTGTGCCGGACTCATAAAAACTAGATCAATCTTAGCAGCGTTCTCATTATGGCCAGTGGCATGCCATGCTGTGTGGGCACCATTTTCATCAACGGTCACACTAGTTGGTGAGTTTGTTAGGTTAGTTACGTCCCAAGTGTATATACTATTGTCAGTGGTGTCGCCTGTTGTCAGCGAGGTGCCGTAGGTGCTAAAATCATCGATGAAAGATGTAGTGGCATAAATCGTATTAGGAACAGCTATTGTCAGGGACAGAGATATTAGGAGTGGGAGTTTCATGGGGAGGGGGGATTTTGTTAGTGATGGGGGAATCATAGCAATTTGCATACTATTAGAACTCTAAATAGAGGTCAAGCTGGAAATGGAGGCGTGTTATACCGATGCCAAAGTTAGATATTCTAGCCAGATGAACTGAATTTCCCTTCGAGCTCTATCCCAACACCTTCATCGAGGATGATGATACGATCCTCTAAACCTAGTCTTTTAGCTTCATTCAGTAAGCGTTCTTCAGGCTCGTGGTCAGGTTCATTTCCTAATGGGAAAGTACGGTAGTGCATCGGGATCATAAATTCGGCTCCGAGCTCTTGAAAGGCTTTGACTGCTTCCTCAGGGTTCATATGGACATCTCTACCGCTCGGGGCATTGTAGGCGCCAATAGGCATGATCGCTAT
Organism: uncultured Thermodesulfobacteriota bacterium; assembly: GCA_964195395.1. Classification (GTDB taxonomy): domain Bacteria; phylum Verrucomicrobiota; class Verrucomicrobiia; order Verrucomicrobiales; family Akkermansiaceae; genus Rubritalea. The sequence continues at coordinate 5,917 of CAXMPP010000031.1, forward strand.
GTCGATATGGTGCCGTTTGCCAATTTCTTCAAAGCCTTCAAAGTAGGCTGAATCTCCGCAGTGGAAAACGGTGAGTTCGCCAGATTTGACGATGTAGCCACCGTAGTCGCGGTGCGTATCGTGCAGATAGCGAGCCCCCCAATGGTGGCAAGGCGTGTGGGTGATTGTGAGATCTGAAAAAGTAAGTTCATCCCAAAGTGCCATTTCATAGACCGAGTGGAATCCTAGTTTCTTCACCAAGGAACCACTGCCCTTCGGAACCACAATACCTTCGCGGGAGTCGACAATTTTGAGCGACTTTTTGTGCAAATGGGCAAAGTGAGCGTGACTGACTAGCACTAGGTCAATATGCGGGAGGAACTTGATGCCGAGCCCGGGGTTGCGCTGACGCTTTACGAAGCCGTGCCAGTGCGCCCAGTTCGGGTCGATGAGCACGGAATGGTCGGCGAATTGCAGCAGAAAGGAGGCGTGGCCAATCCAGGTGATACGCGCAACTCCTGTGGGTGGCGGGTCAAGAACTGCTTCGCTGGTCGTGCCCAGTCGACGTTTGAAGACTTGAGTGAATACTCGCTTGCCGAAGAAGTGGATGTTACGTTTGACCCAGCCTTTTTTAGGCTTCAATCCCGCGTAGTCTTTACGCTTTTTGGCTGTCTTTTTCTTGGGCATCTAGAGAATGGGTGAAAATAAGCGAGCGATCCGAGCGACCATGCGGAAGCCGAATGATCGATCGTTGAGCTCATTGTGCGCTATATGTCGAGCAGATGCGAAATCTTTTTCTAACGTGTCGGGCATATCTTGATGAATTTGGTGTTAGTGCTGAGAGCTGCGATCTCGAAATTCAATAGAAATGAGCGATTATCAAGGTTCGCCGCGGCGACTCCCGCCATGCTGTCGACCATAATTATAAACCTTCAGGCACTTTCCGGGTATAGAGAATGGATAGTAGGGTCGTCGTGACTGGGCCGATCGATGAGATCACCGCGTAGGGCTACACTCTAATTTTTGATACTACTCGGATCAATGTGATTTGGCGATGTCTTCGGTTGATTACTTCGAGGACTTAGAAAAAAGTATAATTTCCGACACCCGAGCAGACGCGTCCTAGCAGGGGTTAAATCTGCTGTATCTGAGCTGGGATTGTTTAGATCAAAAGCGTGTATGCGCAAATGCTAGAGAAAATCCTTTCTCTCACGCTAGTCGCTGTTTAGCTTCGCTGGCATACAGCGCGTTAGGTGAAGCTAGCGCTCCTCATTTTATATAGGTTTTCCAGAAAAGATGACAAGCATCGTAGTATCTAGCCAAAAAGGTGGTGTCGGCAAAACGACAGTATCTATCAATCTCGCATTTGCCTTCGCTAGAGCGGGGTGGAATGTCTTGCTCGTGGATGCTGACCCTCAGGGGTCGGTTGGTCTCTCCCTCACCCGGCAGTCTAGAAAACTGCTCGGATTTTTTGATTATTTAGGAGATGAAAAGCAGCCCTTTGACGGCCTCGTCGTACCGACACGGATGAAGACTCTTTCTATGATTCCAGCTGGACAGGGGGAAGGCTATGAACTGGGTGGCGGCTACAGTGAAAGTGTGGTGGAGAGAGTGAAGAGTTTTCTCGGTGATGCAGAATCGAGAGGCTATGATATCTGCATTCTAGACAGCGCGGCAGGCTTATTTGGCATCACACGTGATGTGTTAGTTTCAGCAGATGCGGTGTTAGTCCCACAGCAGGCTGAGCCGTTGGGTATCAGATCTGTGCCTAAAATGCTCCAGGGATTGACCGAATTACGTGCGAACAATACTAAGCTCTCAATACTCGGGGTCCTTCTGACAATGGTTCAGCGTGATTTGGAGGAAAGTGCTGAGGCTGCTGATGGATTACGTAAGCTGCTCCCAGCTCAACTGATGATGAAACAAGAGGTGCCCCGTGATGGAATTTTCCTTAAAGCGAGTAGTAAAGGAGTGCCCGTGGGGGTGCTGCAAGGTTCAACAAAATTGCTCAATACCTTCGATGAGCTGAGATTGGAGATCGAATCAAAGCTTGGTCTCAGCCTGTAATGCTAGTAGTCTAAACTGTTAAATTAATTTACTAATATGGATTCTATAAACCCATGGCTGGATGTCGATGAACTCAATCGTCTAGCCAAAGCTCTAATGGCGCCAGCGGATGTTCAACAGTCCAAGAAGGTCGAAACTTCTAAAAGTGAAGGACTCATTCGTAGCTCAGCGAGCAAGGTGTTGGCTAAAGCTAGTGAAATGGCGAAGCGCGCAGGAGTTATTACTCCAGTTGTGCGCCAAGCTGCACTTCCTGAGTTAGGAGATTGGCTCAATGCTCATGCTCGCTGCCAAGGACTCTGTGTTGTCGACCGTGATGGAGATGTCCTGCAGGCTGCAATGCCAAATGATGAGTGGACTAAACTAACAGTTTCGGCTGCTACCACTAGGCACCAACTCGAAGAAGGGAAATCGCCTAGTCTGAGGCTGAAAGTGGCGGCGGGGAGTTTCTTGCAGTTCATCAGCGTGATGACTGCCCGTGGACCTTTATTAGTCGGTCTACTCACTCAGAACCTTCTCAAGGATTCTCAACTCATAGAGTTTTCTACTTTGGTCGAGCGCATCAGTGCTCCTGATCAAGTTGAAAAACAAGAAAAGGACTGATGTTGTTACGCATCAGCCCCTCAGACCAGAGCGATAGCTCATATGGCGCTATCGATGTTGGATGATTTTTTCTTTGCTGTAACGCACTTTGGGTAAACTCGCGTATTTGTCGTCGATAGAGCGGTAGCCCATAGGGCAGGCTACGGTAGTGAAATATCCAGTGCCTTCGAGGCCTAAAATTTTGTCGTACTCCCCAGGTGTGATCCCCTCCATCGGGCAGGCATCTATCTTAAGGAATGCCGCGCTCGCCATCAATTGACCCAGAGCAATGTAAACTTGGTTTTTTGCCCAAGTAATAAGATTTTCGTCGCTCATGTTAGCTACGAATCCACCCATCATGTCACGGTAAAATTGGAGGCTTTCTTTTTCTCCACCACGCACGGCGTGGGTTGTGTCGATGAATGTATCGAGCTCGGCGTTACCGATGGGGCCATGTGCTGCAAGTACAACAAGATGAGAGCAATCGACAACTTGTTGTTGGTTCCAAGAGTGTGGAAGTAGCTGTTTCTTTGCGTCGGGATCTGTCACGATGATGAACTTCCAAGGTTGTAGTCCAAAGGAGGAAGGTGTGAGGACTAGGCTCTCTTCTATGGCGTCCCAGGTTTCACTTGCGATCGTTCGGCTCGGATCAAAGACTTTGGTGGCATAGCGCCAGTCTAGCGCATCAAGTAGTGTTGTTGGAGTCATGATAGAACGTGTGGCTATTGAGCTTCGATGTTGAACGGTAAACTCAAGGACGGTATGGCGTTGAGGGATATATTTAGCAATGCTCCGTACTCTTTATTGAGTCGATTATTTCTTTGATAGAAGCCGAGGCCAGCAGTCCAACTTTCAAAGTTTCTGTGGAATGAATACTCCTGACGCTCAAGGGTGTTGTCGTCTAACTGCCATTGATGGTACGTGCCGACTCCCCACTTTGGGTTAATGCGGAAATAGGCTCGGCCTCGGATCAAATTGCTGTCAGCGATGACAGGGTGCTTGTCAAGGTAGCTGTGGCCTATATCAATTTCGATGTTTTCATGTGGCCAGAATAAAAGGCTAGTGGTGAATTCCGTAAAGCCTTCATTATTGAGAGGTAATTGTGTGTTAATGCTAAAGCTTCCCCATGGGACTGGGTTCCACCGTAGGTCATTGTAGAGGTTGGAAAAGTCTCGGTTGTACTCAGGGTCATTTAAGAAAGCATCTATGTAGGTGTCAAAAGTGAGCCAACTGTGACTTCGACCATTACGTTTTGTTACTAGATTATTACGTGTGCCCAAGCGCGCTATCGACCAGTTTTGGTAATCGTCAATAGCAGTGAAACGGCCTACATCGCTGGGACGTGGGCGCTCGGTCGGAGTGAGTCTATCAATTTTACTATCCTCGTCGTCTAACTCATTTGTAGCGAGGACTGAGATGTTGGTGTAGGGTTGTACAACATGCAGGAGTTCGTTGAGCCCCCAGCGTTTGCTGTGCACGGAGGCATAGTTTTTAGTGAATTTCATCGCAGCATCGAGTCCTAGATAACCGTGGGGGCTACTATGGGTCTTGTCGTCTGAGCCTTCATCCCAGTAATGGGAAAACCCAGCTCCAGCACGTGGTGTGACGGTGACACCGTTAGCTATTTCAATTGGGCGGGATAGTTCTTGGTAGGTATGCAACCTAGCAAATTTATTTTCAACGAGGAGGCGTTGTATTTCGCCACTTCTATCAGAGGTGGTGCTGGGGTTCGCCGCTTCAGATCGCAAGCGAAGAGGGTCTGATTCACCTAATTTCTCTTTGTAGTAACCAATAGAACTGGATCCCTCGTGCAAGATAGAGCTATTGAAAATGGGCCTCTTTGCGTGGTCCAAGTAGATTTCAGGCAGCCGAGTGTCAGCTTCATAAAAGTCATTTAGTTGAAGTCGTGTGAAGGCCCCTAACTGGTACTGATCATTACGTCTCTGTATACCTATAATGTTGTCGGGATGAGGATTTAGCGTGTAGTTGCTGGGCTCAAAATCTTCTAAGTAGTACTGATCGCTGAGGTAGGTGAGGTTAGTGTCAACGAGCGTTGTGGTCGCGGGGTCGTTCTTCCAATCAAATCGGTATTTTAGTTCTAACTTATAACGATCGTTACTAGTCGATTCACGGGGGATAGAGGTGCGTGATAGAGAAGGGTCTTGATCGTTTGCGTAATAAGTTTTGAACCAACCTAGATTGCGATTATTGTCGAGCCGTTTGTCTGTGAAATCGACACCCACACCCACACCTCTTTTAGCTCTGAGGTCTAAAAGCCACTCTGAAAGGAGCCATTGATCTTCTTTATTACCAGTGACAGAATTCTCTACCCCTCCTAACATAATGCCATATCGGTTGAGTAAGAATCCGCCCCAGTTAGATTTGGCTCCAGGGATGAAATGGTAGCCGAGTTCTGAGTCTACAGGTTGAGAGAGATAGGGAAGCCAAAATATGGGGGTGTTGCCTGCGTAGAGCTTTAAATTTCTGAAGACGATTCTATCTTCAGGGTAAACTTCGATTTTGTTGGCTCGGATCCAAAAATTTGGGTTTTGTCTATCATGGGTAGTTAGGCCCGCGTTTTTACCTATGAATACTCGTTTACCATCAATGGTTTCTGATGAGAATGTGTCTGAATCTAGGAGGATTGGGTCCATGCTAGTTTTAAGCTCTTTTGTGTCTAAGCGCTCGGTTCCATAATTATAGGAGGCCTTACTTCCGCGATGTAAAATAGCATTTTGATAAATGCTTACATCGCCGTTGAGGTGGATGACTTGTTTCTCTGTATCAAAGAGAGCTTGCTTCGCGAAAATCTGAATGCCGTTATCTGTGTAGATTTGTACGCCTCCAAGATAACGTATAAGTCCTGTTTCCCCATTATATTCGGCTCCATTGTTAGATGTGATGCGGATGTTGTCTGGCATCGTTGGAGTAAGCTGCAAATCGAGCCCTCCAGGTTGTAAGTCGCCATCTCCTTGAGCGTGGCTGTAGCTGATAGCAGAGATAAGGATTACAGCTAAGCTGGGAAGGACTCGGTTCATGCGCGTTATTTAGACCTTTGATAGACCTTCGAGTAAAGATGAAAGGTGTAAATTGATCAGTTGACCGTAGAACTAAGAATTGGCATTTATATTAGGAATGAAAAAGGTAGTTGGGATTATCGGCGCGTCGGGACTGATAGGTTCAGAGTTAGCGAGCGCATTTATTGAGCTGGGAATGAGGGTTGTTCGGATATCGCGCACTAAGCGGGAAGAGGTCGATCAAGAGTGGCGGGTGCTAGGTGAGCACTGCCTCATTGGAGTGGACATACTTATTAATCTTGCAGGTGAGCCCATAGATCAGAGGTGGACAAAGGGCAACCGTGAAAAGTTTCACACGAGCCGCGTGGAATTTACTCAATGTTTGCACCGCTGGATTCAAGCTTTACCTGCTCAGGAACGCCCTAGCCTATGGCTGAATACTTCAGCTGTGGGAATCTATGGGGATAGGGGAGCTGAGAAGTTAGATGAATCATCTAGTATCGGCGAAGGCTACCTAGCTGAACTTTGTTCCGCCTGGGAGCAAGCTGCTCACGAAGAGACTATTAATGGATGTAGAGTGGTGCATCCTAGAATCGGAGTAGTGCTAGGCCGTGAGTCACATGCTTGGTTGAAGATGAAAAAGACTTTCTTGTTTGGGGTTGGAGGTAAACTGGGTTCAGGTAAACAATGGTTCCCGTGGATTCACTTGCAAGATGTAGTGAAGGCTCTGGTGTTTCTGTCACTCTCTCCACGTTCTGAAGGAGCATACAATATTGTAGCTCCCGAGTCCGTCACTAACGCTAGTTTCACAAAGGCTCTAAGTAGTACTCTCCGTCGACCAGCAATATGCCCAGTGCCCGCTTTAGCTTTACGTGTGATTTTGGGTGATTTCTCACAGGCCTTGCTGGCTAGTCAGAGGGTGTTTCCAAAAAAATTAGAAGATTTGGACTTTAAGTGGAGCTTCAAATCACTCGAAAGTGCTCTTTTAGAGCTTTGTGATAGGTGAATTCTACGAGAAAATAGATTATTTTCCACACGACACGACAAAAAAATTGGAGCCCTATCGAGGACTCTAATCACAATCTGAATGCATGTAGCTTTTTATACCTCGATGGATTAACAAA
>CAXMPP010000031.1:12692-17118 GCA_964195395.1 uncultured Thermodesulfobacteriota bacterium
ACTGCATTCAAAAATTGGTTTTCTCTCAATATAAACCTCAACCAATTCAGAGTAAGTACGGCCATGGGTTTATTTATAATACTTTTGTCTGTGATGTGAGAGCTCTTTCATACTGCCAGGGTTTCCACCAAGCTGTTGATTATGAGTGTCTGGTAGAGAATTATAAGGAGATTTACCTATTTTGTGACAGCTCAGTGAGAGTTAAGTGATTTCCTAACAAAAAATGTTTTACTCTTTGTGTGTAGTGAGAAATAGAATGAAAAAACTAGGTTATTTAGTAGGCTCTTTATCTAGATCGAAGGCTGCGTGGACTATGCGTGCAGCGTCTTCGATTTGCACTTCGTCGACGGTGACGGAGATTTTGATCTCGGAGGTGGTGATCATGCCGATGTTGATGCCAGCTGCTCCGAGAGCTTCGAACATTTTTGCTGCCACACCGGAGTGGGAGCGCATGCCGATACCGACACAGGAAAGTTTCGCTATGCCCGCTTCGGTCTCGATTCCTGCGGTGTTTCCTAGCACCGAGATGATGGGCTTGAGAGCGGCTTGAGCCTTGCCAAGGTCGTTGCTGTGCATCGTCACTGAGTGGCGAGCGAGGCCATCGTGCGCGATATTAGAGATGATCATGTCGATGTTGATCTCAGCTTTAGCTAGACAGGAGAGCATGGCTGCGGACTTGCCTGGCTCGTCTGGGATGCCAGTGATAGTGAGGCGTGCTTGGGAGCGCTCTATTGAGACTCCTCGGATGACTACTGATTCCATGTTGTCGTGTTCTTCGGTTACTATGGTTCCTGGATTATCGTTCAAGGATGAGCGGACCTCGAAGATCACGCCATATTTTTTTGCAAATTCTACTGAGCGGGACTGCATCACTTTAGTACCAGAGGATGCCATTTCTAGCATTTCGTCGTAGGACACTTCTGGCATTTTTCGTGCATCTTTGACGATGCGTGGATCACAGGTGTAGACTCCATCTACATCTGTGAGGACCTGGCAAACGTCAGCTTTCAGAGCTGATGCCACTGCGATGGCTGTGAGGTCTGAGCCTCCACGTCCCAGTGTGTGGATCATGCCGTCTTCGCGTAGGCCTTGGAATCCGGCGCAAATAATGACTTTTCCTTCGTCTAAAAATCCTTGCATCATCGCAGGGTCGATCGCGTCGATCTTTCCTCGGGTGTGTGAACCCGTGGTTCTGATGCCGGCTTGGCGACCTGTGACGGAGGCAGCTTCGACTCCAAGCTCGTGAAGAGCCATGGTTACCAATGCGATAGATTGCTGCTCGCCAGTAGAGAGTAGTACGTCCATTTCGCGTTCGGCGGGCTCATCATTTAGCTCATTGGCGATGGCGAGGAGTTTATTAGTGACGCCACCCATTGCTGAAACCACCGCAACTACTTGGTTACCTTCGTCGCGGAGTCGCTTAATACGGCTGGCAACATTACGAATGCGATCGAGTGAGCCTACGGAAGTTCCGCCATATTTTTGAACGATGAGAGCCATGTTGTATTGCTTGTTGTTGAAAATAGGCCAGTCGCGTTGAGGTGCGACAGCAGGGACTGAGTAATTGAGACCATCAACGATGTCTAGTCTAGAAATGCATGAGCTGGGTAATCTTGGTGAGATCTACAGGCTCTACGACTGCTGGGCCTGTGAATTTAAATCCTACGGCAAAGCTAACAGTAAATAGATGTCGCATATTCTGGTGAAATAGGTAAGTTTTGGTCGGTGATGTTAAAAGTTGATCGGATGAGTGTGTTTTCAGTGCGAGCAACAAAGATATAAACTCTATGAATAAACAACTTTTTGGAACAGATGGAATTCGTGGGAAAGCGAATCAATGGCCAATCACCCCAGAAGTGGGGATGCGTATTGGTCGTGCTGTAGCGCGGGTGTTGAATGCTCAAATGCCTGGACAACATAAAGTCGTCATCGGCAAGGATACCCGACTTTCCGGATATATGTTGGAAAATGCGATCACTGCAGGGTTGGTATCGGAAGGGGCTCGCGTCTTGTTGACTGGGCCAGTTCCGACTCCTGCTATCGCTTACCTTACTAAATCAATGGCGTGTGATGCTGGTGTGATGCTGACAGCGTCTCATAATCCCTACACTGATAATGGGATCAAAATTTTTGGACCAGATGGTTATAAGCTCAACGATGCCATGGAAGAGGCTGTGGAAGCTATCATTCTGGAAGAAAGCTTGAGCGACCCAGAAGGTGAGTTGGGAAAAGCTGTTCGAATCGACGACGCGACCGGGCGATACATCGAATTTGCCAAAGCTTCGATTGGAGCGAAATCTCTCAAAGGGCTTAAAATCGTGATCGATTGTGCCAATGGTGCGGGTTATTTTGTTGGACCACTGATCTTAGAAGAACTTGGAGCCGAAGTGATTACCATGGCGGTTTCGCCAGATGGCCGAAATATCAATGCTGGAGTAGGTGCGCTGTACCCTGAGTTGGCTGGTGAACTGGTCAAAGCACATGGAGCCCATCTCGGGATCTGTCTCGATGGCGATGCGGATCGTGTGATTTTTATAGATGAAACGGGGAAAGAGGTGTCAGGAGACAAGGTTCTCTGTATGTGCGCTAAGGCTCTCAAGGCTCAAGGCAAACTTAAGAAGGACACACTAGTCGCTACGGTGATGAGTAATCTAGGTCTACATTCCGCTTTAGCGAAAGAGGGAATCAAGGTTGAAGCCACAGGGGTCGGTGACCGTCTGGTGATCGAGTGCATGCGTGAAAATGGCTATTCGCTCGGGGGAGAAAATTCAGGACACATCATTTTTGCCGAAAGCGCAACCACTGGTGATGGCTTGATGTCTGCGCTCAAGGTCCTTGAAATGATGCAGGAGTCTGGCAAGTCACTCTCTGAGTTGGCGAGTGGAATGGAGGAATTCCCCCAGGAACTCCACGGACTAGAAGTTTCGAGAAAACCACTGATCGAATCAATTCCTGAGTTGGTTCAAGTGATTAGTGAGGTGGAAGAAGAACTTGGAGCTGAGGGGCGTGTATTAGTGCGCTATTCAGGTACGGAGAATAAAATTCGTGTGCTTGTTGAAGCGAAGTGTGCTCAGGCAGCAAAGTCCTCAGCGGAAAAAATCTGTGCGGTTGTTGAATCTACTATCGGAAACAAATCACCAGTCTAGATGATGCAACTTTTAAAAGCAAAAAACGGTGGGAATTGGTGGCCATTGGCTGAAGGAAGTGTGCCATCGGATCAATTTGTGGCAGGTGAGACATTACAACAATGCCAAGAAGTACATGCTCCGGAAAATGCTAGCATGTACCAAAACTCTTGGGTCTCTCAATATGACTGGAAGCTGTTGTTGGCCGCCGGATCCGGAGCCAATCTGCTGAGCCCGCAGGGCGAGAAGCTAGCTTGGCTGGACGATGGTAGTGGCACATCCTTGACCGCGAACGACGATTCGTTTTTCTTACTTTACCCCTGGGATCTACTAAAGGTGAATGAGCAGATAGTGGGCGCTTTGACTGAGAACGTGCACATAGGTGAAGTGAGTCCAGCGGCACACATAGAAGGAATCATTCACGTGGGATCAGGGTCGCGGATCTTGCCCGGCGTCTTTATCGAAGGCAATGCTGTGATCGGTGAAAACTGTAAAATTGGACCGAATTGCTACATCCGTGGAAATACAGCTATTGGTGATGGTGTTCATATTGGGCAAGCCGTAGAGGTGAAAAATTCTATTGTTGGGCATGGTAGTTCGGTCGGTCACCTCAGTTATGTGGGTGACAGCGTGATAGGTTCCAAAGTGAACTTTGGTGCCGCCACGGTGACTTCAAATCTGCGTCACGATGGCAAAAATCATCGGACAAGTGTAGATGGAACCTTGCTGGATACCGGTCGACGTAAGTTAGGTACGATCGTTGGAGATCATGTCCATACCGGCATTCATACAGCCATTTACCCCGGTCGGAAGCTAGGCCCCTATGCCACAACCCGTCCAAACGAAAGTGTCGAGAAAGACATTTTCGAATAATCAACAACCCTAACAAATTAAAGATATATGTGTGGCGTGCGCCTCCTCACCCGGTTGGTGAAAGTAGAGTGATTACTATTTCTATTCAGCTGGATACGATCAGCGGGAGGTTGTTCATTTAGAAGATACAGCCACTCGCTTTTTCAGGAGCTTCTTCTTCGCTTTATCAGACATCATGTTACAGCCACAGCTACCGCAACATGAGGAGCTTTTCAGCGACTTGTAGACCTTGTATGCCAGCGCAGCCACGGCGAGCGCGACGGTGCAGAGGGCTAGGATGGTCTGGGTGGATGGCATAGGGAAAGAGAGTTATTTAGAACCCTAATAAAGTCCCGATTTGGAAAACTGCAAGGGCTGCTAGATAAGCAAAGAGCGACATCCCGACAAGTTGGGCGACGGCCCATTTGTAAGAATTCGTCTCACGTGCC
>CAXMPP010000032.1:0-16722 GCA_964195395.1 uncultured Thermodesulfobacteriota bacterium
TTGTGGACGAAAATGTAGAATTCGTGGTTTTCTCCAATGACACAGGGTTTGATGGAATCATAGCCCATATGAAAGTGCTTGGACGCAAGTGTAAGAAGGTGAAGCAAGCTGCCAAAAAGGCTAAGAAAGCTGCGACAAAAAAGAAAGTGGCTAAAAAAGCAGCGAAGAAGGCTGCCAAAGCTGCAACCAAAAAAACGGCCACAAAGAAGGTCGCTAAAAAAGTAGTAGTACAATCGAACGAGGACGCGCAAAGTCGAGCAAAGATGAGCAATAATAAACTGAAGAAGGCTCGTATTCTAGCGTTGGAAGAATTCAAAAAGTCTGAAGAAAGAATGTGGCCGAATAAAGAGGGCTCCCTTCTTCATTGGTTGGAAAATAGGCTGAAGATTGATAGTGAAATAGCCAATGAGTTGATGGAGAGTATGAAGCGGTTGAAGTATTTTTCTGTCGAGAATGATAAAATATTCTACTCATTGGATCTAGACTGAGCGGGCCGATTAAAAAATAAATTAAGTTAGATGAAAAAGATTGAAACTTAGTCACGTATGTTTACAAGTTGTTTAACTTCCATTAAGGTTAGTTGAATAGCTTCAACGACCTACAAAAGTCATTCAATGACAGCGATCGAATACATTGGCCCGATCCCCCAAAAAAAGAAACGCAAACCGGTACTAGGCGGTTGGGTTATTCTACTGATGTCTGGGCTATTTGTGTCGTACTTCGCTTGGCCGACCTTTGCGGATTACGTGAAGACCCAGCAAGATGTCGCAACAGTTGATAAGGCGAGCTTGGCGATTGATTATTTGATCGAGAGCGAGAATTTTGGCGAACGCCTGGCTGGAGCAGCATTGAAGCGAACACAAACTCCGAGTGTTTACGATGGCTCGTATTATTCGATCACCTACCCAATGGGCGATGTGCCCGAGGGCAAAGGAGTGGGGGCTGATGTGGTCGTCCGCACCTACCGAGCAGTAGGTATAGACCTGCAGCAGCAAGTGCATGAAGATATGCGCGATAACTTCCGACTTTACCCGCAGCTCTGGGGGCAGAAAGATCCAGATACAAACATTGATCACCGTCGGGTTCCTAACCTACAGCGCTTTCTAGTACGCAACGGACTGGAAATTCCAGCGTCGCGAGTGCCTTCAGATTATAGCTTCGGTGACATTGTGGCTTGGCGTTTACCTGATGGCGAAACCCACATCGCTGTGGTTGTGCCTGGGCCAGGGTCTCGATGTGATGAGCGCTGGGTCGTGCATAACCAAGGGGATGGCACCAAATGGGATAATGCATTGTTAGACCACGATATAGTGGGGCATTATCGCTACGGCAAGTAGCTCTGACTTAGCTCTTCATTCAATCAATTGATTGAAATGATTGGACTAAATTAATCAAGAAATAGAAGAGATTTCTATAGTTGGACTGCTTGCAATTACCCATAAACCGCTATAGGTATTCACGCAGGTCGTGTAAGCGGCTCAGAATTCACCACAAACAAATTTCTTTAGACACATGGAAGGTATCGCAATTATGACATCCGGCGGAGATGCCGCCGGAATGAACCCTGCAGTAAAAAGTGCAGTGGATTACGCACGTAAAAAAGGCCTCACGCCATTTCTTATTCGCAACGGCCTTCGTGGTATGATCGATGGAGATATTGCACAAGCAAAGCGAGAGGATGTCTCGGGCATCCTCCACCGTGGAGGCACAGTACTACGTTCTTCACGATCCAAGCGATTTTTTGAATACGAGCACCGTAAGACAGCGTATGAAAACCTCCAAAAACACGGCATCAACAAACTGATCGTCATCGGTGGTGACGGCTCATTTGCCGCTCTCAACCAATTTTATGCTGACTTCGGCGTGCCATTTGCAGGTATCCCAGCAACCATCGACAACGACATTCCGGGCACTGATTATTGTCTCGGTGTCGATACAGCCCTGAACATGATCCGCGATAGTATCGACTCTATCCGTGACACAGCTACTTCCTTTAGCCGTGCGTTCGTGATCGAAACAATGGGTCGCCATTGCGGTTACCTCGCTATGGTCAGTGCGCTTTCTAGCGGTGCTGAAATCTGTATCGTTCCAGAGCTAGAGTACGACCTCGACGCCATGGGCGAGCGCCTCCGCAAGGATGTGAAAGATGGCCGTGGCTATATCTTAGCAATCGTAGCGGAAGGCACCAACATGGCTGAGTACCTGACACGTTGGATCAAGGTAAACCTCAACATGGAAGCTCGGCTTACCGTCCTCGGTCACGTCCAGCGTGGTGGTTCGCCAACAGTGCGTGACCGCATCATGGCTTATAAATTTGCCGTGAGTGCTGTGGACTCACTCATAGCAGGAAATACCAACAAGATCATGATCTATAAGGATGGAACTATGGGCACTGAGGACATTGAAACTGTCAATAGTACCAAGGTAGTGCTCAATCAGGATATCCTGCAGCTCTGTGAGCATCTCAGCAAGTAAGCTGCGAGCTTGAAAAAAATTCTAAAGCCAACGCGATCCATGCGTTGGCTTTTTTGCGTCAAAATTACCTACTTTGGTTTACTCGTCTTCTGGGCCGCGCAGCTCGTGAGATTTGTCGATGATGAGGGCTCTGAGGTGGAACACGTGGACGCGGAGGTCTTCGAATTTATCGTCTTCCATGGTGAGAGTGTTACAGGCGGCGACAGCGCTGTTGCAAGCCTCGAGCGCTCGTTTCAACACGGCGAGGATGTAGCCATCTTCGAGTTCTAGTGGCTTCTCGGGCCAAGTCTCATCAAGGGTATCGAAAATATAGGCGGTCGAGAGTGCTAGCTCGCTCCTTGGGCCTTGATCTAGCATAGCGTCGCCTAGTAGATCGAGCGCTTGGGACTGAACCAAAATGGCATGTTGGACAACGGGTTCACGTCCATTGAGACTGACCTCTTCGATCTCATAGGAGTCCGGATCAATTTCTGGGCGTGGCCCTTCGCCGAGGAACCAAGCTGCCTCTTCTAGGGTGTCGCGCACTCGGAGTCGCTTTTCCCATTCAAATTCGTCCACTTCACCTTCGATTTCTTTGACCTCTGACTGGGCTTCGGAGGCGGTGAGCATGAGTTCCATAAAGTGCTCCATGGCCATGGCATTGTCGCGGCGTTGCTTTTTTTCACCTGCTTCATCAAGCTCCCACTGGTGGACCGAAATTCGCACGTCGTATCCAGTGGTTTCGAGCATGACTCGACCATTGACTAAGCTGAACCACTCGAGACTGAGGGCATTTTTCCAGCCGAATGGGATGTCTTTTTCTTCGAGACCAAATTCCTCAATTTCTTCCTGAGTGACGAGTGGGCTTTTGACTTTTTTGGAGGCCGTCATGTCACCGATTACTCCGCGTTGGAGGTTGTTAAAATGTTCGATGAGCTCCTCTTGCAGTTCTGGGTGCGGATTAGTGAAATCGATCCGTGTACCAGCCAAATCTCGCCAACAATTTCCTCGGAGCAGGATCTTCACAGGTCGCTCCATCCCTTTGATTTCCAGCCCGCCTCGAGTAATACCGGGTGTGGTATTGTCAATCCAGCCCTTCACTATCGCCTTATCAATACGGAATGCCATACTTACATGATGGCTTAAATATCTGGTGAGTCAATAGGTCGATGAAGGAAATCGAGGTATCCTCTTGTCATTGGCACTTTTAGGCGTAGATTCTCCATCAATATTTATGGAAACCTTTCTGACTATCCTTAAGAACATCGGGATCATTCTCGCTGTCATTTTCAGCTTCAATGTCATTATCTTCGTCCACGAGCTTGGGCACTTCATGGCCGCACGCTGGCGTGGGCTTGAGGTCGAGCGTTTTCAGATCTGGTTTGGTAAGCCAATCTGGAAAAAAACCATCAATGGCGTCCAATACGGATTGGGGTCAATCCCCGCTGGCGGATTCGTTGCTCTGCCGCAAATGGCTCCCATGGAGTCGATCGAAGGTGGCAACTCCGATCGTAAAAACCCGCTGCCACCGATTTCACCTTTAGATAAAATCATCGTCGCCTTTGCTGGGCCACTTTTCAGTTTCCTGCTCGCATTCGCTGCCGCTTTGGTCATCTGGCAGGTGGGCAAGCCAAAGGACATGCTAGAAACCCAGACGGTTGGTTATGTCGCAGCTGAAATGCCAGCCGCCAAGGCCGGTCTTCTGGCTGGTGATAAAATTATCAAGATCAATGGCGAGGAAGTGAAAGGCTTCGGCGGAAGCCTTGACTCGATTGCTGAACGAATCGTTTTCAGTAAGGGAGAGAAAATTACTCTCACTATCGAGCGACCTGGTGTCGGCGAGATGGAGATTGTAACGGGCTATGATATTGAAAAGGCTAGTAACTTCACCAAGCGCGACGGAGTACGTCGGATCGGCATTGCACCAGTTTCTGATGTCACAGTAGGGAGTCTATTTAAAGGCGGCCCAGCCGAGTTCAGCGGCTTTGAAGTCGATGATAAAGTGCTCAGTATTGAAGGTAAGAAAATTTGGAGCAGCAGTCAGTTCTCAAGTATCTTGCAGAAGAACCCAAACAAGCTTCTCAATGTAGCTGTACTGAGAGACGGCAAAGAACTCACCCTCCAAACGATGGCTTTGATGCCGTCCAATGGCTTTAAACTCGATCCAGAAAAAGACGTGTTACCAATGATTGGTATGGGCTTCAAAGGTTCAGTGAGGAAGACTGAGTTGGTTTATCCAGGTCCATGGGAGCAAATCACAGCCACCAGCCGCATGATGGCAGTGACTATCGGAGCGCTCACTTCCAGCGATTCCAGCGTTGGTATCCAGCATCTCTCTGGGCCCGTCGGCATCGGCAAGGTGAAGTTTCACATCCTCAATGGCGAGTTTCCATTCCGCCACATGTTATACTTCTGGGTGCTCTTTAATGTGAACTTAGCGATCTTCAATTTGCTACCATTCCCAGTACTCGATGGTGGTCACATCACCATGGCGACGATGGAGTGGATTCGCAAAAAGCCGCTCAACACAAAGGTGCTCGAAGTCGTACAGAGTGCTTTCGTCGCACTCCTGCTTACGATGTTTGTCTACGTCACCATGAAGGATAGTTTCACCAGCTTCGTCAGATCTGCACCAGAACGTGAAGAGGACTCACCCAAGCTTCCCGAGTGGTCGAAAGAGGACCTCGAAAAAGCACTCAAACCGAGCGCTTAAAGCGGTGCGTGGTCTGCACTAAGACTTCGATTGCGCTATCTCTAGATGGTGCTTGGCGGCGCGGCCGCTGATTGATTCGTGTTCTAGTAGCTCTTTGGCAATCGCTTTGACTGCCGCCCATGTGCCTTTGCTGGAAAGCAGGTGCTGGGTTTTATCGAGCATTTTGTGAATCAACTTAGTCGCCTGTCTAGCATTTCCGGCGCGCGACATCGCGAGCTTTTCGGTCATCCGTAGGTCTTGCGCTGCCCCTTGCAGGTTGTATTGGCCTGAGATACGGCCCTCCGCCGCCATGCCAGCCAGGAGGATCAGCATTTCAGCCTCGAGCTTGTCTTGCCCATGCTTACTGCGGCCTTTCTGGATAGTCACCGCCCCGAGCCTATTCTGCGAGGGAATGATGCTGACCTTCTGCACTGATCGCCCCATCAGCAGAGCCATAACGGCGTGGCCGGCTTCGTGGTAGGCTGTGAGTTCTTTGCGCATGGTGGGAATAGATAAAGGAAAGAGTGGTTTGGTTAAGGTGTCTACCATTTTTGGTGGCGAAATATTCTATTGCTGAAAAAAGAACAAAAATGTTCTAAGGATATCCTCGTTGGTGTGTCGTACTTAATAGAAAGCGATGTCACAAAACAATGACCCCCGTGCCAATACAGTTGATGGGAACTCCCGAACAAGCCGAAGCCTGCGCCCCGAAAGTGTCTATAGAAGACTGCTTTCGCGATGAAGAGTCGCCGCTACTCCGCTATGCGTATTCTTTTGTACGCCGACGCGAGGTCGCCGAGGAGCTGGTGCAAGAGGCCTTCATGCGAGCCCATCAACATTGGCACGATGTCGAAAAACCGAAAGCCTGGCTCTACCGAGCGGTGCGGAATCTAGCACTCAACCACCTGCGGAAACACAAACGCGAGTCGCTGAGCGAGGAGGTACCCCATGAGGAATCGCAAGTTCTACCAGACCAACAAACCCGCCGGTTAGAAGTGGCCGCTCAGTTGCGGGCCTTGATGGCCGAAATGTCGGAGCCGGATCGTGATTTGATCCGGCTGAAGTATGAAGAAGATTTATCCTACGCAAGCATCGGCGAGAAGCTGGGTATCGGCGTAGGAAATGTCGGCTACCGGCTCCATCACCTGCTCAAGTCGCTCGGCGACGGGCTCAAGCGTGTGGGAGTCGATAGCGCAGAATAATTTTATAGAAAGGAAACAACGACCATGAAAGACGAAACTATAGGTGTGTGGCACGACCCAGAGGTCGAAGTACGCATTGTGGCCATGGTGTTAGGCGAAGCCAGTGACTTCGAAAAAGCCGAGCTCGAGCGAATGATAGCCGAGGACTCAGGCTTGAAACAATTTTACCTAGAGATGAGTGAACTCCACGGTGGCATTCACTCGGCGGTGCAAAAAGATGATGACGCCGGGTGGACACTCTCTACCGAGCGGCGCAATAGCGTGCTCGGAAAGCTCGGCCAGCCGACGAAGTCCGTGGTTGCTGCAGCCGTGCAGAAGCAATCTAACACAAGCCATTACCAATGGCGCAGCTTCATGAGCATTGCCGCTTGTTTACTTATTACTTTGTTCATCATGGCTGTGATGTTTCCCTTGGAGGGAACGAAAAATTTTAAATCTGCACACAATCTAAAAGGCGGAATAGAAATAACTGGGGGGAGTAGCTATATCATCGAATACACAGATGACCCATTTGCTTCTAGTGAAGGTATTTCCCCAAAAACTCAAACGACTCCAGCCAGTGAGGCGGAGGAAATAAGGGATTTCATCTACCCTACGGAGTATGAGCCATTGGCCGAGAAACAAGGTTTAGTGCTCGCGGATGAAGTGAGGTCGTTAGGTATAGAGGTTTCTAATATGCCTAAAAAGCCAGCTGTAGCCAAGCCTGCGAAAAAACAAAGCAACGCAGTGCCGATGCTCGGTGACCTACCTGTGGTTGGGCGACTCTTTGCGAATGAGAAAAAAGGCAAGAGTGAGAAACGTGAGGGTAGCTACGGATTCCATGTTGAGGATGGGGAGGTTATTGCGAAACCAGAATTGACCAATCAAATCGAACGCAAACCATCGGCGCCGAGTTCAAGCATGGCCAAAGTCATCGCCTCTAGTTCCTACCGCGCAACAGCGGTCCCAGTCCCGGATAGAGCAGCGGCAGAACCTACTCTGGAATTTGGTAACGGAGATGACTTTGGCGATGGCTGGGGTGACGGAGATGGCTCTGGTGGCATTCGCTCAGGTGACTCTGTAGTCATAACAGATGGCATTGATATTCTCTCTAGTGAATCAACTCGTGATATTGGGTTGAAAGTTGCAGATATAGAAAGTCGGAATATTACGATAGAGGGTTCGGTTTATGCTAAGAAGGCTATGGTCGACGGGCAGTCCAAGGGACTTGCTTCTAATGGGCTTAAGTCAAATAGGCCGATATCGCTATCTCTTGGTAGTTTTAGTAGTAGTTTTGATACTGACGCAGTGAAAATACTGAGTTTGAAAGACGCTCCCAGTGATGGGTCAGAGTTTAAAAAATCAAAGTCAGAAGCAGTTAGGAAGAACCTCTACCGAGGTGAGGGCTATATAAACCTCGGAAAATACGACGAAGCGCAAGAGGAATTCAAAGAGGTCTTAAGAAATGATCGCTATAACAAAGCCGCTCGTCGTGGCTTGGAAAAGATTGCGAATTCCAAGTCTGACTACTACCGCGCAGCTTACGACCAAACACGCGCTGAGTTGCTGATGGAAGTAGATGAGGCCTGGGAGATTGCCGTGGCTCCAACCGTGGATTTTGATTCAGATCAAAAAGGCGCTACGGATGCCGTGCTAGCCAAGAATAAGCGACTCGTTGCAGCTCGACAGCAAACTCTTTCTGAGGTGGAGGACTTGGTCGGTGCTGAGCTCAGTGAAGCGACTGATTCAGTAGCAAACTCAACTGAGTCTCGGAGCCTTGTTCAGAAAGAAATGGCGCGTCGTGCTTCAGGTGTGCAAGAGAGCGATGCGGCTTTACTCAAAGGTCGCAAGCTCTACGCCGAAGGCAACTACAAGTCTGCTGTAAAGTCCTATGAGAAAGCTCTAAACATGCTCCCTGCTGGCCCAGCAGTGGAAGACCGTCGGGCAGCCTCTATCGGCCTCCTTGTTGATGGTTCGATCGCTTTAGCGGATGATTTGAAGGGTGCAGGAATGCTGGAGGACGCTAAGGTTGTCCTCAAATTGGCTCTAGAGAAGGATGAGAAAAATGCCGATCTCAATGGCAAGCTTCAGGAACTAGAAGAGCAGAAAAAAATCCCTGTGACGGACGAAATATCTGCGGCTGAACAAACCCATTCGACCTTTTCGCTCAATGTTAGTGATGCATCCTACAAACTCGCTAAGGCGGCATTGTTAGAGCGTGGCGAGTGGCCGGCTGCTGAATCAGTCAGAACGGAAGAATTCATCAATGCCTTTGACTACGGCGATGCAAAGCCGAGCATGGCTCAGAAAGTCGCCTGTGTGCAGGAACAAGCAGTCCATCCGTTCTTGCAGCAGCGCAATCTACTCCGAGTCTCGATGAGCACCGCCGCCCAAGGGCGCTCGACTCCGCTCAACCTGGTGGTCTTGCTCGATCAATCGGGATCGATGGAACGTCCCGACCGCGCGGCAACTGTCCTGCGTGCGATGGAGGAGCTCGGCAAACAGCTCGGTCCAAATGACCGTGTGAGCCTGATGAGCTTTGCCCGCGATACCCGTCTGTTAGTCGATGGCCTTAGCGGCGATCGTGCTGGAGAGTTGGTGAAAATAATGAAGAACCGCCCGAGCGAGGGTGGAACTAATCTTGAGCAAGCAGTGCAGGTCGCACAGCAGCATTTGCTAGCACGACAGAAGAAGGGCGTGCAGAGCCGTATCGTGGTGCTCACCGATGGTGCGGCGAACCTCGGTGATGCCAATCCAGTAAGCTTGACCGCGATGGTGGAGAAGATGCGTGACGCTGGGATTGCCTTCGATGCTTGTGGAATCGGCTTTGACGGGCTGGATGACGGAATCCTGGAAGCTCTCACCCGTAAAGGTGACGGGCGCTACTACGTGCTCGATAAGCCAGAAGATGCGGACGCAAGCTTTGGTAAAAAAATTGCTGGTGCGCTACGACCTGCTGCAAAAAATGTCAAAGTCCAGGTGGTCTTCAACCCCGACAGAGTCGGTAAATACAAGTTGCTAGGTTTTGAGAAACATCGACTTAAAAAAGAAGACTTCCGCAATGACGCGGTGGATGCTGCCGAAATGGCGGCTGAGGAAAGCGGCAGCGCGCTCTACCAGATCGAGACGCTGGCAGATGGTTCTGGCGCCCTAGGCACCGTCTTTGTCCGCTTCCAAGACATGGCAACTGGCGAAATGGTCGAACGAAGCTGGACGATCCCTTATCAGGAAAATGCCACATCACTAGCAGCCTCTAAGCCCACTATCCAACTCGCAGCAGTAGCCGGACTACTCGGTGAGAAGCTGCACCAGAGCGATGCGGGCACTGTCGATTTTAGCCAGATAAGTAATGTGTTAGGCAACCTAAGCTCTCAGTATTCAGGAAACAAGAAAGTCCAAGAACTCCTTCAAATGGTCCGCAAGGCCCAACAATAACCCTCCTAGCCGAGTGTGTTCGGCTAACAAATTACAAACCCTTTACAAAGTAACCCCCTATTTTTTGGTATGAAAAGAAGTATGAACAATTTCGTGTGTGTTAGTAACAAGGTGGCTCGTGTGAGTCGTTACTGTGTGGGCGCTGTCATAGGACTCAGTTCTATGACGGCGCTGTCTCAGGACAATGTCTCCGTAGGTACAGAAGATGCTAAGAAAACGGTGATTTCCGTGACAGGCATTCCACCCGCAGCCCCAGTCTTCTACACAGCTAAAGCTCAGAATACTATTTTTCTCGGTAATACGAAGATTGAGCAATCGATCAATGTGACCCTCAATGTGGTCCAGGGTGAGCCAAAGCTGCTCAGCCTCGAGTTAGTGGGAGATGTCACTGACCTCAGTGTCCTAGGTGCTCAGTTAGAGTCATGGTCGGTGCGGAAAAATCCTTCGGGAGATAAAGTATTTCTTGATCTTGTGCCTAAAGATGCAAAGGCGAAGACGTTAGAAGTTGTACTCAAACGTAGCACCAAGCGTGAAGACGCATTAGTAAAAGTGCTGACGCTGGGACCAGCTAAAGCGAGCGGATTCCAACACCAGTTAGATATCAAGTGGGAAACGGGAGCACATGTGCAGCTCAGCAAAGCAGATGGCTGCCAGCCGGTGGCGCTTTCAAGAATCGAGCAACGCATCCGTAAATCCCTAGTTTCTTCAGGAGTAAGCAGAGTCGAAGCCCTGTTCAGCCCAGCGGGTTCCTCTTTTTCCGAAGTAGAATTACGCAATCTCAGCGTGCAGGCAAAGGCTTCTGAAGATGGCCTAAGCGCCATCGTTCACCTCACCGGAGATGCCATCGTGCGTGATGAAGATGGTGGCTCGATCGAACTCGTCACTGGACCAATGGCTTTGCAAAAATTCCCACTAGGGAATGGATATAGCTTTGCTCTAAGCAGTGGTGGGAAAGAAAAAAATAGCACCCGCTACACAATAGATTTTGAAAAGAACGGGGACTATGATCTCGATCTAGAATTTGCCGTAAGCCTAGAGCAAGTAGCTGGTTGGACTGGTCTTCGTTTTCGTATTCCTCATGCACCCGTGGTTCCTGTGAGCCTCTCGGGCGTGCCGGAGAGAAGTAGATTCTTACTCGGTGAGACCGAAGTGGAAGGTGCGGCAGGCGTGACCCAATGGCAGACCTATGTGCCTGCGAGTGGCCAGTGTTTACTGCGTTGGAAACCAAAACGCAAAGATAGCTCAGGAGAATTATTCTTCACCACTCAGGCCTTAGTCGATGTTCATGTCGGCGCGGGAATGCTGCGTGAGCGCACTCAGATCGACACCAAAGTGCTCCAAGGGAAAATGCTTAAACTACAAATGGAGCTAGATGGAGCGGGCGATGTGCTCGATCTCCAAGGCCCACACGTGGGAAGCTGGATGGTGAAAAAGGAAGGGGACAAGCGATTGTTAGAAATAGTTCTCAATGGCGAGCGCACTGATGTGGGGTCGATCACCATCCTCACCCAACACCCGATCGGTAACTTCCCAGCGAAGGTGAAGCCGCTACAGATCACCCCAGTGGGCGCGATGCGCCATGCTGGTTATGTGCGTCTGAGCAATCTTGGCGCAGTCAAGTTGGGCGTTTCATCGCATCTTGGAATGATGCAGTTAGCTCCGACTCAATTTCCTAAAGCGGGCTTTGCTGCTCCAAGCGGCAAGCAAGTATTTGTCTATAGATTTCCCGCCGCTGAGCGCAGCTGGGAGGTGATGGCCGACCAGATTTTACCTGAGGTTTCAGTCAATGAAGTCCTTATTTACAAGCTTTCAGAAACCGACCGTGAACTTCATGCCGATGTGGAATTAGACATCCGCGAGGCTCCTCTCCGCGAGTGGGAAATGCGCATTCCGGCAGACTACGCGGTCGCCAGTGTGACCAGTGCCGACATGGGACAAATGGTTGTTGGTCGTACCGTGACCGATGGCCAACGCTCGCTCAAAGTGACTTTTAAAAAAGCGGTGATGGGCCGCCAGTTGATCAAGGTGCGCCTAGCGCGCAACGTGGCGACAGCTGAGGGAGAATGGAGTTTGGTGAAGTTGTCCTACCCTCAGGCGAAGACTGTCCGAGGCAACCTCGGCGTGGAAGCTGCGCTCGGCTGGAGGGTTGTTTCTTCCGCTGTCGATAAATTGGTGGAAATGCCACTCGCGTATTTCCCTAACAAGAGTGCGAATTTACAGCAAGCATTCCGCCTGCGCGAAGCTGACTGGAGTGCGACGATGCAGATCGAGGCGCTGGAGCAAAGTGTCCAAGCTGACGTTTTCCACCTCTACTCGCTGAAAGAGGGCATGGCCTATGGCAGTGTGTTAGTGAATTATTTTGTAGTGGGAGCACCGATGCATGAATGGAAAATCAAAGTTCCCAAGCTCGGTGAGCAAGGGGAAATTGGCAATGTGATGGTGGAAGGGCAAAATGTCCGTAGCTGGAGACAAGAGGGAGATGTCTTGGTCGTGACTCTGCACCAGCCAACCCTTGGTGGCTCGACCTTGTTAGTTTCCTTTGAAAAGCCGATGAGCGCCCGTGGTGGCGTGATTGATCTAGGAAAAGTTCAACCATTGGATGCGAAGAGCGAAAGCGGCTTCATCCAGGTAGTGAGCCCCACTCAGGTCAAACAAAGCGTCAAAGTCTCTAGTGGATTACTCAAGCTCGGAGCCACGGAATTACCAGCCGAATACCGATTGATGAGCTCGGCCCCTTCGCTGGCCTCTTGGCAATACGCAACACGCGGCTTCGATCTCCAACTGCAAATCGAGTGGTATGCTCCGAGCAATACCGTCGCGCAGGTGGTGGATTTTGCCAGCTTGAGCACCCAGGTCTCTCGCGATGGCGAAGTGGTGACGGAAGCCAAATTCTTTGTAAAAACTCGTGGCCGTAAAGCGCTAGAAATGCGTCTCCCTGCGAATGCCAAATTACTAGAAGTGCGTGCTGACGGTCACGCTCTGAATGCGAGGAAGGATGGAGAAATCTACCTACTGCCACTGCCTGCAAAAGTGGATCCCAATGCCCCTGTGAAAGTGGAACTCCGCTACGGTGGTGCTTCTGAGAACCCGAGTAGGCCAGTGATTGCTGTCCCAGTGCTCTCGGCTCCAGTGGTCATCAGTGAATGGAAAGTTCGCTCAGATCGCGGTTACCTTCTTGATGTTGTGGGCGGCAATGTCTTGCCTGTGGAACCGAATCTCACGGAAACTGGTTTCGAGTGGATACAATCTCGAATGATCATTTTGGCTGGCTCATTGTTGCTTTTGTTAGCTGGATCGTGGGCCTGTGGTCGTGCTGGTTCTGGTGGCTGGAAACCATGGATCGGCGCGCTCTGGCTGGTACTTGCAGCCGTGATTTCTCTGAACACTGCGATGGATGCTAAAAAACATCGTCGAGTCAACTCCCAGACATTTGAAGTTGTGGCTCCCGTCGTTTCTCCTGACCAAGCAGTGGTGTTAGAGCTTTCTAACCAACCGAAGTCATCAGCAATGCGTTCCACAACATGGACGCTCGTGGCAGCAGCAGGTACTCTCGCCTTGGTTGCGAGCGTTTTCCTCAGTGCGCTACAGCCTCCTTTGGTCCGTGGCATAGCGATGACCGCTATTGGCTTAGGCTTGTTAGGTCAACGTGGAGGAGCCATTCCATTCTTCTTAGTGCTAGCCCTAGTCGCTGGATTATTGATGCTTCAACTAGCCTGGAAATGGATGAGTGGTGTCAAAATTCGCCGCGCCGCGCGTGTGGTCCGTGAGATGGCTGTGACTGCGCTAGTCGTGTTAGGATTGGCGATGATGCCAGGCTAAGCGGATGCTGCCGAGATGGCTGACTCTATCGAGCAACGCTGGGATGTCCGCGGCGAGCGAGTCTACGCCGAGGCCGATGTCCTGTGGCAGGCGAATGCCGGTGAGAGCATTCTACTAGTAGAGGCCCCTGCCAGTCTCACCTCGATTATTTCAGAGGGAACTCGGGTGAATAAACTGATAACTAAAGGGAAAGTGCAATGGGTTCTAGTGGCCGAGCGTACTGGCTTGATCAGTGCTAAAATGCGCTATGAAATGCCAGTCAAAGGACTCGCTGATAGACTCTGGACCGTGCCGACTGGTGGCAGTGCGCTTCGCCAAATGCAGGTGACTGTAGACCGTGCGAACTGGGAAATTACCTCAGATCAGGCGATTCTCCACGAGGTGGTAGAAAACGCCCAGAGTAGCACCGCAAAAATGCGTTTTGCTCCGATCAAATCGATCCAACTCAAGTTCCAGCCGATGGGACGCGACCCGAAGACTGAGGAAACCCGCTTCTTCGTCGAGAGTGCCGACCTCTACATTCCTTCACCAGGAGTCGTGGATGGCTGGCATAGTCTTTCGATACGTCCAGTCAGTGGTGAGTTAGATCATGTGTCGATTGAAGTACCTGAAGGTATGATGGTGGGCGACGTACTTGGGCAGCGCTTGGAAGATTGGCGATTTGATCCAAAGACGCGTGTGCTCAGCGTGCAATTGACCGAAGCACAATCGAAACGCTTCTCGTTGTTAGTGCAGACTCAGCGCGGCATGGAGACATTGCCACAGGCTTTGGCCCTGAGTCCACTGCGTGTGCGTGAGGCCGATTCTGTAGTAGGCGTGTTAGCTCTAGCCTTCGGAAATGATGCGCAGCCAGACGCGCTCAAGCCACAGGCTCTGGCGACAGCAAACTTGTCTGACTTTAACGCTCGACTGTGGCAGCAAGCGAAGGGGCAGCATGGTGACGCAGTTCTGCAAAAAGTGTACCGATACGGTAAGGACAAAGCTCAGCTCAACCTACAAATAGATCCAGTAGCTCCCGAGCTCAGAGTTATTTCTAAACAACGACTCTCACTCGGCGAAGAGCGTATGTTGCTGGCTGTGACCACAGATGTAGAGATCGTGCGTGCGGGTGTATTTGAGCTTCGCTGCGTGATCCCAGACGGGATGGAAGTAGAATCTATCAGCGGATCAGCATTGCGCGATTGGACTGAGATTGAAACCGATGGAAAGCGCTATGCTCTGCTCCAATTGACTGGTCGAACCTTAGGAAAGCAGCAATTTCACCTCAGCTTTACCGGGGTTTCTCCAGTGATGGAGGGCAGCGTGGCCGACTGGGTGGTGCCGCATGTGGAGCTACTCCACGCCATGCGCCAGACTGGTGAACTTCTGGTTGTACCGGAACAAGGAATCCGGGTGCGAGTGGTCAAACGCCAGCATGTGACTCAGCAAGATGCCCGCCAGAGCGGTACTCACCGCAAGGGAGATTTAGCCTTCCGTTTGCTCCAGTCAGATTGGAGCTTACAGTTAGGTATTGAA
Organism: uncultured Thermodesulfobacteriota bacterium; assembly: GCA_964195395.1. Taxonomy (GTDB): domain Bacteria; phylum Verrucomicrobiota; class Verrucomicrobiia; order Verrucomicrobiales; family Akkermansiaceae; genus Rubritalea. Next base: position 15,097 of record CAXMPP010000032.1, read on the forward strand.
AAGCTCGACCCTTGGGTGCGCGCTACTTGTTTGCAAGAAATGAGCCTGCGCGAAGGCCAAACCCGCACTCGACTCAGCCTCGACTACGTGATTGAAAATGCCGCTGTCAAAGTGCTGCATCTTCGTCTACCTGGCTTGACTGCCGATGAGGCTAAGACAGTGCGTGCCAGCGGTGGATCGGTGAAGGAAATGGTCCAAGTAGAGGACGACAAATGGGAGCTGCGCTTGCGCCGTGGAATTATCGGTAAAACCGCTTTCGAAGTCGAATTCCAACGCGCTGTGGATCAACGCGACGGCAAAGAGCTTCTTCGTCCAGTGCTGTTAGATGGTGTACGTCAGGTCCAACATTATGTGACTGTTCGCTCGAGTGGCCGACTCGACATCCGTGCGACCGATGTGCTCGGATGGCGCGCCAGTGATTGGTCAGCAGTTCCTAAAAAATTGCGCAACAAAGCAGACAGCAGCGTGCCGGCACTTTGTTATCTACTCTCAGAACCCGAAGCACCTTTGGCTGTCGCTGTCAAACGCCACGAGATAGCAAAAACTCTAAAGCTCCGTGTGTTAGAGAGCAAGTTCACCAGCCTGTTTAGCGCGGATCAATCCGCCCTAACACTGGCAGAACTCAGTGTGCGAGTGGTCGAGAAGGACACGATGCGTGCGACTCTCCCCGAAGGTGCACAGCTCTTTAGCGTGACAGTCAATGGCGAGAGCGTGGAAGTGGTGAGCCAAGGGAGTGAGCAGCTCTTTTACGTCACCGCTGGAGCGGAAGACGATGAGCGGGCGGAGGTAAAACTGATGTACCGCACGCTTGGCACTGGCAAAGCAAGTAAGCAGATTTCTCTGATAGGGCCACGCTTTAGCGCGCCGCTGGAGAAGATTGATTGGTTTGTCAGCCTTCCCGAGGGCTATCGTCTAACGGGGAGAGGGGATGCCTTCGACTTTATGGGCGGCCAAGGTGATGGCGTAGCATACGGCATGAAGGAATATCAGACTTCGATGACTAGCCAGAAGCAACAGCTCGCTGAACTCGCAGAAGTGCAGATTGATCAAGCGAATAGCTGGATTTCTAGTGGTGACTATAAGAAGGCTGAGAAAGTGCTCAGCCAAGTATCTAAGAACCGTGCGGTGGATGCTGCCTCTAACGAAGATGCGCGAGTGCAGCTCCGCAACCTGCGCAACCAGCAGGCAATGATGGGCCTCAATACCCGCCGCCAGAAGCTCTACCTTGAAAATAAGTCGGTGGGCAACATGGTGGACTTCAATGATGCCTTTGAGGAAGCCGCGAATAATAACCCATTGTTCCAAGGTAAAGACAACTACCAGCCTGAGCAGGTGGAGCAGTTGCTGATGGGTAACTCCGCTGAAGAGCGAGATGCCATGCAGCGTATTGCTGACCGTATGGTGAGCCAACAATTGGCCGCTCAGCCAGCCGCTCAAACCATCGAAGTCACCTTGCCGCAAGCGGGAGCACTGCTCCACTTCAGCCGTGCCAGCCAGTTAAATCCAGACATGCCACTCGTGCTGGAGCTAGAAATAGAACACCCTAGCAACTACGGAGCGGGCCACGTGATCGGCCTGTTAGTGATCCTCTTCGGTGCTGCTCTACTGCTACTTATACTCCGCAAG
>CAXMPP010000033.1:0-16658 GCA_964195395.1 uncultured Thermodesulfobacteriota bacterium
CTCTGGGCACCTCAGAAATATTTTGATAAATTCCCAACCGCGACGACCCAACTACCCGCTCTGTCGAAGGTCAACGATTGGGACGACCTTCCGGATTATGCCATCCGCATGGCGCGCTCACATGCCCACAAGGATCTGCACGAAGGTGGTAAGTTCAGCGACCACGAGGCGATCTTGAATAAAAACGGAGAGACGGAATGGAAACGCGTGGTCGCCTCCTATCTCGCCAACGTTAACTTCATGGATGCCATGCTGGGTCGCATCTTGAAGGCTCTCGAACAGAATCCCCGCGGTCGCCAGACGGTGATCGTCCTAACCAGCGATCACGGCTGGAATCTGGGGGAAAAGGGACACTGGTGCAAAGGTGGACTATGGAAGAACACCACCAACGTGCCGATGGTGATTCTGGCTCCGGGCATCACCAAACCCGGCTCACGCAGCAAGCAGCCGGTTTCTCTTGTCGACGTTTACCCGACGCTCTGTGATTTGGCCGGCATCGATAAGCCCTCGCACCTGCAGGGCACCTCAATGGTGCCCCTGCTGACAGACCCGAAGGCCAAACGCGAGGCCGCCTTTATCAGCTACGGCCCCGAGAACACCGCTATTCAAACGGATCGCTATCGCCTGATCCGTTACGAGGACGGATCGGAAGAACTCTATGATCATGACAAAGATCCCCACGAATGGGGGAATTTGGCTAACAACCCAGAATATCGAGAGCTAAAGGCTGGCCTGAAAGCGAATCTTCTAACATTCCAGAATAAAGACAAAGCCGCCTTGATCAAGCAGCATCGAGAGACCTATTCCAAAACAACGACGCCATGGCTCTTCAAACAAGAGTTGAAGAAGTAGGAGAGCGCTTCCAGCCTCTTTGCCCCAGACTGGCTTATACCACTACTCACAAAAGCGGAATGCCGCTTTCTTGGGATTGTGGAAATGAGCTTCACTCTAAATTCGTAATTGGAGCGCAGCGACTCTGCTGATAGGAGTTTCTCGTCATCCCATACTTTCTTGTAACAAAAAAACATGAATCATCGCGATATATTTAGCATTCTTTTCGGGCTCCATGTCATCTGGACTGGCCTTTGGCGCAGTATCCAAGCGGCAGCCTACAAGCCAAACTCTCTCTGGTTTTGCCTGATTATAGGTCTAGTGGCCATTGTTGCGGGCTTTCTCTACCGCAAGCGGCTAGAACGTGCGGCTTCAATCACCGCCTTCTGCGCTGCAGCAATAGTCTTCACCTTCTACTTCAGGGAGTTTGTTACGCAACCTGAGAAGGACGCGACTTTCCGAGTTGGCTTGATCATCCTAAGCTCCATCGCACAGTTAGTGGTCATTTTTCTACCCAAGAAACGAGAGAGCTCTTAAACTCATCTCTTAATCAGACGTTATAATTCTGCTTTAGATACTTAGTTAGTGGCTATGCCGCAGCTATAGTAAAAAATTGAAATGAGAGCGCATTCTGCACACTAGCAACCCTACACTAATGGGCACCTCAGGCAACTCCCGCTGGCGATGTGTGGGCTATTCAGTCTTTAAAGCTGCGAGCATAGCTCGTTTGTGATGATAGCCACCCTTTGAAACTTCAATCGATACTCGGCACTCAGCCTGCTATTGATTTCCACCAAACTTTTAAAATCCGTCGAAATCTGCGTCTTCTAAGTGCTTATCGTAGGTTTTTCCCTCTGTGAGTTTGAGGAATTGGGTTCCGTATTTTTCAGCCAGTGTGGTTGGCACTGATTTCGCTACGATCACATTCTTTCCCTCATGCACGAGAACAACGTAGCCAAGATACTTCGAGCCGTACTTATATCCCTGGTTATCGTAGGTCGTCCTATATGGCTTGCATGCTATGATGTGTTCGCCGCCGCCATCAATAGAGGGCAGTTCATGATTCTCTTTCTGAAAAACCTTCATTAATGACGAATCTGCGGTCGGTCGACCTAGAGTAAGAATGGTCACTTCCGTCTTTTTTGTCTCTAGATTATTGTCACCATTGTTTATAGTGACGACGGCTTTCAAGGTAAGCGTGCGCGTGTCAAAACCTGAATTGGGGGATCGGGATGTTCGGCCAGAGTCAAATTCGATTTCGAAATCAGTCGATAAGCCACCACCAGCATTTTCCCACTTTTTGATTTTTTCCTGAGACGCTTTATCTAGATCTGTAAGCTTAAGAGTATGGGTCTTGCGATTACTTGCGAGCTTTACGGTCACCTCAGTTTTGCTGGATTTTTGTAAATAGACATCTATCGTCTTACCTTGATTATTAGTTAAAGCCACAGACTTGGTCTGAGCTGACGCTACAGAATAGGCACTCAGAAGCGTTAAACAACATAGACTAGCTACGAGCTTTATCGTTCGTTTAAAATCGGACACAAAGTCTTGTGCCAGAAAAACTAGCGTTTGAAACGCTCTTTATTCAACTTCGAAACCACCAGTAAATTCAACAGTTTTTCACCAAAACCCTGAAAAATCGACACTGTTAGTGGCATCATTGACTTTTCGGCTTTGACCTTCTGACAAAAGTCGCCTAATTTCCCGCCCCGCGCTGAAGGACTTACACCATCAGACTCGGCAACGATCACTAAATCGAACCAATTTCGTCATGAATATCACAGTAGAAAAGAACACATGTGCCGCAACAGTCAACGTTGTGGTCCCCGCTGAAAAAGTAGCTTCCGAGCGTAAAACAATCCTCAAGTCCTACATCGGTCAGGCTAACATCCCAGGTTTCCGCAAAGGTAAAGCACCTGTGACAATGATCGAGAAGCGCTACGAAAAGGAAATCGAAGGCGAGCTCGCTAACCGTCTTGTTCAAGAAGGTTGCGATGCTGCGATCAAGCAAGAAGAACTCAAAGTACTCAACGTACAAGTTCCAGCTGCACCAACTTTCAAGGACGACGGAGCATTCACATTCGAAACATCCATCACTCTCGCTCCTGAATTCGAACTTCCTGAGTATAAAGGTCTCACCATCGACGTTCCTTCTGCTGAAGTAACTGACGAAGATGTCACCAACTCACTCACTGAGCTTCAGCAACGTTTCGCTGACTTCACTGAGATCTCCGACCGTGCTCTTGAAGACGGTGACTTCGCAGTGATCGACTTCACTGCAACTCTCGACGGCAAGCCAGTAGCAGAAGCTATCGGCAAGCCCGCTGGATTCCTCGACGGCCGTGAAGGTCACTGGGTAAAGATCGAAGAAGATTCTTTCCTTCCTACTTTCGGCCCACAACTTAAAGACCTCAATGTTGGCGACGAAAAAGAAGTCACAGTTTCTATCGGTGAAGACTTCCCTATCTCTGACGTTCGCGGCACTGACATAGTATTTGCAGTCACAATCAAGGAAATCAAGGTTCAAGAGCTTCCAGCACTCGACGACGAGTTCGCAGGCAAGCTTATGCCAGATAAAGGCATCGATGATCTCAAGGAAGTCATCAAACAGCAACTCGCTGAAGAAAAGAATCGCGCAGCCGAAGACGCTAAAGTGAACCAGATAGTTGAGCAGCTCAACCAAGCTGTTGACTTCGACCTTCCTGAAGAACTCGTTGCTGCTGAAACGCAGGGTAACATCCAAGGCATGGCGCAGCGCGCAATGCAGCAGGGTATGACGCAAGAAATGCTCGAGTCTCAGAAGGACGAACTCGAACAGAACGCAGCAGCTCAAGCTCGTACAAACCTCAAGACAAACTTCCTCCTGCAGGAAATCGCATTCAAAGAAGAGATCAAGGTCGAAGACCAAGACGTACTTCAGCGCATCTACCAGATGGCTCAGCAGGAAAACAAAGCCCCTAAGAAGTACATCAAGGAACTGCAGAAAGCTAACGCTATCCAAAACGTTCGTAACTCAGTGCTTATCGGCAAGACAATTGACTTTTTGGTAGAGAACGCGAAAGTAACTGGCGAAACTGTTACTGAAGAAAAAAATGATGCTTAATCCCAACATCCAAAACTCAAATCCAATGGCCCCGCAGGCCAACTATTACCCAATCCCTACAGTCATCGAAACCGATGGCCGTGGTGAGCGCGGGTATGACATTTATTCACGCCTGCTCAAGGACCGCATTATCTTCATTGGTACTGCCATCGACGACCACGTAGCAAACGCCGTCATCGCACAGCTCCTTTTCTTGCAGATGCAAGATCCGAAGAAGGACATTCACGTCTACATCAACTCACCTGGTGGCTCCGTCACTGCTGGTCTTGCGATGTATGACACCATGCAGTTCCTCACATGCGATGTGAACACCTACTGTATCGGAATCTGTGCCTCTATGGGCTCAGTCCTCCTCACAGCGGGAACCAAAGGAAAGCGCTTCTGCCTTCCTAACTCACACGTGATGATTCACCAGGTTTCTGGTGGAGCACAAGGAACAGCCTCTGATGTGGAGCGCACAGTCGAGTTCATGTACAGCCTCAAAGGCCGTCTGAACAACATCCTAGCAAAGCACACAGGAAAGACTCCTAAGCAGCTTGAAAAGGACGCCGACCGCGACAACTACATGTCAGCAGAGCAAGCAGTTGCCTACGGCCTCGTCGACCAAGTACTCGAGATCAACAACACGCCTGAAAAGAAGAAGTAAGCTTCCTCTTCCCAAACTTTCAAAGGGCGCTAGTTATTATCTCTAGCGCCCTTTTCTTCAACTAAAAGCTACTTGCAGTGGGTTCTATTCACGTCCATACTGTGTAGCCGTACGAGCCTGATGATCGTACAAATCTCTCATCCAAATTCACCACATATTTTAAACTCAACTCACCCAAAAAGCGTACGTTTTTTGGGTCACTATCATGGCTCGTTCAAATAACCTAACATTGTGCTCCTTTTGTGGCAAAAGCCACTCGGAAGTAAAAAAGCTCATCGCTGGACCAGGCGTGTACATCTGCGATGAATGCATCGAGGTATGCTCCACTATTCTACAGAAAGAGCTCAACGGTGTCACTAAGTACGCCAATTCTCCGACAAACATAAACGCTCCAGCGACTCCACACACTGATGTCCTCACTCCTTCTCAAATCTGTGATAAACTCAACGAGTACATCATCGGCCAAGAGCACGCAAAGAAGACACTCTCTGTCGCGGTCTACAATCACTACCAACGCCTCCGTCAGCACGATCACCCACACGATCCAGAACTCGAAGACGTAGAGATCGAGAAGTCTAATATCCTCATGCTTGGACCCACTGGTTCAGGTAAAACTCTCCTCGCACGCACGCTCGCACGGGTACTCGACGTCCCCTTCTCTATCGTAGACGCCACCACGCTCACAGAAGCAGGTTATGTAGGTGAAGACGTAGAGAACATCATTCTCCGCCTACTTCAAGCAGCCGACGGCGACGTCGCGAAAGCGGAACGCGGCATCATTTACGTCGATGAAATCGACAAGATCGGACGCAAGACTGAAAACGTCTCCATCACCCGTGACGTCTCAGGTGAAGGTGTCCAGCAGGCTCTTCTTAAAATCTTAGAAGGCACTGTCTGTAATGTCCCACCACAGGGAGGGCGCAAGCATCCACAGCAGGAATACATCCAGGTCAACACCGAGAAGATTCTCTTCGTTGTTGGTGGTGCATTCGTCGGCATGGAAGACCTTGTTCGCGACCGTCTCGGCAAGCGTACTCTCGGATTTAAAGTCTCTGAAGAAGACGTATCTCACAAAGAAGATCGCGAACTCCTCACCATGGTACAGCCAGAAGATCTTCTTCACTTCGGGCTCATCCCCGAGTTCATCGGTCGTCTTCCAGTATTCTCAGCTCTTCGTCGCCTAGACGAAGCAGAACTAGTACAGATCCTCACTGAGCCTAAGAACGCGATGGTAAAACAATACCAGAAGCTTCTCAGCATGAATGATGTCAAACTCATCATCACCAAGGACGGACTCACAGCCCTCGCAGCAGAAGCGGTCAGCCGTGGAACTGGCGCTCGAGCTCTTCGCTCTATAGTTGAGAAAATCATGCTCGATGTGATGTTCGATATCCCAAGCCGCAAAGACATCGAAAGTGTCACGATCAACCGCGCTGTCGTAGAAGGAACAAAATCGCCAATTCTCAAAAAGAAAAAGAGCAGCGCCGCTTAGAAAAACGATCAAACAAAAACATTTCACCCATCCCGCACGAGCAATCGTGCGGGATTTTTATTTTTAGAGTCAACCATCATGCCGATCGTCACGCTCAAAAAAAACACCACCAACTTCCGTCAGTGATGTTTTAGCTTTGGTTGATTTGATTAGGATGGCATCCTAATTTCAGATCTTATTCTGGGTGTAAATCTGGCTCAAAATCTGGGGTAAACCTTGTGCGTTTCTGATATTCTCCGTCAATTAGCTCAGGGATTTTACTCGCAAATTTTCCATTCGCTATAAATGTTTCCACACCGTGAGTAAGAGCAAACTGGACGGCTTCGAGCTTACTCTGCATACCGCCTATCGATATAGTACCTTTACTCTCTTCCACCAATTCCATCGCCTCGTCTAAATCAGCAACTTCTCGAACGAGCTTTTGCGCTCCATCGTCATTTCGGGCTAACAAACCATCTACGGTGGTAAGCATGAGGAGCTGCCTAGCTCCGCACAGAGCCGCTAAATTAGCGGCAACGATGTCATTACCATCAAATTTTTCACGCTCCTGTGCTATCGCATCATTTTCATTGATGATAGGAATGACACTATCCATAGCTAGCATTGCCTCTAGTGTGTCTAACACTCTTGATCGGCATTCTTCAGATTCTAGATCACTACACGTCAATAACATCTGACCTACATTTAACCCCCAAACACTGAGATGCTTACGATAAAGAGCCAGTAATTTCAACTGACCAATTGCGGCATAGGCCTGCGTGACGGCAAAACTTTTCGGACGCTCCTTGATTCCAAAGTCGGTAAGACCAGCACCTACAGCACCGCTTGAGACAAGAATCACCTCGTAGCCTAATGTCTTAAGCTGGGCCACAGCGCGTGCTATTTCAAGAAATGCGGGCTCGTCAATCACCACATGGTCATCACCAGTTAAAACCCCAGTCCCGATCTTGATGACAATCCGGTTCGGATGCACCGTTTTTTCAATGGGCCATTCCGCCTCTGTCTTCGGTTCGTTTTTTTGTGTATCGATAGTAATAGTGGCTGTTCCTTAGATGTAGGCTACAGAGAGGCAATTTACTGTCCAGAAGCAAATAATTTCCATGGTCGATCTGATGCGTAAAAGGTCTCACATCCATCAGATTCAACCTAAAATCTTAAATAGCTATCACGCCACTCGCGGCGCGCTTTAAGAGCAAAGAAACTATTCTAACTGAGTCAGTATTATGTGGCTGAATTTAAAGATCTTTGAAGGTCTACCGCATGCCGATTAGTATTCGTGAATTCGAAGGTTTTTTCTAAGTAAACCTCAGCATTGGGCTGATCGCCAAGACCATGGTATGCCATTGCGACGAGAAGGTTATTTTCAGAATCGCTCCGCGCTTGCAGGTTTTCATCAAAAACGAGAAGGTTTGGTAAGCTTGTGGCAAAATAGTCGATTTTCGCTATTTGCTCTAGCCCGCGCTTGCCGTAATCGAGAAGGCCTTGGAACAATTCGGCAGCCTCATCCTCTTTACCCAACTCGCGAAGGGAAAGCCCACGGTAATAGCTCAGCGGGCTGTGATCAATCACCGCCATTCCTGAGAAATCACCTGATTCTTCGGCAGACTGTAGGAAGTGGTCTGCGGCCTCAACTGATCGGCCTAGACCACTGAGACTACGGCCTAACCAGTAATTCACATCAGCCTTCGCCTGCAGTGGGTGGTAGGCCTCACCCAGAGATTCTGGGACATTCATCGCCTCTGAAAAATGCTTGAATGCCACATCGGGAGCTCCCTCAGCAAGAGACTGGCATCCTAGTAAAATATGCGCCGCTGTGTATTGCTCCAGCACTGCACCCTCGCCACCTTCCCATGGATGAAAAGGACGTGAGGTGACTAGACTGAGAGCCTGTTGAGGTCGACCACTAAGGTTATAAAGAGAAGCCAACTCTACGGTGGCATCATCACGGAAAAGGACTGACTCCCGATGTTTCTCCAGAAAGTTCAGTCGTTTATCTAGCGGTTGATTACGCTTTTTAGCGAGTTGATCATACTCACTAATGACTCGCGTATCAGTAGGATCTAGCAACAAAGCCTTTTGATAAAAATCGGCAGACTTATCTCCATCGTGCTGATGGTTCCAGTAGGCTATACCGAGGTTGCGATACACTTGGGGGATCGTCGTCCCCGCCTCGACAGCCACTTCCCAAACCTCTATCGCCTCAAGATGACGACGCTTATCGAATAAAAAGTTACCTAAGGCGTAGCACGCGACAACGTCATCCCCGTCTTGCTCAATCGACCACCGAAGAATAATCGATTCTTCAATGCGAGATGGGAAAAAGTGATCGGCAGATTGCACACGCGCATTCGCAAGGGCCGCGCCACCATCGTCTTCTCCGACAAGAAACTTAAGCCACGCCAGAGCATAACGAGTCATTGGAGTTTTCTCCAGAGGGTTCGGAACTGAGACAGTACGCACAGCATTACAATGATGTGTCTCTAGCACAGCTATGGCGTCAAGGTAGAACCCTGACTCGCAATATTCAAACACTAGATCCAGCGCTGTCTGAGCATCGTTCCGAGAGCCATCTAGAAAGCTTTTGATAGAATCTGTTAGCAATGCTTTTTCATAACGAGCCCAATGATCAAGCGAGTCAACTCGGAGCACATCATCTAGAGCAGACGCCGCCTCCACCTCACGTCCAATGTGACGTAAAATGACAGCCTTCAAGGTGAACGCTTTATTATTCTGCCGGTTAGTGTCGAGAGATTGCTCTATGTGACCAAGAGCCGCCTGCCAGTCGCCAGCGTGACAATCCATCGTGGCAAGTTGGTAATAGGCGCTGGCACGCCATTCGTAATTCCAAATGGCTTTATAAAATAACGTGTACGCCTCTCTGGACTTCCCTAGTCCCCGAAGGGCTAGGCCTTGAAAATAATGCGCTTCTCCCGTGACGGCATTGAGATGACGACAAGTAAGTCTCTTTATTGCCTGCCCCAGATGACTGCTCGCCTTAGCCAGTTCTCCACGTCCGAGCGCGCGTTTGCCTAGGCTTATGTGACAACGCGCATCACCTGAATCACGCTTCAACGCCTCGAGCCAATAAAGCTCAGGGTCACGCGTTGGGTGGCGGTATTGCTCTAAGTGCTCACCAGTGAAATAGAGTTCATCAACAGAAGTAATATCCTCCGGCGCGAGCGGCTCAGTCGCTTCATCACGGTCGCGCGTCAAAGTGGAACGATCCACCACTTGGTAACTCAGGAGCTCAGTCCCGTCCTCTGCTATCAGTTTAACGCTGAGTTCTGTTGGACTTCCCCCAGAACAAACACTCGAGTGATCTTGCCAAGATTCACCCGGCCTAAGAGAAATGGTGTGCGCTGCAATTGGGCTGCCGTTTTGCACAACTGCAAGACGTGCATTCTTCACTTTCTCTGCGACACATAGCCCCAGAGAAACCGTCTTGTCATCGTTGATGGAGCATGCCAGCGCTACGATGGTGTTAGCCTGCTGAACAGGTCCAATATTCTGAATTGGCCACCAAAATTGAGAAAATGTCTTGGTCTCGTATGGAAGCAGGTAACTAAAATCCGGTTGATTGTCAGTGAAAACACCCGCCATCAGTTCCACATAAGGCCCGCCGTCATCAGTGAGCTCACGGTCCCACGCCCAGCCAAATTTATCATCCCCCCAAGTCCATTGTTTTTTACCCGGTGCAATGTGCCGATTTGCCACATGGACGAATCCTCCATTTTCTAAAAAGTCATAGCCACCAAAAAAATCAAAGCCAGTTTGGCAGACCATATAACTGGTGGGCACTGAGATATTTTTATACCAACTTAGGTCGTTTTTACCGTCGAGGTTCTGATAATCGATTCCATAGTAAGGATTGTTAGCAACCGGAAATGACGATGTCGCACGCACAGCATGATCCGCAATGTAGTGCACATCTTCAGGGAAAAATGATTGGTATTGATCATGCACTTTAGCCGCAACGTTTGCCCACCAAAGGAAAGTATGCGTGAGATTTGTTCGGTTAAAGAGTCGAGCACGCAACTCGATAAGCGAGGAGTCTGGCCTCAAGCGGATACCGTGCATCCCTTTGAGACGGTTGAGCGGGTCATGTTCAGAAAGCCATACCGTCCTTGAGCCGTCGTCCTCTACCTCAATGGAAACATCAGCCGGCATAAAGGTTCCTGGTCGGTGATGCTGTGGCCAGTTAAATTCGACTCCACCAGAAATCCACGGCCCAGCGAGCCCGACAAGCGCAGGTTTGATCACATCCTGACGGTAAAAAAAGTCGTAGTCATTGTTCGTCTTATCCTGACCAATGAAAATTCGCCCACCAATCTCCGGTAAAATGACCAGTCGCACAAAATCATTTTCGAGCAAGACTGATTGGTAAGTGACATCGACAGGCTCATCGTAAACCTTGTCGATAAAAGGCACAGGATACACTTTACCGTTACTCCCTTGGTACACTCTTTTCTCAAAGAAAACGGGATTCTTTTCAGGCTCTCCCGTAGGATAAGTAGGAATAACACGGGGCTCAATTCTCGCAATGACAGACATCTAAATAGTATTTATTTAAAGTTTTCTGGCAAATCACTCAGCGTTACTAAGCTCAAATTCAATTTCCTCTAGACTCTTTCCCTTTGTCTCTGGAATTTTTGCTCTAATATAGAAGATGCCAGCTAGACAGATTCCAGCGTATGTCCAGAAGGTCCCCGCTGGACCTAAGCTGTCGCGCAAAATTGGGAAGGTGAATGACAGTATAAAGTTCGCAACCCACAACGACAGCACAGCCAAGGACATCGCAATGCCTCGGATCGAGTTAGGGAATATTTCAGAAATAAGTACCCAAGCGACAGGCCCAAGTGTGGCGGCAAAAAAGGCAATCGCTAAAAGTGCAAATGCCACGACGTACCACCCCGTGTTACCTGTATAATAACATAGGCCTATGAGGATATGAGATATGAATAATCCGGCAGAACCGATCAACATCAAAGGCTTACGACCCACTCTATCAATGGTCGCCATCCCCACAAAAGTGAAAATCATGTTCGTCAGTCCAATAATCACCAAGCTGAACATAATTCCACTAACGGTGAATCCAGCATCACGAAAAATGTCAGGTGCGTAGTTAAATATCACATTGATTCCACACCATTGCTGGAAAACAGCGATGAAAACTCCCGTGAGAATAACTCCTGCAAACTTAGGCTTAAACACTTCAATAAATCTCACTTGCTTGTGATCATCATCCAATGTGGCTTCGATTTCTTTCAGCGTGGCGTCTGCGTAATCCTCTCCTCCGATTTTCACTAAAACCTTGTGGGCCTCCGCATCGCGACTTTTCTTAGTGAGCCACCTCGGGCTTGCAGGCACAAAGAACATCAGAATAAAGAAGATCAATGCCGGCACTGCTTCCGCTGCAAACATCAGACGCCAGCCAGTTTTTCCATTCCATGTGCCGGCTAACTGCTCATTCGTATAGACTTTTAACTTCTCAAGATTGATCAGATCCATCGGAACCGGTGAGGAAGATCTGAGTAGTGGCTTCAGTTTTTCCGTGTCGACAATCTCCACAGACAAAGTGCTCAGCACGCTGCCCTCAAGTATCGACTTGGTCTGCTCCTCACTAAACAAAGTGGCATCATACACACCATTAGCACTATGCAGAGGAGCTTTGATCTCAAGATCTGCGACCAGAGCAATTTCTTGCTGAATGGCCTCAGGAACAGGTTTATGCTCACTAATCATATAATTGACCAACTGTGCTAACAGTATTCCCACAACGATCGTTAACTGATTCAGCGAAACAAATCGCCCACGGTACTTAGCTGGAGAAACTTCAGCAATATACATAGGCGACAAGGTCGAGGCCATCCCCATGCCTATACCACCCAGAAGACGGTAGAGGACGAATTGGTTAAAATCAGGTGCATAGCCTGAACCAATCGCAGAGATTAGAAAAAATAACGCAGAGATTATTAGCAGCTTAACCCGACCAAATTGATCCGCGGCCTTCCCTACAACCAAAGCACCTAAGATACAGCCAACTATGCAAGAACTAACGGCCCACCCCTGCAACACAGGTGTGTCTAAACCGAAGCTGAGTTCATAAAATTGTTTCGCTCCTGAAATCACTAAAAGGTCATAACCGAACAAAAATCCCCCAAGTGCCGATACCAGTGAAATAAAGAATATATACCCCATATTGAAGGGTCCTCTTGAGGCCTCAATAGACTTTGCTTGATTTGCTTGCATAATAATAAATGTGAACCAATGAACTTGAGCTAAAGAAAAAACACATTTACTCGATGCTGGGAATAGATTATTCCACTTTTATAATGGACTATCTTACGGACTTCAAAGAAGAGGGATTTGACAGTCAAAAACTGTATCGTCTACCAACTCGTGCTGAAAAACGAATGAATAACAAGCCATTCACTCGCGACATTGTTATTTCGGACATCGGATATTACCCGAAACCACATGGACATTTAGTCGATAGAACAAAGGGATCTTCTGCCCACATTCTCATCTTTTGCGTGAAAGGACGCGGATGGGCCACCTTCGGTGGAAAACGTCGGGAAATCGGCGCGCAAGACGCCCTCTGGATACCCGCTGGTGAGCCGCACACATACGGATCTCACAATTCCGATCCATGGGAGATCTACTGGGTACACGCGTATGGTTCCTCTGTAGAAGCACTCATACAGTGGACTCCCCTGACATCGGATCGGCCTCTCACTCATTTTTCCAATAGCCTCGCACTACAAAGACAGTTCAACGCCCTGTTGCAACGGCTTGAATCTGGTTACACAGATCACACTCTACTCGAAATATCTCGATTTTTTGTGAGCTTAACATCCCTCTTACACGTGGATGCTGGCCTAGCCCAAGAGACATCACAGCGAGAAAAAATCGAACGCGTGATGGATACAATGCGGGAGACATTAGCGGCCCCATGGACACTTTTAGAATATGCAGGCCATGGTGGATTTTCTACCACTCAGTTCAGCCTCCTCTTCAAGCGCCACTACGGCACCAGTCCCATGGCATACCTCATGGAGCTTAGAATGCAGAGAGCTCGTGAAATGTTAGATTCCACTTCATTATCCGTGAAGGAAATTGCTGCGAAAATCGGCTACGAAGACCCCTTGTATTTTTCCAGAATTTTCAAAAAGACTTCGGGAACATCCCCTAGCTCCTACCGTGCAGCCATTAGCTAATGGAAAGATCATTCGACCAGTCGACGTGCAACAAATGATGCACACTTATTGACATTCACTTTACTGAGCCGTAAGATCATTCAATGAAAACGCAAAGCTACGGAGTAAGGCTCGACCCAGAACTTAAGAATGCTGGGACAGCTATCCTTGAATCTGTAGGCCTCAACTTCGCCGATGGGGTGAAACTCTTCCTCAAGCAGATGGTGAACCGGGGCGAATTCCCACTTGAACTCAAAACTCCCAACTCTGAAACCATTGATGCCATCAATGAACTAGAATCTGGCACATCTGAGAAGAGCTACAGCAATTTAGAAGATTTCAAAGACTCGTTCAACGATGAGGATTATAGAGAGTAAACAATACGTCAAAGACTGTAAAAAAGTCTTCCGTCAGCCAAAATCGGCAGAACTACAAGCTGAACTTATTATTGTGTTAGCTGAGCTTCTCAGAGGAAACTCTCTGCCAGTCAAATACAGAGACCATCTTTTAGCTGGAAACTGGCAGGGCTACCGAGATTGTCACATCAAACCTAACACACTACTCATATACAAAGCTGTAAAAACAGAGGATGACATGGAAATTCGACTAGCTCGACTTGCCTCTCACTCAGAAATTTTCGACTAATCCCATTTGAATAGTTAGAGTGGATCAATAGCGAAACAAGATAGTGAGAGGAGCGAGGCGGGAGGAAGACGCATAGCGAGCTATGCAACTGACGACTAACGAAGCTAATCTTGCTAGATTGTTTCGCCCTCTCAAAATCAGCTCCGCTGCAATTACAAAGAATCAGAACACCTCTATTGATCCAGTATAACTGTGAAGATGGTATTAGCGCTGTGAGTTAGCAGCTTTGCTGGGGTTATTTTGAGCGACCGAGACGGTCGCGCTACGTGGAGTGACCGTCTCGGTCGCCATGAAATGTTTGTGCCTAAAACTGCCCCCGTGGTTGGAAGATCGCTTCATTATGCTGACTTAGAGAAAAGAGGCTGGAAGCGCTCTTCTACGTGCCTCGCTCGTTGGCTCGTTGTTTTTCTATGCATAGCGGGCTTGAACCTCTTTTGGATTGGGTGCATGTTGTGCGGACACAAATTTCTAATACCAAAATCATGACACTCCAAGGAACATCAATTATCGGCGCCAGTCGTGGCCAGGGAAACCAGGCTACGGGTAAGAGCATCAATCCAAGCACCAACGAAGCCATCGAACCCACTTACATCGCAGCCACCAGCGATGAGCTTGAGAAAGCGGTTGGTCTAGCAGCTGAGGCATTTCAAACGTACCGCCATACCAGCGGTAAAGATAAGGCGCTCTTTTTGAACGCTATTGCGAATAACATCGAAGCAGTTATCGAAGATTTAGTGGCACGTATGCCCTTTGAAACTGGTCTTCCTGAGATGCGTGTCCGCGGTGAAGCTGGACGCACCTGTGGTCAGCTGCGGATGTTTTCCAAGTTGCTCGATGAAGGTTCTTGGGTAGATGCACGGATTGATCGTGCTCAGCCCGACCGCCAACCGCTGCCGAAAGTAGACACCCGCAGCATGTTGCGCCCGCTCGGTCCGGTCGCTGTTTTTGCAGCCTCCAACTTCCCACTCGCATTTTCCACCGCTGGTGGAGACACAGCCTCGGCTTTGGCTGCGGGTTGCCCAGTGATTGTCAAAGCGCATTCGTCCCATAGTGGCACCGCAGAGATCGTTGGTCTTGCAGTGCAGAAAGCTGTGGCTGACTGCGGATTACCGGAAGGCGTATTCTCTCTCGTTTACGGTGGTGGACGCACAATTGGTCAGGCACTGGTTAAGCACCCAGCGATCAAGGCTGTTGGCTTCACTGGTTCCTACGCTGGTGGTCGCGCCCTGATGGATCTTGCGGCAGCCCGTGAGGAACCTATTCCAGTTTACGCTGAAATGAGCGCGATCAACCCGGTGGTTATTTTACCTGGTGCAGCGCAAGAGCGTGGTGCCCAACTCGCACAAGGTTTGTTCGGCTCCATGACTCTGGGAGTTGGTCAGTTTTGTACTAACCCTGGATTGATCTTCATCCACGAAGACCACGCCGAAGCCATCGCTAGCGAAACTGCTAAGTTGGTCAGTGCAGGTTCTAGCAGCGCTATGCTCAACAGTGGTATCTGCGATGCTTACTGCAGCGGCCTAGAAGCTTTTGAAAATAACGCGTCGGTCAAGCTACTAGCTAAGGCTACAGCTGGGGAAGGATCTAACCAGGCAGTACCAGCACTTTTCCAGACGGATCTTCAGACATTTCTATCCTCTGAGTCACTCACCAATGAGGTGTTTGGTCCAGCCAGCCTTATTGTTACCTATAAGAATGATTGTGAATTGATCAAAGCATTCCAGTCGCTCGAAGGTCAGCTCACTGCAAGCATTCACGGCACAGATGCAGAACTTGGCGAACAGCGGGAATTGATACAACTTATGGAAGATCGTGCTGGCCGTATTGCCTTCAACGGTTTCCCAACTGGTGTGGAAGTTTGTGCTAGCATGGTACACGGAGGTCCATTCCCATCTACTTCTGATGGTCGTAGCACCTCAGTTGGCACCATGGCGATTTACCGTTTCACCCGTGCTGTTTGCTGGCAAGACTGCCCACAGTCTCTGCTACCAGAGGAACTCCAGGACGAAAACCCGCTGGCTATTCAGCGCAGCGAGGTCTAGGACTGATTTGAGGTTCGTTGAGCCCAAACCTTAAAATCAAAAAGGCGGCATGATATATCATGCCGCCTTTTTTATAGATTTTTTAAAGACTCAATATTGTCTAATTTAGCCTACTTTCCTTCCCAGGAGTTCCACCAGTTGCGGAACAGGGCGTGTTGGGAATCTAGGTGAGCCTGTTGAGATGCGCTTAGCTTGTCATCTGCATAGATGTGGTGTTCGTAGGCGCTGTTGCCTTCAAGAACCATAAGACGCTTGTAGTAAAGCACGAGGTCAGTGCCTTCGTCGAAGGTGCAGAGGATGTTCATTGCCTCACCGAGTTGGAGTGCTAGGACGCGTGCCCTAGCGTCGCCAGTAGCGGCAAGTTTGCAGAGCTCTACCATTTTTAGAACTTCTTTCGGCATCGCTGTACCAACACCAGTGATAGCGCCGATAGCTCCGCAGTTGACGAAACCATGGAAAGCTTGGGTGTCCACACCGACCATCAGTGTGAGATTCTCGTTGCCAGTGGTGATGTGCTCAGCGGCGTAAGTGAGTGCTGCTGCTCCGCCGAATTCTTTGAAGCCGATCAACTGTGGGTATTTCTCGTTCAACTTGAAGAAGAGATCCGCTTTCGTCTCAAAACCATAGTGAGGTGAGTTGTAGATCACGGCCGGAAGATCCGGTCCGCCAGCTTCAAGAATTGCTGTGAAATGATTGTGCT
>CAXMPP010000034.1:0-16654 GCA_964195395.1 uncultured Thermodesulfobacteriota bacterium
GACGCGATGATGAAATTCGAAGATTGATGCAAGTGTTAAGCCGACGCACTAAAAATAACCCTGTACTGATTGGCGACCCTGGTGTGGGAAAGACAGCTATTGCAGAGGGTCTAGCCCGCCGGATTGTCAGTGGGGATGTACCAACATCGATGCAGGGGAAGCGACTCATATCTATGGATATTGGAGCAATGGTAGCGGGGGCAAAATTCCGGGGTGAATTCGAAGAGCGTCTCAAAGCCTTTCTCAAAGAGGTAAGTGAATCTGATGGTGAGATCATTCTCTTTATTGATGAGCTTCACACCATAGTCGGTGCGGGTGGCAGCGAAGGCGCTGTTGACGCTTCCAATTTACTTAAACCGCAATTGGCTCGAGGTGAACTCCGTACGATAGGAGCAACCACGCTTGATGAGTATCGCAAGTACATCGAAAAAGATGCAGCACTTGAGCGTAGGTTCCAACCCGTCAAAGTAGGTGAGCCTAGTGTTGAGGACACAATCGCAATCCTACGCGGCTTGAAAGAGCGCTATGAAGTGCACCATGGAGTGCGTATTCAAGATAGTGCTATCGTGGCGGCTGCCGCATTGAGTGATCGCTATATTTCGGACCGGTTCCTTCCTGATAAAGCTATAGACCTTGTCGATGAGGCTGCTTCGCGACTGAAAATCGAACTTGATTCCGTGCCTACAGAGATTGATCAGATGCAGCGTCAGGTCATGCAGTTAGAGATGGAGCGGCAAGCATTGAAAAAAGAATCTGACCCGGCGAGTGCAAAGCGACTAGCAAAGGTGAAGGAGGAAATGGCTAATATTAAGGAAAAATCAGATGGTCTCATGGCTCAATGGAAAAATGAGAAAGAGATCATAACCATCGTCAATAGCGCACAGGAAAGCATAGAGTCATTGAAAAATGATGCGGAACAAGCAAAGCGTGAAGGAGATCTGACAAAAGCATCAGAAATAACTTATAGCCGCATCCCCGAAGCTGAAACAAAAGCCGAGGAGGCGAAGTTAAAGCTAGATGAAATCCAGAAAGTTGGACGTATTCTAACGGAAGAAGTAACGGAGGAAGATATCGCAGGTGTTGTAGCCAGTTGGACTGGTATCCCCGTAAGCCGTCTTCAAGAGGGCGAGCGCTCAAAGTTAGTGCAGATGGAAAACCGTCTCGGCGAGCGAGTCATAGGTCAACGACAAGCCATTGCTGCTGTGTCTAACGCCGTCCGTCGAGCACGTGCAGGATTACAGGATGAAGATAGGCCAATTGGTTCATTCCTCTTCCTTGGTCCTACAGGTGTGGGTAAGACTGAGTTGTCCAAAGCATTAGCTGAATTTCTTTTTGATGATGAGTGCGCGATGGTCCGTATAGACATGTCTGAGTACATGGAGAGGCATGCTGTCTCGCGCCTAATCGGAGCCCCTCCAGGTTACGTTGGCTACGACGAAGGTGGGCAGCTCAGCGAGCATGTTAGGAGAAAGCCCTACAGTGTGGTTCTGTTTGATGAGATAGAGAAAGCGCATCCCGATGTATTCAATGTTCTACTACAGGTGTTAGATGATGGACGTATCACTGATGGACAAGGACACACGGTAGATTTCCGAAACACAGTGCTCATAATGACTTCTAATATTGGCAGTCAGTATATTGTAGATGAGTCGAATGCTGAACAACGTGAAGCGAAGGTGAACGAAGCACTGCGCTCACATTTTAGACCCGAATTTCTCAATCGGATCGATGAGACTCTCATTTTTGACAGGCTCAACAAAGAAGAGCTGGGAGAAATTATTGGTCTACAACTTGATAGAGTGTGCGAGCGTCTAGCGAAGCAGGGGCTCGGTCTAGATTTAACTGCAGAGGTGCGCGCACACCTTGCTGAACAAGGCTATGATCCGACCTATGGAGCTCGTCCGCTGAAGAGAGCTATCCAGCGGTGTTTGCTAGACCCTTTGAGTTTAGATGTTCTTGATGGCAAGTTTGTCGAGGGTGACACGATTCATGCCGAGCTCGACACCACAAAGAAAGTGGTCTTCAGCAAAGCTTAATTAGCATTCTAGTGATAACAAAAAAGCCCGCACCGAAGATTCGGTGCGGACTTTAAATATTTTAAGCGAGTCAGCGGACTATTCTTCTTCTTCTTCTTCTTCAGGTTTCTGCTCGTTACCGTAGTAGCTTTTGATGTAGCCAAACTCGGTCATGGTGTCTTCCCATGATGCGATTGTCTGAGCTGATCCAGAGTACACGCGGCGTCCTTTATTGAGGAACTTCAGTCCTTCGTCTTTATCGTCGAGGGAGTAGCTCAAGGCTGAGTTCGCATAGTAATAATATGGGGAGTCGTCACGATAGTCGTAGAGTGCTGCCATCGTTTTGGCATTCTCTGCATGCGATTTACGTTCGTCTGCGCTAAGCTTCGCATGATTGGACAAACCAATATGTGAAAGGAGAATTTTGAATTCAACGAGGCGCTTCATTTGGAGGGCTTTGGCTGGAGCTATCTCCAGAGCTTGCTTGAATATCTCGAGTGCTCTATTCCAATCGCGCGAAACGAAAGCAACTTCCCCCATGTTAAACATTACATTGAGCGATGGTCCTGTGATTTCTTTAGAAAGGACAAATTGCTCCATTGCCTTCGGGAAGTCACGGAGTTCGACGTAGCACGCGCCACGCAGATTGATGACTTGTGGGTCATCCGGGAAAATATCAATCAGTTCACGAGTTGCCTCTAGAGTTTCAAAGATGCGCTTGTTTTGAAACAAGATGCCAGCTTCATTCCGTTTTTTGAGGAATGAAATGCGAGTTTCTTCCGGTAAGTTACTAAAAGCGTTGATAGCGTTTTTGTACCGCTCAGTCGGTGCGTTCTTTGCGGGACTTGGTGTTGGGGGAGTAGCCGCTTCTTGAGCGAACAGTTGTGGAGCCGTCAGTGCGATGGCTGCGAGTAGAGCAATTTTTTTCATAGGCGTGGATTCTTTAATTGATATTAGAGGAGTGAATTAGGATTTAATCAAGTGGCGACTTGAGGTAGAGCTATTTTTTTTTAATATAGCTTGCAACATGAGGGTGGAGCCAGGGGGAGGTGAGGCTCGCTGCGATTTGCTGGCGGACGACCGTCGCCGAGGCTGGATGCTGTAGAGTGTTGAGGAGAGTCGACTCGAATCCATGCACGGGGATGGCTTCAGAATTGCGACTGTAGACTATGACATCTAGCAAGTTAGCGAAATGGTGGGCCCGATCCCAGCGCGAGATTGATTGCCATTGGTCAGTTCCCATCAACCAGAATAACTGAGCCTTCGGGTAAAGTGATTTGAAATGTTCAGCGGTGCGCCAAGAATACGATGGTGGGGGAGACGTGAGGTCATAGTCGCTTACCTCTGCCCATGGAAACATGGCGGTGGCCAGTTGACACATCTTGAGGCGGTCCTCAGCAGTCGCTGATTGTGTCTCTAATTTATGTGGAGACTGTTTGCAGGGGAGGAAGATGACTTTATCTATCCCTAGTTGCGAGACTGCTTGAAGGGCAATAAAAGTGTGGCCTAGGTGGATGGGATCGAAGGTGCCACCAAATAGGCATATTTTCATTTGCGATTCGTTCATTGAATATCTAGCTTTGCGCTATGCAATTTATTACTTGTTTCTTAGCTGCCCTCAAGCTTGGATTGACATCATTTGGTGGTCCTGTAGCCCATTTGGGTTATTTCCGTGACGCCTATGTCGTCAAGCATGGCTGGATCAGCGAGGAGCGCTTTGCTGAGTTGCTAGCACTTTGCCAGTTCCTTCCAGGGCCTGCAAGTAGTCAGTTAGGGGCGATGATTGGTTTCGAAAAAGGTGGCTGGATGGGGGCATTGGGGTCGTGGATTGGCTTCACGTTACCCTCGGCTATTTTGATGGTACTACTAGCTGTGGGGCTACAGCCTATCTCTGACACTTTAGGAACAGGATGGATTCATGGACTCAAACTTGCAGCTGTCGCCATTGTCGCCTTAGCTGTCATCGGTATGTATAAAAAACTTTGCCCAGGCTTACCCCAACTTTATGTGGCTCTCGGGTCACTCGGTATTCTATTATTGGCATCTCAAGCGTGGCTACAGCCCGTGGTTATTTTATTGGGAGGCGTGCTGGGGGCTTACCTCTTCTCAGAATCAAAGGTCCATGTGAAAAAAGAAGCGATACAAAAGCTTGGTAAATTACCAATTTTGAGTGTGGGAGGAATAGCTGTCTTTATCGGTGCCGTCTGCTGTTTACCTCTTCTAGCAAATATGGGGGCTGGCGCAGAGGCTACTGCCGGCTTGTTGCGTGCGGGCTCACTTGTGTTTGGTGGCGGCCACGTTGTGTTGCCTTTGCTAGAGTCGAGCTTTGTTGGGGCAGGGGTGATGGAGCAAGATACATTTCTAGCGGGCTACGGTGCGGCTCAGGCTGTCCCTGGACCGATGTTCACCTTGGCTTCTTACCTGGGTGCTTCAGTCGGGATCGGCGGGAATCCATGGTTGGGTGGAATCATCGGTACGGCAGCAATATTCGCTCCGGGAATGCTACTCTTGATAGCTGGAGTGCCGGTATGGAATTGGCTGAAAGGTATGCCGCGTGCTAAAGGGGCTGTGATGGGTGCAAATGCTGCTGTAGTGGGGCTACTAGCAGCTGCGTTGATTCACATGTTTAAGGTCGGAGTGGTCAGTTCAGCCTTAGACTTTGCGATTATTGTCCCCATTTTTCTCGCGCTAGGCACGCGTAGGGTTCCAGCATGGCTGGCTGTACTCGTTGCGGGAGTACTAGGAGGAATCATTTGGCAATAAGTATGTTCAGTTCAACCTTATTGCCTTGGCTCACGGCCTGTTACCGTGAAGACCGATCTAGACTTGGAATACGTGATTTTTTTAGTAGCTCACGGGTGAAGCATCGACGCATGAGCTCAGGTGAGGAACGCCTGCTGAGCTTAGAGTTCGATCACGACCTCTTGGCTCCTAAGCATGGCGAGTCACTCCATGCATTCACTAGAATGCACAAACGTGAGCGAGAGCTAGTCTATGGAGTTATTTTTGTCTGCGGAAAAACATCGATTGGTGTGCACCGTGCTCCACTTGTTCTTTTTAATGCGGATGTTGACTACCAGAACTATTACGCCCTCAAGCTGCGACTGAAATCTGCCAGAATCAATGGTGTCGCAGTGGATGCGTTGGGAGGGGACAAGGACTTCGAACGAAAACTGCGGGAGTTGCTGTCTGGTGAAGGTTTGAGCGCGTCTGTTGTCGCCGACATCCATCGACTGATCGAACTCCATTGCCCTGAGGTGGATTCTGAAAATCTTCTGCAATGGCCCCATTTAGTCTCATCAAAGGCTCTTGATAATGCAGGCACTCGCGATCAAGTCTCTGTGATCTCTGCTGCTGGTGTTGGCAATGTCGAGCGCTCTATTTCATCACGCGGAGTTCTTCAAGAACTTACAGAAATGGCGGACTATCCGCGGGCTGAATTTTCAGACGGAATTCAAAATCTGTTGGGAGATAATTCATCCAGATCTAAGGCCCCAGATGATCAGGTGTTTTTCATACCCGCTTCTCTGAGTACACAACAACAAAAGGTGTTGCTGTCAGCTAGAGCAGATCCACTAACAGTTTGCCATGGTCCACCTGGGACGGGTAAATCATATACGGTGGCAGCGATTGCTCTGGATCATGTAGTCAGAGGTGAGAGTGTCTTGGTGACCTCTAGGAATGACCATGCCGTCAATGTGATGCACCAAAAAATTGATGCAATGATAGGCGCTGAGCATGCCACCGTGAGGGCTGGTAGACGTGAACATCTCAAAGACCTCAAAGGTTTTCTCTCTTTAATCCTGAATGGCGGTGGTGACTTCGCGCTCAAGACAATGGTGTCGTTAGAGCACCAGCAAGAGACGACCCTAGAGAAAATTGCTCTTATCCAAGATGCTGAGAAAGTGCTGCAAGCCGAATACAAAAAGTCGATTGAGAGAGGTGACCGTAAGCTCGATCCCAGCCCTAATCTAATAGAGAAACTGCAACTAGTCTTTGACAATTATTTGCTCAGTCGGCGGCCAGTGCTCTCGGAGATGCATCACCATTATAGATTGCTGCAAACTGAGCGAGAAAGGTTGGTGGCGGAATATGTGAGCTTACAAAGGCGATGTGCAGTCACGAAGTTACTCGAGAACCGAACGAGTCGCGCGGAATTGAAGAAATTTTTAGCTGCCATTCGTAAGCTTAAAGGAAGCGCACAGGAGGTGGCGATGGAGGACATAGACTTCAAAGTTATCCTAGAAACTTTCCCCGTCTGGCTGAGCAGTGCGGAAGACGTGCATCGGGTGCTTCCATTTAAAAAGGAATTGTTTGATGTGGTGATCATTGATGAGGCTAGCCAATGTGATATCGCGAGTATTCTGCCAGTGATTCAGAGGGCCAAGCGGGTTGTTGTCGTTGGTGACGCAAAGCAACTAAGGCATGTGAGTTTTCTTTCAAACCATTCTATGCGAGAGTTTGGCGAGCAATTTTGTGTCACTCCAAAAATTCAAATGGCTTATAATTTTCGCAACCGTAGCCTGATGGATGTGTCGATTGATTGTGTTCAAGACCACTCTAACACGGGTTACCTAGATGAACATTTCCGTTCCCATCACGGGATCATTGAGTTCAGTAACCAAAGGTTTTACCATAAACAACTCAAAATAATGCGTGATAGGCCATGGGCTGTCGGGCGTGGTGCCGGTGTTCATTCCGGAACTATCGGGCGTTTTCTGGAAAATGGACAGAGAGATTCTAAGGGGGTGAACAGTGATGAAGTGGCGGCCATCTGTCATTGGTTACGTGAGTTTGGGGGGAATCCAACTAGAAACTTGAGCGCCAGCATTGGTGTTCTCAGTCCATTTAGGGCGCAAGTTGATGCCCTCACCAAGGCTGTTTTTGAGGAACTGCGTGGTACTTGTCTACAGGCGCTACTTGGCGACCATGAATTGTTGATTGGTACAGCCCACAGCTTCCAAGGAGAAGAGCGGGACATCATGCTCATGTCACTTTGTGTGGATTCAAAAAGCTCACCAGCAAGCCTTCGTTTTCTCGAGCGTGAAGATGTCTTCAACGTGGCCGTGACACGTGCACGTAATGAGCAACACGTCTTTTACTCAATAAAGGCCAAGGGTTTGAAGCCTGAAAGCCTCCTTGCTCAATACCTAATTCATGTCACGAGTGAGCAAAATACTAGATCTCATATTCCAAGGAGCCTGAATGCTTTTGCTAGTGAAGTAATGGCTAAGCTTCAGTCTGAAGGCCTTGATTGTAAACTCGGAGCTTCGGTGGCTGGAGTCGATGTCGATCTAGTTGTGGAGCACAAAGGTAAGACAATTGGCATCGACCTGATCGGTTATCCTGGTGAGATGCAGCCAGCACTTTCTCTACGAAAGGTTCTGATGTTAGATCGCGCTGGACTCAATGTGATCCCCCTAGGATTTCTAGAATGGAGCGAGCGCCAAGAAGATTGCGTCCTAGCATTGCTACGGCTCTGTGCGCAAGAGTGATGTCGATACTTGGGTGTTAGCCAGAATTATTCAGTGGAAATCTAGACCTCATAAAATTCACCTTACCGAGGCTTCAATGATTATCAATTGCTAGACCTGCAGGTTTCGTCTACTTAAACGAATAGATGATATACGCATTACATGGCGCGGTTGGGATGGCTGCGGACTGGAAAGATTTCGCAGCTGCATTGAAGCAAGATGGTGTGCCAGTTGCGCGTGTTGATTTATGGCAATTTTTGGCATGCTGCCCGATGCCGATTAGTGAGTTCGGTGCGGCATTTAATAAGGAAGTACATGCGAAGGATCCTGTACTACTAGGTTACTCGATGGGAGGGAGACTCGCTCTCCACGCGTTGATTGAGAATCCGTCTAAGTGGAGTAAAGCTGTGATAGTTTCGGCACATACAGGTATTGCAGAGGAGGAAAGAATCCCAAGGCGGGCGCTGGATGCAGCATGGGCAGCTAAGGCGCTGAAAGGTGACTGGTGTGCATTTCTCGAAGATTGGAATGCTCAAGGAGTACTAGACGGATCCACCATGCCTGATCGTCGGTCACTCCAACCGAGACGAGAAGCGGTAGCGCGTTCCTTTATGGACTGGACTGTCGGAGTGCAGGAAGATCTCTTGCCTCAGTTAGAAAAAGTAATTTGCCCACTGCTCTGGGTTGTGGGTGAGCGCGACACAAAATTTTTGAAGGTGGCTGAAGCCGCAGTCGAGGCTATCCCGAATGCAGAGTTGCTTATTGTGCCAGAGTGCGGCCACCGAGTCCCATGGGAAAAGCCCGCAGAGTTCCATTCGGCCGTCCGAGATTTCCTCGATAAGTAATTGGAGTGATTTTTGTAGCGCAGATTGCTCAGAAAAAAGAATCTGTATAATCTGCGCAATCTGTGGTTAGACAACAGCAATGAACAGTATCCTCAAATCCTGCATTCTAGCGGCTCGGCCAAAGACATTGCCGGCGGCGATTGTTCCCGTGTGGTTAGGTTGTATGTTGGCTTGGAAGCTTGAAGGGCAGTTTGATTGGTGGTTGGCTCTTTGTACTCTGATGGGGGCTGTGTGGATTCAGATAGGGACAAACTTTTTTAACGATGCTATCGATAACGATAAGGGCGCGGACACTGAGCGCAGGCTCGGCCCAGTGCGCGCTACGGCATCAGGTTTACTAAGCCGGGGTCAGGTGTATGGGGCCGCTCTGGGGTGCTTGTTAGTAGCTGCTGTTTTTGGTTGGTTCTTATTTCAGGCACGAGGCTGGGCGATGGTGGCTATCGGTTTGCCCTCGCTCTACCTTTGCTATGGCTACACTGGTGGCCCCGTGCCGCTGGCCTACCGTGGATTGGGTGAGGTCTTTGTGGTTCTTTTTTTTGGAGTGATCGCGGTGATGGGGACGATTTTTGTTCAACTGGGGACGTGGCCGGTTGAGGGGCTTCTTTTAGGGTTACAGCTTGGACTGCTGAGTGCTGTGCTAATTTCTATCAACAACCTACGCGACCGTGAGGAGGATGCTGGAAATGCGAAGAACACGCTGGCGGTGAAGCTGGGGGAAACCTGGGGCAAGCGGGTGGTAGCGATCGAGATTTTTGGGGCATTCATCCTCTCTTTTGCTTGGCTAGCTATGGGGCAAATGAGCCTTTGGTTGGGGAGTTCTATGTTTATTGTTCTCGGAGTGAGGATATGGGGGCTAGTGCGCGAGGAACCGCCGAGCGCAAAGTACAATAAATTCTTAGCTCTAGGCGGTGCTCAGTTGATACTTTTTGCTGTTCTATACACGATTGCTTGTGTTATCTAACGGATAGCGACTATGAGCGAACCCATCTACATCTATCGGTACACACTGCACAGCAGGCAAGGTCTCAATAGCCGATCCGACAGGACTGCACACGAGGGTCTCTTGATTCGTATCAATGGCGGTGTGGGCTGCATCCAGCCATGGGAGGTTCTTGGAGATCCATCGCTGGATGAGGTGCTCGATGACTTAAAGAATCGACGTCTTTTTAGGCCGCTAGTGCGTGCTGCTGTAAAATGTGCGATGGTCGATGGTGCGGCGCGGCGTGCCGGTCTTAGCTTGTTCGACGGAGTCAAGGTTCCACGAAGCCACGCTACCATCGTTGGAGGCAGGGATAAGATAGATGAGGCCCAGGCTGCTGGTTTTGATGTGGTTAAAATGAAGGCGGGGCGCGATGTACAGGCTGAGTTGCAGTTGATACATGAGGTTCACGCTGACCATCCAGAGTTGCGATGGAGGCTCGATTTCAACAACGTCTTAGGCGGTGGCGAGTTGCGCGACTTTGTGAAAAATATGCGGGAATCGCTTCGCTCTAAGATAGATTTTTTGGAAGACCCATGTCGTACCGATGATCCTGCTTGGCAGGGGATTCGTGAGGTGTATGGCGTGCCGTTAGCGCTCGACCGGGATGTGCCTATTGCCAGCAATCAATTTCGTTATGCCGTGATCAAGCCTGCACTAGACGATGTGACTGCTGTCTGTGCCAAGGCTATGTTAGAAGGTTGGCATATGGTTCTCACTAGCTACATGGATCACCCTATCGGCCAGTGCTATGCAGCGTGGTGTGCAGGTAAGGTGGAAAAACGATTCTATGGGCTGCTCGATCCCGTTGCTGGGCTGATGACTCATGGGTTATTTGAGCCAAATGCTTTCATCGACCGTATGGGGCCACCTCAGCCTGAATGGCGATCGCCTGCTGGAACGGGCTTGGGCTTTGACGATCTTATTGAGGAACTTAATTGGGAGAAACTGTGAACGATTGCCACTGTCAGTTTCTGGAACCCGCATTCTGGCATGACGATACATGCTGCGTAATGCACAATACTCAATCTGCGATCACTGATCTATCGTCGTTGAAGCATTGGGTGAGGGGGCAGGAAGTATTAAGGAACCATGTGCTTTTTCAGACCAGTGGATCTAGTGGTGCGGCTAAATGGGTGGTGCTATCGAAGCCCGCTTTGTTAGCTTCTGCTAGAATGGTAAATCAGGCATTGGGAGTGGAGACTGGAGCTCGATGGGGGCTTGCTTTGCCAATCCACCACGTCGGTGGCTTTGGAGTTCTAGTGCGTTCCTTCCTCAGTGGCGGTCACTGCCAGGTATTTCATCAGAAGTGGGCTCCAGTGGTCTTTACTCGGTTTGTGTATGAAAATAGCTGTGAGTGTATTTCATTAGTTCCGACCCAGGTGGTTGATCTCATAGAGTCACGCTGTGTGGCACCTTGCTGTGTGAAGCATGTCGTTGTAGGTGGCGGGTGCTTAAGCGATGCGTACTACAACAAGGCAAAGGCCTTGGGGTGGCCAGTGCTGCGCAGCTATGGAATGACTGAAGCTGCATCACAGATTGCCACTGGTGATATAGGTGATGGATTTTTGCGCATTCTTGACGAATGGGAAACCCGAGTCGATGCCAGCGGTTTGTTAGAGTGGCGAGGTGAAGCTGGCTTCAGTGGTTATGTGATTGAGGAAACTAGTGAATTTTCCTTTGTGGATCCGAAAAAAGACGGCTGGTTCACCACCCAAGATTTAGTCGAACTCGAGGGTGATGGGATCCGTATTCTTGGGAGGGCTGATTCGTTGGTCAAGGTGCTTGGCGAGTTGGTGGATATCACTTCCATAGAACGGCGGATTGAACAGCAAACATCGTGTAGCGCTATTGTGCTGACTATTGCTGACGAGCGCAGAGGAGTGCGTCTTATCCCCGTGTTGGAATCTTCTGAAATTATAGATTTGAAAGGCTTCCGCGGGGTTGAAGCGTTGGCGGAGGTGCACACACTTCCCGATTTCCCACGTTCGGCCTTAGGCAAGATTCAGCGGGCGTCTATTCGTGCTAATTTGGGGCTCTAATGAAGTCGCCAAAACGCATTGAAAAAGAACACGAAAAAGCTGTAGAATTTTGGCAAAGGCTGAGTAAACTCAACTCACATGGAACTAGAGGACATCGGATGGAACGAAGAATTTGCAGCTGCATTCAAGCCCTACGCTAAGAAAGGCTGGGTGCCCGCGCGATTGGTTCGTGACAACAAGATTACTTATGGAGCCCTGCTTGCCGGGCCACGTGAGCTAGAAGTCGTGATGGGCGGAAAGGTCTACCATGATGCAGCAAGCGACTCTGAGTTGCCCGCTGTCGGTGACTGGGTAGCTCTGGATGTGGAAGTGGGCGGCGATGAAAATGATCATGTGATCCGCGCTCGACTCCCACGGCAAACGTGTTTTTCCCGCAAGCTACCAGGTAAGAGCAGCGAGGAGCAAGTGATGGCGGCGAATGTCAGTGTCGTGGTCGTGATGACCGATGCTGGTTCTGATTTCAACCCACGGCGGATGGAGCGCTACTTTATGCTAATCGAGCGCAGCCGAGCAAAGGCTGTAGTTCTGGTGAACAAGAGTGACCTCTTCCCAGAAGATTTGAACACCTCAGCTAAAGAGGAAATTGAAGAACTCAACCCAGAAGCTGATGTGTACATCACCAGCGCCGCGAAAAATGAGGGATTGGGAGTCCTCAAGCAATATTTAAAAAAAGGCGTGAGCATCACCATCGTGGGCTCAAGCGGCGTCGGTAAATCGACTCTTGTAAATCAACTCCTCGGCGACGAGTGGCAGTGGGTGAGCGAAGTAAACGAACTCACTGGGAAAGGGAAGCACACCACCACCGCACGCGAGTTGCTAGTTCTCGACGAAGGTGGGATTCTAATCGATAACCCAGGGATTCGCGAAGTCCAGATGTGGACCGATGAGAACACGCTTCGCGAAAGTTTTGTCGATATCGACGCCATCGCGTCTCACTGCAAATTCCACGACTGCAAGCACGCCTCAGACAAAGGCTGCGCCATCAATGCCGCAGTAGAGTCTGGTGAGCTTCCAATCGAGCGCTACGAAAGCTACCTCAAGCTAGAAGATGAAATCGAAGAACTCAATAAGCGCCGAAAAAAGCGCCAAATGATCACCGAGCGTCGCGCCAAGCGGGATAACCGAATCAAAGCTAGAAATCTAGCTGATCGCATCGACTACGATAACAATCAAAAGCCTGAAAATTATTAGGTTCTTTGGGAACTCCGAGTGGTATTATTTCGTCTTGAGGAGCTCTAGAGTCTCGGCCATTTCTTGTTCGATATTTTGCACGCCACGCTGGGAGATAAGAATTCCCTTTACGTCGCTTGTGAGGACCGAAGCTATGCCGGTTTTCACTTTAGAAAGTTGCTCAAGAGCACTGTCAATCTGTTCGTTACCTTCTTCACCAGCGGCTTCGAGCATGCCTTTTTTCTTGAATGCTCCAAGAGTTTTGGTGAGAAAATCAGCAAACTCCTTTGAGACATAGCTCATGGAAACTCCGTCGTTAGAGAGTCCAGCCATTGTAGCTTTGTAAGCTGCGCTTTGGGCGAGGGTGTTCTTGCCGCTGCTGCTCTTGGTGAGGAATTCTGGAGAGGAAGCGATCCAGATTTGGTCTTTAGCTGAGTCTACTGAAAGTACTGGAGAATAACCCATGAAGTTGGCTGTTATTTCTGCTGGCAGACTGTAGGTGGTGACGCCATTAGCTTCAGCCTTTGCGAATGGTAGCCCTGTGGAACCGATGAGTTGCGCTCCAACTTTTGCCCATGCCCACGCTGCACCGTCGATACGGATCACTAGGTTTGGCTTATCGAATGCTCCGATTGGTGTTGGAAGTTGTTCAGTTGGATCGAGATCGAGGGCGATGTTGAGACGGATATCAAGCTTCTTGAGTAGTTCAGAATTAGACATCTCCATCATTGGGACTGGCTTAGCCATTTCAGCTTTGAACTCAGCTTTGTCTTCATCGCTAGCGGCTGTTTCCATGACGCCAGATATGAGTGGCTCTAAGCTGGAAAGGTTGAGGCTAAACTGAAGTGCGAGGTCTGTGCCGGCTGGTGCCATAGTCGGGACTGAAAGTCCTTTGTGCTTGGAGTCTAAAAGAAGTTTGAGTGCTCCTTCGTTTTTGCCTCCGTTGTTGAGACGAATTTTATTGATCCACTCGGTACCTTGTGGCGTAGAGGACTGTGCGTAGGTCGTGATGTTTCCAAGTCCAATTGCTTTGAATATGTCACGGCTGGTGACACCTTCTGGCAGCTCGTCAGCCTTTGCTTCAATAGCCTTCTCCGCGATTTCGAGGTAGTCTGTGAATTTGCCTTCTTTGTAATTTGCTGCGGACTTATCGATGCCAGTTGACTGAGCCATCACAGGCGTGAGTGCTGCGAGGGTGAGCGCTGGCAAGAGGTGGGTATACTTTGTTTTCATTGAATGGATAATTAATGTTGGGGTTCTCTAATTGTCGGGAAAGCGAGCCATCTCATGCGAATTAAAGAAGAATGGATCTATAGTCCTAATATATGGGCTGATCTCAAGTAGAAAATTGAGCGATGATTGTAGTAGTGAGCAATCTAGTTGAGTGTGGGCTGGTAATATTGGGTAGGTATTTTAAAGTGACTGCGATGGATCTGACTGAAATCATAGAGTGTTGCATGTCCCTGCCTGAGGTGGAAGAAACGACCCCTTTTGGCCCGGATGCATTGGTGTACAAGGTGGCTGGTAAAATGTTTGCTGTGACTGACCCTCAGAGAGTTCCTGTTGGGATAAATCTCAAATGCGACCCTGATAGAGCGCTGGATTTACGTGACCAATATGATGCCGTTCAGCCAGGATGGCATATGAACAAACGCCACTGGAATACCGTCGAGCTTAATGGCAGTCTACCTACCGCATTACTTCACGATTTGGTGGAGCATTCGTATCGATTGGTGGTAGCCGGTCTTAAAAAAGAGGTGCGCAAACGTATCGAGGATAGATTAGATCTATCATTTGGTAATCTCCGCCAGCCTAGTTTTAAAAAACCAGACATTTCCTAACAGATTGAATTTAGGGGGCCATTCGTTATGAAGTTTCGTAACCATAGCAAGGGAGGCAATCTCTTTTCGTCCATTAGCCATCAAAAGAACATGGCCAAGCGGCAGGTCGCGTTGCTGAAACTCAAGAACACAATAGACTGGAGCCTTTTCAAGTCAGTTTTAGAAGAGGTTACTGGCTACAATACTAAGAATTGGAGCAAGGGCGGAAACCTTCTTTTTGATCCATTACGGATGTTTAAAATTCTTATCCTCCAGTGCTTCCACGGTTTGAGTGATGAAGCTACGGAGTTTCAAATAGGAAATCGTCTAATTTTTATGAATTCTCTCGATCTAGAGATGGGTGACTACATTCCAGATGCAAACACCATTTGGGGTTTTAAAGAGCTCATAGAGCGAGATAATAGCAATGACAACGACAAGCTATTCGCCTGTTTTCGCGGACTTTTAAACGCGCAAGAACTTATCGCCAAAGAGGGCAGTACTCAGTGATAGTGCCTATAAATTTTCACGCGGCACGACAATTTTCAGATCAAGAACCTGCCCACCATTGAGGGCGTAGCCAAGGGACTTGTCGAGTAGCAAGCATTTGAATAATGACTGCGCAATCTACACAATCATCCTTGAAGTTTTAAAAACAAGGAACTCACAGGTTTTAGAGTATACCAGTCAAACACTTTTAGATTTTTTTTATGAGTAACATCTCATTCGGCCAAATCTCGTCGGGGATGTCCGGTTAGAGAGTCGCAAGCGGGGGAGAATTAGTGATCTTCGGGCTTGCCGAACCCTTTGGCAAAGCGCATGAATGTGGCATGCAATCTCAGCTTGATGATCTTTTTAGTTTTCTCCGTTTTCCTAGTATTTCTACGGCATCTGAACATGCCGGCGATGTGCTCGCTTGTGGCCAGTGGCTCGAGCAAAAACTTTCAGGCATGGGGCTCAGTGTTGAGCTGCACGAGACTCCCGGCCATCCTGTGGTCGTCGCACGGAATGAGCACAAAGAAGGCCGCAAGACGGTTCTTATTTACGGCCACTATGATGTGCAGCCAGTCGATCCTATCGAGCTCTGGGACACTCAACCCTTTGAGCCAGTTCTTAAAGATGGTAGGATTTGGGGACGTGGTGCTTCCGACAACAAAGGCCAGATGATGGCGCATGTTCTAGGTGTAGAGAAGACTCTGAAGGAGCATGGGGAACTACCCGTGAACCTCATTTTCCTCTTTGAAGGGGAAGAGGAAATCGGCAGCCCGAACCTCGTGCCCTTTCTCCAAGCACACAAAGCGGAACTCGCTTGTGACATCATTGCTGTCTCTGACACTGGCATGGTGGCGCGTGGAGTCCCAACCATGGGTTATGGCTTACGTGGAATAACTTGCTGTGAAGTGACAGTCAAAGGACCAAAGGGTGACCTGCACTCGGGTTGTTATGGTGGTGCCGTGGCAAATCCTGCAACGGCGGTGGCTCGGCTGGCAGCGAGTTTACACGACTCAGAAGGCAATATTGCGATTGATGGATTCTACGATGATGTGAAACCACTCGAGAACTGGGAGCGCGAGATGTGGGCGCAAATACCAGGAATGAGCGACCAAGATATGATGGGTCTAACTGGAGCTCCTGCAGTATTTGGTGAACCAGGCTACAGCACTGCTGAACGTCTCTGGGCGCGGCCAACTGCCGAGGTCAATGGCATTGGTGGTGGTTACCAGGGTGAAGGCTCCAAGACGGTTCTCCCTGCAGAGGCGATGGCGAAGTTTTCCTTCCGATTGGTGCCAAACCAAGACCCTGGAGACATCAGCAAAAAAGTCCAAGCCCACCTTGAGAAGCATGCTCCAGTAGGAGTGACTGTGGAGGTGGAAGTCGGCCACGATGGCAAGCCCTACTACAGCGACCCTAACAGTGTGTACGGCAAAGCTGGTCAGATTGCTCTAGAAAAAGCGTTTGGCAAGAAACCCGTGCTGATTCGTGAAGGGGGAAGTATTCCCATCATTAAAGATATGCAGGACATCCTTGGAGCCGACTCTCTCTTGTTAGGCCTTTCCTTGCCGGATTGCCAAATCCACGCGCCGAACGAAAACTTCTGGGTTGAGAACTTCGAGGCGGGCATCGAGATGAATGCCATTTTGCTTAAAGAACTAGCAAAGGTGTAGTCACAGCGATTACTAATAATTATGCTACGAGTCGGAACTGAGAGCTAATCTAGGATGCAAAATACAGAAAAGTCGGCGAATCTGGAGGCGGTAGAAGCGCAAATATTTACTATTGCTGCGCGCTGTGGAACTGGAATCGAAGTA
>CAXMPP010000035.1:0-2829 GCA_964195395.1 uncultured Thermodesulfobacteriota bacterium
GACCGTCATGCGTAGCGCGTGAAGAGCCTTATTTTTGCTGTTTTGTTTTCTTGCTCGGCGGCGTTTGGCTACCATTTCATCGTCGGTTCTCACGGCAACAAGCGGCATTCATGGTCGATAATGGCGACTTTTACAATGAGATCGAGACGGTTGTTTTTTCTGCAGCGTAGAAGCTTTTCTAGAGATTTCCCATCAAGTATCTTGACAGCAACATTGGCTGGCAAGCGACTGAGCCAGAAGGCTGACATGTCGTTAATTGCGGAAAACTCGTCCAAGGAAAAGTACCCCATATCACGTAATACAAGGTCATCCTGTTTGCTGATTTCGAGGATTTTTTGACCGATGATTTTGTCTAGCACCGTCCCTCCGCTGAGAGTTTGGCTGATTGGTTTTCCGATAAGAAGATCGTAGATGAGATCGGTTTCGAATCCAGAGGTGACGCCTAACATATTGCCGTGGCCGGGATAGTTCGCTGCGTTACTGTTACGCATTCTCTGGAAGCTGGAGTCGCCAGTTACGATGCGTTTGACTCCCCACATTTTTGCAAACCTCAGTTGCCGCTTTAGACTGATTGGTCACTAGTTCGTTGACCACGGAGCTGAGGTAGCAGACGCACTCACCGTGATGCGCTGGAACACGAATTGGCGACTACAGGAAGCCTCCTCAAGATCCATGAGTTGGCTGGCGATCTTGTTGAAAGATCCTTTGCCGAGGATCACGCATTTCATCAGGGCAAAGAGGATGTCAGAAGCTGAAAAACTTTCGAGGATTTCTACGAATGAACTCAACTTGCTTGGCTTTTTGATCAAGGTCTATATAACAGAGCGGCGAGTCGGCGCTAAGTAAGGCTTTAAACATACCAAGCATTCCGATCGTCTCGCCACTTCAACACCTTAGATGACTTATTTACAGTGGGTTGCGATTATCTTTACACGCATAATTAAAGGCATTACCTTTTCCCAATCCTTAAAAAGATGCATCCTCGAGTATCACTCTAGTAAAACCATGCTTGGTGCAGTTCGGTGAGATAGAGTTTGATGATTCCTTTATTAACTACGACTCACTTACAACGCATTAATACTTAAAATGCATGATGCTAATCAATCGAATGTTTACTTGAAAACCACTCTAGGGTTACTATCACACACATGTCTCGAACATATTCCTCCAACCCCCAACGCTACGATGGTCGCATGCCGTATAATCGATGCGGTAGAAGTGGCCTCAAGCTCCCTGCAATCTCACTAGGCCTCTGGCATAACTTTGGTAAACCCGACAGCATGAACATGGCGCAAGCCATCTTGAAGCATGCTTTTGATTCCGGCATCACTCATTTCGACCTCGCCAACAATTATGGACCTCCTCCTGGTAGCGCTGAGATGAATTTCGGAAAGATGTTTCACTCTGATTTCATCAACCATCGCCACGAACTGATCATTTCAACCAAAGCTGGCTATCACATGTGGGATGGCCCCTACGGAGAATGGGGATCACGTAAATACATCCTCAACTCGCTAGACCAATCACTGCACCGCATGCAGCTGGACTACGTGGACATTTTTTACCACCACCGCCCAGATCCTGACACGCCATTGGAAGAATCTATGGGGGCATTAGCCACCGCCGTGCAGCAAGGAAAAGCCCTTTACGCAGGAATCTCTAACTACCCAGCAGACAAAGCGGCCGAAGCATTTAAAATTCTCAAGGAGATGAATACTCCATGTTTGATTCACCAAGCAAGGTACTCACTGCTAGATCGATGGATAGAAGACGGTCTCACCGATGTACTGGACGAGCACGGTGTCGGCTGCATCACATTCTCGCCACTCTCCCAAGGACAACTCACTGACCGCTACCTCAATGGCATTCCAGCCAATTCCCGTGCCGGAAAAGAGCATGGTTTCCTAACAGTGAACCAAGTGAGTGAAAACATTGGTAAGGTGAGACAGTTAGCTAGCATAGCCGATGCTCGTGGGCAATCGTTGGCTCAAATGGCCTTAGCGTGGACGCTATCCAACCCAATAGTCACATCCACCCTGATCGGCGCTAGTAGCGTAAAACAACTACAAGAGAACATCGAGTGCCTCAATAACTGCGAATTTTCTCAGGAGGAACGAACTCTTATCAACGGGATTGTTTAAAACATCTCCAATTGGGTTTCATCCTCCTCATCTGCGAGCCTGATCCCTACACCTAACAAGCGCACGGCTTTCCCTCCACCACGTGCATAACCGTCTATCAATAAGGCTTCGGCTAGGGTTACATCAACTTTCGTCGAAGCCTTTTCTATGGTGGTCCTCGTGAAATCAGCAAACTTAAGCTTCACCACGACACTCTTGATGTCGCGCTCGGTGTAACGAGATTGGTAGCTTTGCTCCACCTCATCGACCAGCCTGCGCAGCTCAGGCACTAGAGTAAGCGCTCCGACTACATCTTCGCTGAAGGTTGTCTCTTTGCTGATAGATTTACGCATTCTGTGGACCTCCACCTCACGCGCATCGGTACCTCTACACAGCTCGTAAAGCTCCACTCCCCATCGGCCGTATCGCCTAGACATGGCAATTTTATCAAGCTTCTGCATATCACCGCATGTGATCACACCATGCCGAGTTAGCTTTTCCTGCATCTTTTTCCCCACCCCCCAGAGTTTGGCTACGGGTAAATCACGCATAAAACCCTCCACCTCTTTAGCTGTGACCACCCATTGGCCATTCGGCTTGTCTAGGTCGCTCGCAATTTTGGCAATCAGCTTGTTAGGCCCAATTCCCGCTGAAGCAGTCAGCCGTGTCTCTTCAAAAATTTGATGTCGGATCTCGCGCGCAATTGCAG
>CAXMPP010000035.1:2905-3158 GCA_964195395.1 uncultured Thermodesulfobacteriota bacterium
CCAATGGCTCACATCGAGATAGGCCTCGTCCAACGAAAGCGGTTCTATAAGATCTGTGAATCGTCCAAAGATGGCACGAATTTGAGCGGATACTGATTGGTATACTTCAAATCGAGTCGGTACTAAAATCAACTGCGGGCACTTCTCCAGCGCCTTAAATCCTGGCATCGCAGCCCTCACACCGAACACTCGCGCTTCATAGCTCGCCGTACACAACACCCCTCTCCTCCCTCTGCCACCGACCCCGACTGGC
>CAXMPP010000035.1:3228-15964 GCA_964195395.1 uncultured Thermodesulfobacteriota bacterium
AGCATTTGGGCTAGGTAATTTAAATAGCAGCTATGTACTTCAATAGACAGAGTCAATCCAATAGAGTCTTTCTTATGCGTGAGATCAAGTTCAGTGAGCAGCATTGAAATGTCATCTATAATCAGATTTCGTAAGTTACTTGACTGGAGTAGTAGAAACTCTGACTCTGGGAGGATTCTCTGGAAATCTAGAGATCTAACATATTTAATCTTACCCCAATTACCACATCTCACACTGCACTGCAAAAAATATGCGTTTGAGTTGACTCATCTATAGCTCATCTCTAGTCGTTTTAAATAATTCACTTCATGGAATAAATCACTCGCTTGAATTGCCTCTTTAGCCTGAATGGCACCTGGATAAGCGGGTTGTTCGTAGATCTGTGACTTCTTAAAATTAACTTCAGAGTCTGTCGGACTTACCTCCCTCTTAATATTGAAATCTGCTAGAGTTCGCGCATGGCTGAGAGATTCGTAACTATAGACCATTACACCCCGATGCTACTCCCTCCTAATTTACGGAACTGGGTAGCTGACGACGACCTTGTTCACTTCATTATTGAATGCGGTTGAATGCCGCGTCATGCGTAAAAGTAAAACTGCAGCCTACACCCCAAGTATCAATGCCCAAGCCAGTGTCGACACCGACGGAAGCGACCTCAAGACTGAGGGGAATAAAAAGCTCACCAACGAAATCCTTCTCAAGATGCGAGAAAAATTCAGCAACAAGGAAGGCAAATTAATTTACAAACTCCGATCCCAAACTATAGAAACCGTCTTTGGTATCATCAAAGATGTCATTGGCTTCCGTGGCTTTCGCCTCCGTGGATTAGAAAAAATGGCAGACGAATGGGAACTCGCATGTCTAGCCTACAACTGCAAACGTCTCCACAAAATGCTCCAAGTGAACTAACTAGACTAATTGGGCACTCAGTTCGTGATAAAACCACCTGAGAGCGAGCGATGAAGCTAATCGAATCCCTTTTTGCGCTATGTGGTGTGCCGTTTTACGTGTTAAATTACTATGCCCAAACTTAAAGTGGTAACCCCAAAACATAGCGAGTGGGAGTATAAAGCTCGATTTATTGTCGTGCAGTGTGAAAATCACTCCAACACCAGTCCCGCATTTTTCTAAATCAAATACAGCTAGACTAGCAAAGCCTAACGAGGTGGCAGGGGGCATTTTTCACGAATCCCCTAGTTTCCAGCCAGCCACTAAATATGATTACCAGTCTATCTTGTTCAAGAAAACTCAGCATAATCAGACATTGCTGCTTTTCAGAAGCCTGACTAGCCATTTCAATAGTAATACTTTGACCCACCCAACGATATCGCCACCTCGCGCATGGGCTGAGATTAATTTCTCAGCTCTCAAGCATAATTTAGATTTCATCCGTAGCCACTCTAACCAAGAGGTTATGGCTGTGCTGAAAGCTGGGGCCTATGGTCATGGAATCGAGCAGATCGCTCTCACTCTGGAATCAGAAAACCTAGCCTACTTCGGCGTAGCTAGCGTCATCGAAGCCCGTAAAATCACTCAGTCAGGCATACAAACCCCCATCTATTTACTTGGCCCCACCTTCCCTGAGGAGCGTGCTGAAATTATTGAAAATGGCTGGACTCCCAGTGTCTCATCTCTCGAAGAAGCCGAAGACTTCAACCGACTTGCCTCAGCTAGCAAAGTAAATGCAGTGCACATTACACTCGATACAGGTATGGGCCGTGGTGGGTTTCTGCCAGCGGCGCTCGATACCGCAATCGATAAGATTACTCAGTTATCAAACATCAAGATTGAAGGCATTGGCTCTCATCTTCCGAGTGCTGATGAGGACCGAACATTCACACTCCAGCAATTTGCTACTTTTGAGACGTCTGTAAGGGATAAGTCATTTAAGTACATCCACCTCTCAAATTCAGCGGGCCTGCTAGACTACTCATCAGAGTCCACAAACCTAGTTCGGCCAGGCCTCATGCTCTACGGCATTGCGCCTATTGCTAGCTACCAGCATAATTTACAGCCTGTGATGACTCTGAAATCACGCGTCTCACTCATCCGTACTCTACCGGCAGGTCACGGGGTTTCTTATGGACGTGATGCGATTTTAAAAAAGGACACACGTGTCGCGACTATTGGTGCGGGCTATGGCGACGGATACCCACGAGCCATCTCTAATAATGGAGCTG
The DNA here is from genome assembly GCA_964195395.1 of uncultured Thermodesulfobacteriota bacterium. GTDB lineage: Bacteria > Verrucomicrobiota > Verrucomicrobiia > Verrucomicrobiales > Akkermansiaceae > Rubritalea. Next base: position 5,412 of record CAXMPP010000035.1, read on the forward strand.
AAGTTCTCATCCGTGGTCAACGTTGCCCAGTGTTAGGGCGAGTCACCATGGATCAAATCATGGTGGATGTTAGCGATTTACCACTCTGTGAATCTGGCGACGAAGTAGAACTCTTTGGTTCCCATATACTCGTCTCAGAAGTTGCGAAGAAAGCACACACCATCGCATGGGAAGTGCTAACGGGCATCACCCCACGTGTCACACGCACCTATCAATAGTACACCCTCAGGTTGCTACCTACGGCGCTAGACAGAATTAGCCAAATGAAGAGTATTTTAGCAGAGAGCTATACCTTCATCCTCAAATAGCAATTTTTTGAATTCTGAGTAATTCTGAGTAATTCTGAAAATTCTGTATAAATGAACTTCACCGTCCTAGTTCGGATAATGACAATGTGATCAATAGTCGATTTTGGGTGCGCTGAGTTCAGCGAAGATGTCTCTTCCTGCCACCTCACCGAGAGCGCGAAGTTCTTTCTCTAGCACCCGCCATGCGGGCTCGCCACCTTTCTCAGCACGCCCACAATGGGTGCAAGAAGCGAAACCTGGGTAGCCATCAGTCTTTTGCGGGTCTTTATCTAACTGCACAATCGTAATGATTGGTCGAGGGCGTTCCCTTGACTTCGGTAAAATAACAATTGGGTGAATCCAACACGTCAGTGGCTTGAGGTACCAATCGCCTAAGTCATCTTCCATGCACATCCTCTGAATGCCACAGCATCCTAGACTATCAAGAAACACACAGCGAGTTTTTTCAAAATGCTGAGGGAAATCTTTAGCTAGTTCGCCAACTTCAGCTGGCCGCGTTGCCGTCTTTTGCGCTTTGCCGTTCCTCACCTTCACCACGGTATCCGCTGGTAGTTTTAAGCCATAGTCGACAAGCCTCTCACGCTCATTCTCAACTAACCAGTTCACTCCCCTAGCTTCCTCATCGGAGAGGTAAACCCCATCATAGCAACATGTGGCTGAGCAACGCTCCAAAGTACATGGCTTCAGAAGGGTTTCAAATGCCTCATGGTCAACCAGAGCCTCACCTAACTGAATCCGGAGATCTCGCGCGGTTTCTTTATAATGGGTAAGTTCAGACACAACCTTATAAGCCTGACATTTTCCAGAGTTCCCACCCTCCTTTGAAAATACTCACATTGTAGCCAGCGCTCGAAAGGGCCCGAGCCATTTTAAATGAGTCCGGGCACTTTTCACTCTGACAGTAGACGACTATCTTCTTCTCCTCAGTAACAGCAGCATCGAGGGTACTCCTCAATGATTCAAATCCCTTTTTAAATGATTTCAATGGAAGACTGTAAGCTCCATCAATATGACCTAAATTATAGAAAACAGGTGATCTTGTATCGATCAACAGAACGGAACCAGTTTGTTGTAGCTCGAAGACCTTCTCTATCGAGAGTTCGGCTACTAACGTAGGGACTGCAACCTTTTCCTGAGAATCTTCATTATCCAGAACTAAATCCTTAGTTGTTTGTGAGGCGTCGCCGGATGAGTTTTTCTTACTCACCTCAGAAAGATTGTTAGTACAACTCACACCTCCCCCTAATAGTATGAAAATCATAGAGATCGTCTTCATGGTGCTATTATACCTAAGTAAGCACTCTCAGCAAGTCACTTGCTTGTAATACCTAGAGCATCGCGCAATTTTTGATTCCTTTAAGACTAGATGCGAGGTGGACCCTGAAATTCGGACCAGTGGTTAAGTTATAAAAGTGGTAGACTGGAGTCGTAAAATAACCGAATCCAAAACATCTGGTAAAATAACTATCCTTTCTCAAAAACGAGTTGATTCTTTTGCCAAATTTTTACTGACCCAGCTTCCTTGATTTTGAGGGAGTCGTAGAGTTGGTTCCATTGCAATTTATCAGCGACAGCAAAGGCGGTGGCGAAAGCATCCGCTAGAGTCGCCCCTTCTTTGCTCATCACAGCAACGACTCGGGCATGCTGTAAAATCTCGCCAGTGAGCGGGTTGATCAACTTTCGGGATGCATCGTGTGCTGAGACAGCAAGCCCGGCATCTGCAAAGTTTACGGTTCCCACGAGATCTATTTCACCATCTTCAGGAGTTCCCATCACAGCGAGCGACCAATCTCTTCCTTCTGGATGTTGGCCTATAGCATAGGACTCCCCCAAGTGGAGTAGCGCATGTGTCACTCCCAGTTTTCGAGCCGCCTGCGCCACTTTATCCGTTAAGAATCCTTGGACCAAGGCGTTGAAACTGAGTTCAGTTAGTGGATTTGTTAGCTTTAGAATTTCCCCATCTACTTGAATATACTCAAGCGATGATGCCTGAATTCGTTGTTTCCAATCACTAGGTAAAGAAGCTCCATCTATGACACTCCACGCGCCGTGTATAGCCGGCTGGCAAAGCCCCAAAGTTCGGTCAACGAGAACCTTTGAAAATTCAAGTAACTCTGTAAACGTTTTCGAAGAGCCATGCAACTTACGTTCACTATTGAGTCGGCTCAATTCGGACGACGCACTATAGAGACTAAACGCTGCTTCTAATTCTTGGATCGTTTGCTCAACCATCGCATTGAGCTGCGGCACGAGTTCCTCACTCACACCGTACCACTCGGCACTCATTCCGATGCCAAAACCAATTCCCGACCAATGACTATCGATCGTTTCACTCTCAGTGAATGACTGAAACTCATCAGACTCTCGACACTGTGAAAACAGCAGAGCGAGACTGACAGTGCCTGCACTCTTTAGGAAGCTTCGTCGAGTTGTCTCCATCACTTAGCTGCGACGACTTGTTCGGTATTGTAGAACCAGACCAGTCCCGATCAACCAAAGGGTGCACAGAACAACAAAGTCATAAAAGTAAGCAGCGAAGCTACCCAAGAAATTCCCTGCGTGAAGGTCTAACACAAACCGTGAAAGTGAAATTCCACCACCAGCCCAACGAGATCGAAGAGCATCTTTTAAGTCCCCTTCCTTCAATGGCTGCAATGTGATGGGTTTCACGGCTTCATTAACAACAGAAAATTCCAGCCAGTCAGCATCAGCTAAATGCCATCCATCAGAAGAACGTAGAGCCATTTGCTCATTCAGGATTCCAGCCTCCAATAGAGGGACAGTTGGCAATGACAGTTCATCTAACTTTTCAATAATATTCCCATCAAAATCTAGCCGTAAAACGGTCTGATCGCTCACAACAACGACACAATCACGGAGGGGTAATGCTGTAAGTAGTTCTCCTTCGATAGCGAGTGGTGCATGATCAAAAAACACCACTCCATCCCAGGACGTAATAGAGTGATCGTGCACAGCTACCGACACTGCTGCACCTGTCGGTGTCATCCCGTAGGCTGAAAGCACTAATGGTGATTTTAACTCCACAGTGTCCAAGCCCAAGTCTTCAGAATGATTGAGTACCAATCCAGTCAGTAAGACCCAGATCAGAGGAAGAGCTGAGATCATTCCTAATAACCGATGTAATGGTCTCGATTTGCGCTTCTTACGCTTCGGCTTTCGAACGACATCACACGCAGCAGAACACCCCACTTGAAACGGAGTTGAACTATCTGGTAATGTGTCTGAGCTGGACATCAGTGCTATTTCCCAGTTTGCTGAGACAAATACAAGGCTGCAGCACTTAATTTTTTAAGCGCATTGACGGATAAAGTAGCACCAACAATACCGTCTACCTTCTTATTCAGAGTCTTACCATTCAGTGAAGCACCTACAAATTGTTTGGTGAAAAATGGTCTACTCACCTCCCAGCCATGACTCTCACGGTACACTAACACCTTGAGTTCAATAATTTTGCCTCCCTTGACGATAATGCCCGTTGTGATTGGTTGACTCTTACCCACTTCGTCGAGAATCCAAGCAGTCTTACCATTCGCCTGCCAATAACGGATTTTTTTAGATGCGTATTTGTGGCCAAGAATCGATTTAAGCTGCTTTGACTGAGCACTACTTAGTGCAATCACCTGAGTCTTAGGTAAGGTACCGAAATGGCGCGTCATGAAAGCAGAGGGTTTTTCATACACCTTGTCAGCAGCACTGACAAATGTGCTTAAAAAAGCGATGGCTAGTACGGTAAAAACCGCCCGGGCAAAGAATGACCGAACGGGTGTTATGAATAACAAAAAGGAAACCATAGGCTTCATACTGAGCTGGCCAAACAAATTTGACCAGCCAGTTTATAGTCGTAATTTAGCTTAGTAGTGCCAACCGAAACCGAAGTTTACAGTCTCATCGTTAGCAATTCCATCATTATCGATATTTGTATAATCAGTCTTCACAACTAGATGCTCATTGATCCAGTAGTTCACACCAGCATTGAGCTCTTTACGCTTCTGCGTAGATTCAGCGAAGTACTCATACTGAGAGAAACGACCAAAGACACCGACTTTACCAATAGCAGTATCCCATGCATAGGATGGCTCGAGGTAGTAACCCCACTGGTCTTGAGTGTCTTTGTTTGAGTAGCCGTCCACATTCCAGTAGTTAGCAAGAGCGATGAACTGAAAACCGCCATTGCGGTAGATTCCATGCGTAGAAGCTAAAATAGCATCCTGTTGTCCAGCAACTCTGCTAGACGTATCATACTGATACTGTAGTGAACCTGCAAGCTCTACACCAGCAATGCCTGTGTACTTAGCTCGTGTTGTTACAGCCCAGCTGTCAGTGTTAGACTCAAATTCTTCGAACTGATAGTTGGAACGTCCACCTCGGATATAACCATCACTATTCTTCATGTCCAAACCGGAGTGGAAAACTGCATCAAGTTGAAGACCATTGTCATATGTCTTAGCAACTCCGACACCCAATTCAGTCCAAGTTGTTGGAACTATGTACTTCTCTACGTTAGGGCGCTCAACTCCATAGAATGTTGTCGGCTCGTGCGTTTGGTTTAACACACCTACTGGGACAAGAGCAAGACCAGCATATCCGGATAGATTTTCATTGAAGTCGTACTCGAGGTATGCCTGCTCAACCTTAAACTCTAGCTTTTGTGAAGTCCAGTCACTGCCCTCTGTCTTGGTAAGGAAATGCTCAAGCTCAATCTCGGATACAAACTTCAACTTGTCTGAAATTTCAAAATCCGTAAATAAAACGATGCGGTGTGGATCAATATTATCATCTCCGTCACCCACTCTAGCGTGAATTTCGCCGTAGGTACCAAATGTAAAACGGTCGAGGAAGTTCTTCTCTTTAGAAATGAGTGAGGCGTCGAGAGCGTCAACATCGCTTCCTGCAATGGCTGAGCCTAACAAAGCAGAACTTAGTGCTGCAGTTGTGAATAGTGTCTTGTTCATAGTTATGATTTTGTGGACTCCAAGCCATGTCACCATCCACTTGAATTCTCAATAGATGGAAACCGTACTTGGTTGAAAAACAACTATCGAGAATGAATCTCAATAGCAACTAAAATATGTGTGAATTAATGTGAAATATGAAAACAAAAGACAGTTACACTCTGACCATTCGTTAGTTACGCCTATTGAAAATAGTTCTCAAAAAGGATTGGAGTTAAATTCACTAGAAACTTCACTCGGTTAAAAGACATGTGCGTAAATAGATGTCATAGAATTGTAATGCGCGAGAAGCATTTTCCTTGCTCCAAACTGGGTCCAAGATATATCTGGTTTAGAAATTTAACTTCTTATGAAAAAACTAGCACTCATTCTTGCATCCACAGTCGCAGGCCTCGGAGCAGCAAACGCTGCAGCTGACGGCGCTAAAGTATACGCCACTTGTTTACCCTGCCACCAGGCAACTGGCGCAGGCATCCCCGGAGCATTCCCCCCACTCGCTAAATCCGAGTGGGTCAATGGTCCAGTAAAAAGTCTTATCCGCATCCAATTGCGAGGTCTAATGGGACCGATCACAGTGAAGGGCACTACATATAATAGTGTGATGCCCCCTAACGCCACGATGACAGATGACCAGATCGCGGCTGTACTTACCTATGTCCGCAGCAATTTCGGCAACAAGTCTTCTGCTGTGACAGCTGACCAAGTCAAAGCTCTCCGCTCTGAAGTAGGCAAGCCAATGCTCAAGGCTGAGGAACTTATTGACCCAAAGAAAGCTCCTAAAGCGGAAGAAAAGCCTGCAAAACCTGCAGCTGAAGGCAATGCTAACGTTGAAGTAAAAGAAGCTCCCGCAGTAGCCGCTGCGGCACCAGTGAAAACGGGTGAAGTCACAGCATCAGGAAAAGTCACTAAGTCCGAAGCTAAAGCTGGCCCTAACAAGCTTATCCTCGGCGGCATTGCAGCATGGACACTCATCTGTATCCTTCCTGTAGTGACAGGTTTCGGTCGTAAGGCCTAAACTCCTACTTTAGCATAGATTGCTAAAATCTCATCAGCAGCGTCTTGCCATGTGCGAGACGCTGCTTCTTTTTGTAGGCAACTCACGAGGTCTCGGTAACTACTATTACTCTCTATCAAACGAGTAATACATTGGACCCAAACATCCGTATCTCGATGCTCGACCGCACACGCGCTCGTTAAAATTTCTTTAGCGCCGCACCTATCCGAAAGTATAACGCCAAGACCAGACTGAGCAGCCTCTAGTGCCACCATTCCGAATGGCTCAGCTATAGATGGCAGCATGAGAATATCTGCTCGGTTGTAGACCAAGGCAACATCTGATGGAGCCATTTTACCTAGTAGCTCGACATTGTGTTGCAGTGCATAGAAATCCACAAGCTTCCTCATAGGTGTCAGCAACTCCCCGTCTCCTACCATTAGTAGACGCAGGTTGGGAAATTTTTTAACGAGTTTTCGAAACACCTCGACAACCAATTCTGGTGATTTCTGTGAACAAAATCTTCCGACAAAAAGCAGAGTCTTAAGCTCCTCTGATTTTCTTGAAATGGTGAAAGTGGGATCTATGGCATTCCTCACCACATGAAGCTTTTCTGATGCCACACAGTAGTCACAGATTAAAGATTTTGCTGAAAAATTACTCACTGAAATGACCGCGTCAGCCTGCTCTATCCCCCATTGCTCAAGTGCACGAATCCCTCGTTTAGCAAAAGAACCCACTCGCTCGACCTGGCTCGAATGCATCTGTAAAACCATCGGCACGCCATACATCTTCTTGAGCGCGACAGCTGCAAGAATACTATGCCAATCATGCGCGTGCACAACCACTGGCTGACGTCCCACAGCACGACCTAGAAGCCACGATGAGAAGCGCGCAACAGCACCTAACAAGGTGTCATCTCTGCTAAACTGACCAGAAATAATTTTATCCAGAAGTAAATCAATGTCACCTAGGTCGAAATCTTGGTTAAGGTAGGCCCCAATCGCATCACCATATCCCTCCATCATAGACGGATGAAAGACGTCAACGCTACAAGCTTCACTCTTCAGTAAAGCTCCATAGATCCCCTCACATGCCACACCGAGGCCACCATCTATCATTGGGGGGAACTCCCAAGTGATGTGCCAAATATGAATTTGAGGTGACTTACTAGACAAGGCTTGCATGATGGCTAGTTAGCAAAATGAAGCAACCACTAGATGAAAAAAGCGCAACCCGATAGAGTTGCGCCTTGGATAATTTAAATTAGATTGAAGATCAATTTATTCTTCGTTCTGAGCTGCGCTAGACTCCTCAACGGGGGCACTTTCAGCAGAGCTCTTCACTTCTTCAGATGGGCTAGTATCATTAACAACAGAGTTTACTGTCTCATGATTCTGACGGCGGCGCTGCTGTTGTTGTTGTTGTTGCTGTGGCTTTGGAGTACTACGGCGTCCTTGCTCTTCTAGGAAAATTTCAGCGAGTCGGAAACTTCTCTTGGAAAGTTCCCGTCCTTCTTTGTCACCGATGAGCGCGAGTCCTTCTTCACTCACTTCACTCAAGAAAATTTTCCAAGCTCTCTTGCTCAATTCCTTGGCATCAATCTGCGGTGTCTGCACCTGCTGTACAGGTTGCGGCTGATCTCCTTTATTATTGCGGTTGCGACGACCTCTACGGTTACGTCCCTTACCTTGCTGATTTTGATCTCCTTCAGCAGAGTTGTCGTCATGTTGCTGTCTTGATTCAGCAGAATTCTGAGTCTCTGGTTTCACTGCTTCGTCATCACTTTTCTGAGAGCGGGCATCACGTACACCTTGAATTGGTTCTTTGCGCTCAGATTGCTCTGGAGCGTCTGCAGGGCTAGAGGATTCATCAGTGACACTCTTCTTAGTCGTCTTGCGTGGTGAGCGCACCTTTGGTGCTTCTTCCACATTTTCAGAGCTCACAGGAGCGGACTCAGTTGTGGCCTCTACAGTTGCATCAATATCTTTCTTGCTAGTGCGCTTACGTGCCACTTTTTTAGTGGCTGTCTTTTTAGTGCTCATGTTTCTTGGTAACCTCGCAGCATTGCTGCTGCTTACATAGGTTTGAATATTTTTGGGTCTCATAAAGTTCATTGAACTAGGCGCAGCTGCAGCTCAGTAGTCCTATGAAACTTTATTTAGATGGTCGAATTTACTGCACTCTTCGATAATAACTAAGAGTTCTTAACAAATAAATTCTGACTGTGAGAAACCGTATATTCAAGCAACTGTAAAGCTTATAAGCCACAAGCCATAAAAAAGGCACCTCATCGAGGTGCCTTCTAAAAGTTCTTTTGGTGCTTAGCCGAAATTACCAGTTGGTAATATTGTCAAGTCCACCATCATCACCATCCTCATTTAAAGTGCCCGAATCAACACCGTCTGGCCCTAAAGACCAGATGTCGAAACCATTTTCGACGTTGTTTTTTGAACCTGGAAATTCATATCTAAGTGGCTGTTGCCAAGGATCAACAAGCAAAAGATCCTTATTCACATACTTTCCTTTACCTTCGTACTCAGGATCAATCTGAGGAAACATTGGTTGCCTATCCTGATCAACCTCTCCAGAAAGAGTGTAATCACCTGACAATACAGCATAGAGGTTTTCTGAACTTGTGTCCGAGCCATCACCTGTTGGGTAGAGCGCATCAGGGTCTATCAGACCAGATAAATCATCTATATCATCTTTACTAAGACCTTGATTGATACGCGCTTCGAGGCTTGAGCTAATATTCTCAATCATTACCTCTGCTTGGGTTGACTTAGTTTGCCTAATCACGGCCATGTAGGTGCCAAATCCGATACCACCAAGGACGGCTAGGATCGTAATCACTGTAAGAATTTCTATCAGGGTGAATCCAGAGCGCTTCGGCTTATTTTTATAACTTTTCATACGGAGACTTGTTCATAATTGAGGTTAAAAAAGAACTGCGAACCTCGTTTCCCAGATTCGCAGTTGGTAGAGTTAATTCTATGTGACTTTTGTCTATTGTCCGACGGACTCAATCATCGCAATCAATGGTAAGAACATAGCAAAGACAATTGCTCCAACAACAGCCGCGAGGAATACGATCATAACAGGCTCAATGATCGAAGTCAAAGCAGTTACAGCACCATCCACTTCATCATCATACACGTCAGCAATCTTGAGCAGCATGTCAGGAAGTTGGCCCGTTTCCTCGCCAACATCCACCATACTTATCACCATAGGAGGAAATACGCTGCTTGCCTGGAGGGGGGTCACGATGGACTCACCTTCCTTGACCGCATCGTGAACCTGATCGACTGCTTCAGCTACGATCACATTTCCAGCAGTCTCACGAGTGATCGCCAGTGCCTGAAGGATTGGAACACCTGAAGTGACTAGAGTACCCAGTGTCCGGCTGAATCGAGCAATTGCACTTTTACGCTGGATGTCACCAAAAAGAGGAACATTGAGTTTAAGGTTATCTAAAGCCTTTCTTCCAGCTTTAGTCTTCCCCCAAATATTTGTGCCTGCGAAAATACCAAAGCCAACAATAAATAACCAAACAGCATTTGGAAGACCTGCTGTACTCGAAATCATGTTATCTGAGAAGCCGAAAACGATTTCAGATATTGCAGGTAGTTCAGCACCTTCGTCAAACATCTCCCTAAATTTAGGGACAATAACGAGCATCAAGAATACCAAGATTGCGACGGCAATAAAACCCACAATTAATGGATACACCATTGCTGCTACAATCTTATTCTTAAGCTTGTTGGCCTTTTCCATGTATTCAGCAAGTCGATTAAGTACCACTTCTAGAACACCACCAAGTTCGCCAGCTTTCACCATATTGACGAAGAGCTTGTTAAAGATACGTAGGTGCTGGGCGAGTGATTCCGAAAATGTCGCACCACTCTGTACTGAGTCTGCTAGTGAATTCACCGTGCCTTTCAACACTGGATTAGCTTCCTGCTTCGCGAGAACGGTGAGGCTTCGCATAAGAGGAAGACCAGAATCAATCAATGTTGCCAGCTGACGTGTGAAAATCATCAAAACCTTCGGCTTCACTTTGCCGCCGATAGTTTTTTTGGATTTTGCCTTACCCTTACTTCTAGCTGGTGATTTACCCTTGGCAGAAGAGCCCTTGGTTTTCCCTTTAGCGTTGGGGGCAGCAATGCTTCCCTTTCCTTCTTCTACCACCTGAGTCGGATATAAGCCTTGGTTGCGTAACAGCTGAATTGCTTCAGCTTCGCTTCCGGCTTGTACCGCACCTGTGGTCTGTTCGCC